>JBDONA010000851.1:0-2726 GCA_039831575.1 Fuerstiella sp. | reverse complement strand
AAATCCCATTGTCCTGCAACCACCTCACCATGTTCATTGATGTGCAGCAGAAGATGCTCTTCTACGTCGTGGCTGCCTGGGAGGACAACTTCAGCGGCTATGTCGTCGATTACGGTGGCTTCCCCGATCAGCAGCGTGCTTACTTCACATTACGCGATGCCCGTCAAACTCTGGCCGCCAGCGCCAAAGGAACGGGCCTCGAAGGATCCATCTACGCCGGACTGGAAGCGGTGACTGATGACTACCTATCGCGCGAATGGAAACGTGACGATGGTGCGGCGATGAGGATCGACCGCTGCCTGATCGACGCAAACTGGGGGCACTCGACCGATGTCGTTTACCAGTTCTGTCGGCAAAGCTCACACTCGACGATCCTGTTGCCGTCACATGGGCGATTCGCTGGAGCGTCCAGCATTCCGTTCTCCGACTACAAACGGAAACCGGGCGACCGAGTCGGACTCAACTGGCGAATCCCGAACGTACGCGGCAGGCGATCCGTGCGGCACGTGGTGTACGACACCAACTGGTGGAAGTCCTTCGTGCATGCTCGCCTTGCAGTCGCGATGGGAGACGGTGGTTGCTTGTCTCTGTTTGGTTCAAAGGCAGAGACACATCGCCTGTTTGCGGAGCACGTCACGGCCGAGTATTTCGTGAAGACCGAGGGTCGTGGTCGCAAAGTCGATGAATGGAAGATGCGGCCGGAGCAGGCGGACAACCACTGGCTCGACTGTCTTGTGGGTGCCGCCGTGGCCGCATCGATTCAGGGAGCCGTGTTGTTTGGTACCGGGCAGGAGAATCGCCGGTCGCGAGACCGCGTGAAACTGTCAAAACTGCAGAAAAGCAAACGGTGATGAACGGCCGTCACAGGTGATTGAATCACGGGGGAATAAGGCCGATCCTCTCAAAAGTCCTGAATTTTCGTTATTTTCCCGTTGCTTCAGGGAGTGTGTAGTATACAGTACACGAATGGACGGATTTGGAGAACATCTGAGGAACGTACGTGAGGCGCTGAAAACCAAAGATCGGCGTTATTCCGTTCGACAGGTCGCAGCGAGAGTCGGTATTGAGCCGTCCTACCTCAGCAAAGTGGAACGAGGCGAACAGCCTCCTCCCTCAGAGCAGACCATTGTTCTGCTCGCAAAAGAGCTGGACGAAGACCCGGATGTCCTGCTGGCCCTCGCTGGGAAGGTGTCAGAGGAATTGCAGGCCATTGTTCGGCGCCGGCCGAAACTGTTTGCTGAACTGCTGCGGCAGATGAAGGATGCTCCCGAACATGCGCTGCTGCGTGTGGTCCGGGAGGTCAGGGATGGTGAATGGTAATCTCATTTCGCTGATGAAAGGGCACACATGATTGAACTCAAAAATGACCGAATGGTGTTTACGTTCCCGGGCTCTCATCCAGGGGCAAAACTATTCATTGAATTCCAGAGGACACTCCGTATTCCCGACGACAACAAGTCGTATCCTTTGCCACCAGGCTTGGGAACCTTTCCGTTGAGGCACGTGGATGACAATGCAGCCGATGTTCCGGCAGATTGGCTGCAGCGCGGTGGTGTAATGATGCCAATGTATCAGTCGGAGGCGTTATGGCTGAACTTTCAAACCTCGTCTGTACCACAACGCGGCGCGTCGTACCCGTTTGCGATTAAGATTGCGACCGGCAAACAGTGTGCTGTGAGCGGAGAACCCTGGACAGAGAATCTGGTGAAGCAGCCACAGAACTACATGGTTGCCCCTCAACAGCCGTGGCTGGACGGGTACGTCGTCAAGAAGGGCCAAATCCGGCAGTTCGTTGCTGTGCCGCTTGGAGCAGGTTACTCAGCCGAAGAACAGCTCACGGGAACTGGCGAACACGGCGGCATTCAGATCGCCGTTTGTCCGATGAAACGCGAGGTGTTCGAACGCCGCTTCCCGATTGTCGAAGAGTCAGGTATGAGATTCAGCCGCATGGCAGATATGGGCATGCCAAGAGGCGGTGTGGCTCTCAGTTGTGACATGGGACTGGCTCCCGGTGGCCTGATGAAGCAGGAAATCTATGACGATCCGTTTGATCCCAACGACTGGGATCAAACGGCATCCAGCCGTTGCTTTGTGCATCTATGCAACTCGATGGTCTGGAAATCAATTACTGGATCAGACCCACCCTATCCACCGGCAACAGCAAAGCAGTACTCCAATGCAAACCTGCCGTGGTTCGAGTGGTACGACGATTCGGCAACAGCGATTGAGGCAACCGAGAAGCTGAAAAACCTGAAGAGTGTGGCAACACTCAGTGACGAGAAGTCGACGGTGGTGCTGCCCGAAAACGAGTCCGTCACGCCGGAGAATGTCGTCGCCTACAGAAAAGGACTGCAGCCAGGACAGGTGCGAGAAGGCAGGTTCTAGAGCAAACTTGAGATGACGGGTGTCCTCGCAAGTACACCGACCGAGTTGTGCGGCATCCAGTCTCGCACTGCGCATGTCGGCATTGCGGGTGCGAGTGACGACCACCGACCGTCTTAAAGTATCGTGACGACTGGATAGTTCGGGAACGGAAGACTGACGTTCAGGTTCGGTTGCTGAGTTCCGTATCTGGTAACATTCCCTTTTCTTTCTGGCGATCCCTCCGTCACTCCACACGTCAACCGAGTAGCTCTCCAGATAGGCAGCGTGTTGCTGCCATCTGTGAGACCCAAATGGCTGACGACCTCGAACAAACGATCCGCGACAACGCCGATGGGCCCGCA
>JBDONA010000311.1:0-2727 GCA_039831575.1 Fuerstiella sp. | reverse complement strand
TATGTTCGTGAGGCGGAAGTCGCGGCCGCCGTAGCGATAGACCAGTTTGGTGTGATCGAACCCCAGCAGGTGCAGCATCGTTGCATGCAGGTCGTGAAGATGGACGTTGCCGTCGGTGGCAGCGTAGGGTAACAGACGGTTTCCGCATCAGAACGCAGGGAGAAGCCCGACAGGACCGTCTCGCTGGCTTCTCTCATGGCTGTTTGGGTTTCTGAAACGACGTGTTCGATTTCATCCACCGGAGCTTCGACCAGCAGGGCGTCATGGATGGGTGCAGCAACACGAATTCCCCGTTCTGTTGCAAGACAACATGCCAGACGCAACATTTCAGCCCCATTGCCTTGAAGTGGAAAATTCCTCAACGAACGTGGATTTGCGTCCTTCGTGACCCGTACTGTCCAACCCAAAACAGTGTTCAACTTTCCGTGGAGCATTGCATAATCTTGGATTCCATCAGACCATCGCCAGTAGTCGGAGTAAGTCGTTCGATGAAGGAGAATGAGTTCCCGACCACGAGCAGTGGGGACGTTCAACTTTTGTCCAAGCGACTCTGCGGACATCGAATACTGAACGGCCAACGCACACGTCTTGAATTGCTCTCGAACCGCCGCATGTGTTTGCTTTGTGGCGTCGGGTGGTGCTGCGCCGGCTTGGATGGCGAATTGCAGGTAGGGGTCACCGCAGGTGTAAGCGTCCTGCATCGCCAGATCATGGGCGAGTGCCGCGCCAATTCCAAATTCCTGTTGCGAATAATCGACGTAGGCGATTGCATGACCAAGCGGTGGTTTGATGAGGCTACGGAGCCACGCCGAAGGGCCGAAAATGAACTTTGAGTTACTTGGTTGATTCCGCCCGGTCTTCGATCCAAACGCCGACAGCAAGCAGCGATTTCGACAATCTTTTCCTACGGCCAGATCGTGAAGACGTAGCTTTGAGAGGGAGTTTCGGAGTTCTCGAATTGGAGCGACATCAGGGTGTGATCGGGACATCGAACGAAACGTGTCATCGTCCAAAGCCAACGCCCCGGAATCTAAACGGGGCCACGGAATGCCCTTGTTTGCCAGCCATGACGCCCAACGATTTGCTTTGAAAGTTCGGCCCTCATAAATTCCGTAATCTCTGTCGATCCTTTCAATCAGACGAGATTGGATGGTGTCCCAGTTGGCTCGAAATCGCTCCAAAGATTCCACGTCGATTGGGACACCATTCCACTCCATACGAGCGGCAGCGGCCATGTATCTTCCGCGCACCAACGCTCGTGGAAGGTCGATCCCCGGAGCCATCTGCGGAAGCAGGCGGGCGAGTGCGTCCACATCACTTTGACAATAATCGAGAATGGCGAGCCGTTCGTCGTGAGAATATCTCCCACCACGCATCACCAGTTGTCGCATCGAGTCCTTCTCACATCCAGTGATCCCATCAAGGCCGAAGAAACTCAATGCTCCCAAAAGGCCAGCACCATTTGGTGTGGTCACGCCACAAGTGCGACACTTAAATTCAGCGAACAGATCAACGATGCGGGTCGGCATCTGCCAGTCCAGAGCAAGATGGCATCCGAGTTCTGCAGAGCCGTAGTAGCTGACGAAGACAGAGTCCGGGCTGGTCGGATAGGGAGGTTCGCTGCGACTTTGAAGTTCGTCGCGCCACAGTCGAACCAGCCGACCGGATCGAAGTTCCCGTCCAACCAAACAGACGGGAGAGGGCCGCTCTCCGGGCGGTTGTTGAAACTCAAAATCGACAGCCCAAATCTCCCGGAAGCAAGAGAATTGGTGCATCATACCTCCCCCCGAAGCCGTCGAAGAACAGGGTGTTCAAGGTCTCGAATGAACTTGTCCTTGAAAGCGATCCGAAGAAGTTCCGAGAACGTCGGCACGTCCCATGATGGGTCGCCACAGTTTCCCGTTGCCTCGAAAACTTCATAGGCACCAAGAGAGCGGTTCGACTGAACGCGAACCCATTTCTCTTTGGCGATCTGAGACGCATCGAGGGCCGAGTGGTTCCAATCGTCAATCCGGCCATCGGAGTTTGGCAGTCGGATGGGCCACAGGAACAGCACATTTTGGCGATTGATCGTTGTTATCAATGCTCGGGGGCCGAAGGTGGACTCACCCGCTAACTCCGCCCACAGAGACGGATCGACCAGATACAATTCGTTATCTTCTTTGAGTTCGACGACACAAGTGTTGATATGGAATGACGTGTCGGGATGGGTTCTCACAAACCACTCTTTGCTTGGCTTCCTCACCGGGATGGTGTTGAGAATTTTTTTCACTCCTGCCGCAGATTGGAAATCTTGCGAAAGTGTAAGACGGGACACGTCGAAGGGGTCTGGAATTTGGGTCGTTTCGTTGACCGAAGATGTTTGCTCAATTTCGGTTGTTTCATTCATAGATACTGGTGAGTTGGACATTGCAATGCCTCCAATTTAATTTTGAGTTGAGCCGTCCCAAGGGGGCGGCTTTTTTTATGGTTGCTTGGTCTCCGTTTCCACAACGAAGACCATGTTGTTGAGAACCAGTTCACGCACGGCACGAACCGGAACACGCCTGCTTTTTCCGAGTTTGACGGACGGCAGAACGCCTTTTTGAATGAGCCGATACACATGATTGTCGATCGCGGGCTGGGAGGGGACCAGTTTCGCGGCTCAGCGGGGACCGGCGGATGGGTTGCGGTGCGAGTTGGGCGAGGTTCGAATTCCTGACACGGAGCGGTACGGGATGGGTTTTC
>JBDONA010000771.1:549-2728 GCA_039831575.1 Fuerstiella sp. | reverse complement strand
CATTTGAAAACGAACTCCGGTCAGAACGCATCGTTGCTGGGCAGCAGGCGGCGCGAGAAAATGGCCAGAAGTGGGGCGGCAGCCAGAAGGGGCGACAGCTGAGCGTGACTGATGACTCAATCCGGCTGGTCCGTCAGATGGCCGCTCAGGGCGAAAAGAAGGCCGCGATCGTTCGAGCCACGAAGTTGTCGAGGTCGACGGTGTACCGGATTCTGTCGGATGGTCAGCCGTCGTGATGTTCATTCATGCAGCCGGTTCCCAGGATTCCTGCCATCAGGCGACCTCCAGTTCACGGCACTGCTGAAGGCGTTGGATCGGTGCAGCTGGTTCATTCCAAACCCAACCATGAAGGTCGCACCCCCATCTGTGCAGCCGCTGGGCCAGCTTGGTTCTGATCAGCGATTGTGCCTGGCCGTTGTACAGAAAACGCGCCGCAATGTTTGTGTCCAGCCGAACGTAACACTCACCATCAGGCTTGCTGCCTTGCGCGGTGAGAATGATTGCAGAAGCCGCCCCAAAATTCGCGCAGACTCGCGTCAGCACCAAATCGCGTCCTCCTCCGCCAGACAGCCGCCAGTGGCCGTTGGGACCGATATCCAGAAACAATGGCTCCAGTTCCGGACAGTACGCGACCACCGCAGATTCAGGAGTCCTGCTGACGATACGCAGCCAGTCTGGCCGGTCGTGTTCTGAATAACTCACCGCAATTCCTCCGTGGCAAAGTGAATATCTAGAGTAATCGAAATCCGGCATCTGTCAAAAGTTATTTGATGCTGACCGAACACTATGCATCACGGGCACCGGATGCTGCTGGGATCAAAAGAAGAAAAATTTGGCACAGGATTGCGAAACGAATACGACGAGACAATCACGATCACTGTGCACCTGAACCGGCAGGGCGGAGGCGACTTGATCGTACGATCCTCCACCCGCAGCCACCGACGCCTCTGAATGCCATATGTGAAATCAAGAATGCGCCATTCTGACGTATTTGGATGAGCGCCCCAGACACAACAGCGGTCGGTCTGGCATGCTTAACATTTCTTGAAACGACAATTTCATATGACGAGAAAACAGCCAGTATGTCTGGGCGGAGTTCAGATTTCTGAGGGTACTGTGTCAAATCCGACATCGTCACGGGGATGTTCCACGGCAGCACAAACCCAATCAGAAGCAAGTCCCTCGCACGTCCATGACATTGAGCAATGACGACATGAAACCGCTCACGTGAATCCTCGCTCGTCACCACTGCCAACATGTGCCCACGCTTCTCCTGATCGCCCAAACGGTTGACTATCCGAGGAGCAAAACTTTCTGGCCCTGTGTGATGCCTCGTGACCCGCAGGGATTGAACTGGTCCATACGACTGCGGCATTCCCAAGTGTTTTGGTGACGGTTGCGCTCTGTTGAAACTTGTTTCGGTTCAGTGAAACCCCTAAGTGACTTCATTGAAAGGGTTTAAATGCCGCGTTGCGCTTTTGCGCCAAACTGACGATCTAGACATAGACAGGAGGAAGAACAATCAACCATCAGGAAACTGAGACCTCTATATGTCTTTGACTCCTTACTACTGAAATACTGAAACTCTCTCCTCTAACTCTCTCATCTCTCTCTCTTTAGAGAGAGAAAACACTGGAATTCTGGTTTGGAATTCTGGTTGCGCTTTGGTTGCGCTTTGGTTGCAAGTTTCAGTCTTACACGGCGGAGAATGGGTTGAAGTCTGTATTGTCGTTTTCACCCTCCATTGCCTGTTCAATAGTTGCGATGGGTATGGCGACACACTGAAGACCACCAGCGCCCATATTCTTCACCTTTCGAAAGGCACCGTCGAATCTTAGCAGCATCTGGTCCACTCGAACTTCTTTCCATCTGTCGGGCAGGATTCCCTTGAGTAGACCACGATTAAAGAAATAGAACTCTTTGGTCTTCGCTACGCCGCGCTGGGACACCAATTTACTGTCGACGTACGGATTACCAACCATCGAATGCACGAACGAAATGTTGCTTCCATCCCGGATCTCCGCGTTCATGATATCCTGCAGTAACAGCAGGTGATCCACCTCGATGGACTCGTCGACCTCCACACGCCGCATAAAGTGTAAGCGTACATGAGTGCCAGTCTTGACGGGGTGTGTATTTTTCTGGTTTTCCGCGTAACTGATCGGGAGACCAGAGCATG
>JBDONA010000771.1:0-539 GCA_039831575.1 Fuerstiella sp. | reverse complement strand
AGCATCTGGTCCACTCGAACTTCTTTCCATCTGTCGGGCAGGATTCCCTTGAGTAGACCACGATTAAAGAAATAGAACTCTTTGGTCTTCGCTACGCCGCGCGGCGAATGAGGCCCAACGCGATCGGGAGGTCGGAATCTCGATCAGGTTCGAAACCTGATTGAACCCAGTTCAACTCTGGGGATCGCCATCGAGCAACGCTGCTCGGAAAACGGCACGACATCTCTGGGCCACCGGTACGCGCCGACTTTGGTGACGAGGAGGACAAGGACATGACATCAATTCCATTCATTCTGGCGATCGGGTCAGCCACCTATTTCATGTTCACGCTCATTCAGTTCATTCACCTGTTGAGTTTTCAGGAAGAGGAAAGCAATGAACGGACCCATCTCGGAGTCAAACTAAAACAGCTTGCTGGTGAGGCTGGAGGGATCGAACGACTGCCTACGGCACCAGAGACCGCGACGGACGCTGATACGGGCAGTCAACGGAATGAATCCGAAACTTCACGGCTGAGTGCTCGGTCGTGAATCACTCGC
>JBDONA010000816.1:0-12097 GCA_039831575.1 Fuerstiella sp. | reverse complement strand
CCGGCAATGACGGACTTGAGTATCCCTCTGCCAATATCCTCCAGTGAAATGTCACCTTCTTCAAAGTACTGCGCCATCAGTTCATCATCGGCTTCGGCAGCAGCCTCAACGACCATCTGATGTATTTCAACAGGATCCATGACGGTGCCATCCGGCACAATGGCCGGGAGTCGTACCGTATCCACAATTCCACACAGGTCCGCGCCACAGCCGACGGGCACATTCATGAGTACACACGCTGAACCAAACTGTCGTTGAATGGAATCCATCAACTGCGGCAGATCGACATTTGCCTCGTCGCACTTGTTGATCACAATGAATCGTGCCAGCCCGCGGCTGCCAGCGTGCTGAAACGATCGCCGCGTATTCACCTCAATCCCGACGTGAGCACTGATCGTCACGATGGCTGTCTCTGCGGCTCGCAGAGCACCGATGACGTAACCCATGAAGTCCGGCATGCCGGGCGAATCGAGCAGATTTACGCGGGCGTTGTTGTGTTCGAAGTGGCAGATGTGAGACGTGATGGAGTGATGCCGCTCTTTTTCGTCTTCGTCAACGTCCAGAACGCTTGTCTGGTCGTCCGTTGACCCCGCTTTTTTCGTTTCGCCCGCCTTGAAGAGCATCAGATCCGCCAGTGATGTTTTACCGGCGTTTCCATGACCCACAAGGACAACGTTTCGCAGTTCCGCGACTGGGTGTCTTGGCATTTGCAACTCCCGTAGTTGAGTCTCTCCAGATAAGTCTGCACTTCCATCACCGGGCAGCGTTTGCTGGTCGACGAGACCCCTTACACAACGTTCTGAGGGTGTTCGCCGTCGGCCATGCTGTGTCCGGCCGGAAATACCTTAAACGTTTACCGTGTAGATTTCGAATGTGAATTACGGTCTGACGAGCTCTTTGCGGAATTTTTAGTGACGATAGCCTCGATCGTGGGCCTGCCTTCCAGACCTGTACCATGGGTGTTACGTTGTATTCTTCGTGTCGCAGACATGTTCCGAAATTCGTTCGGCTTTTGGCTCACGAAATGATCCAATTCAGCGCAACCGACCGCTTGGTGCCGGAAAGCTGCGCAAACTGGTTACTCTTATTCATCACCTGGGGAAGGGGAAACACGATCGCAACGATGATGTCGCAGATGGCCACCGCTAAATCCCGAATTCGAGTTTTGTGCCTGACGGGCTGTATTGGGACCGCTCACTTAAAGCTGTTCCGTCGAATGTCGATATCACTTCTTCCAACGTACCAACATCCCTCATTCCAGCCTGTCATTTCCGGCAATCGCTGTTCCGTCAGTCTTCCGAGCCTGCCTCGTCGACTGTCGTCACCGTGTCATTGCGGTTGGGATCGTCGTACCAAATTGTGAGAGTTGCCGTGGCATCGCGCAGATCGATGTTTCGAACCTGCACTCGTAAAACAGGAATGCCCGTGCGCTCACGCAGGTCGTCCAGCAGCTCCTGTCGATACTCCGGCGCCAGCCATTCGAGTTTGTCATAGTCGACCGTGTGCTTCAGTTGTTTGCGTTTCTCGACGTTTGGTTCCCGTTTCTTCGGGACAACATCGGGAACGTTGCCGACAATTCGTTCCTTCAGCAACGCAGCACCAAAAATCAGAAAGTTTATCGTCGCGACTTCGACGTAGCTGGTCGCTTTGTTGGACAGCGAATTGATGACTGCGATGCCAATCACGATGAATAGATAAGTCATCTCCTTCACGCGAATCGCGTCCGTTCGGTATCGCAGTACTCCGAAGATGGCAAACAAACCGAGTGCCATTCCGATTCCCAGCTCAAGCTTCTTCAGCGAAAAGCAAATAAAGAACACCGTCACGTTCATCATCACGGCCGTAAAAGCGAAATCACGTTCTCGCTGGCTGGGATAAATTGCGAACTTGACGATGATCGTCAGGAAGAAGACGTTGATCGCAAAGCGAACCAGTAGTTTGAAAACGTCGTCGTCAAACAGCGGGACTTCAAGAAATTCCATCGGTGCAATACTCTCTGTTAATTTGCCTGGCCACGATTGTAGCGTGAACGCTGAATTAATGTGTGCCCCTGGCTTTGCCAGTATTTCTGTACGTCTCAAGTCACTGGCAGAGCCAGTGGCACACAACAATACTGGCGAGGCGAAGTTCGCTCCCGGCATCGACCTCACAGGGAACGGTCGGCGACAGTCTAATCGGGCGACGATTCCTGTTTGACTTCCCTCGGCTTCACTCCAACCATCTGCAACACGTGATTGAGGACCTGCTCTGCCTCATCCGTTTTGCCCTGTTGAAGCAGCGGTGGAACTCTTTGCATCAAATTCTGAATTGGCAGAATATCCTGTCCATCTATTTGCATCTGACCGGCCCGCTGTTCGATTCTGTGGACTTTTTCGGCCAACCGCGGCGGAAGTCCTCCATTTCTGCCGCCGGCTGGCCGGTGCACGATCTCCGGCCGCGGCCCCGGATTATCCAACTGTTCCGCCGCGCTGACATATCGTTTGCGCATGAAGGTTTTGATCGATTCCACAATTCCATCGTAGCCACGATCGCCCGCGACGGTGACTCGCTGGTGCGGAAACGGATCTGACTGCAGGTCTTCTTTGATCAGATCATAATTCGCGTCGATAATTCCGCACAGGCGCTCCGGCTGGAAGTACTTGTCCAGAATGGCTCGAGCTACCTGACGGTATTTTTTTAACAGCGTGGGGTCAGCAGTGATACGTTCCATCAACGGATTGACCCGGCCGCTGGGAGCCACGGGCCAGGCGGCATGCCAGTCAGCAAGCACATTGATGCGCCCGAATGCGTTTTCGCAGAATCCAACGTCCAGGTCCCAGGGCAGATAGCGCCAACGATCATGCCCCGGGTCGTGGTACAGATAGTAATTGTGCGGTCCCCAGCCGGTCAGCTGATCGAACGCTCCGGAAAACAACATGACGGCGGTAACGCGTAGAAAATCGTCAAGCTCCATCGAAGCTTCCAGTGCCGCCGCGAATTCATCGGGCTCCGTCTGGTTGATCATGCGAATGAAGTCGACCAGTTGAGCACGAGCCCTCTTCGCCGAATCGGACTTCGCCTCGAACGCCGTCTTGTAGACGGATGGGTCATCGCCCAGGAACTGAAGATTACATCCAGGTCCTCCCTCATCGACCTTGAATAATGCACCGTCTGTGTCGGGCAGATTCTGCTCGATGAATGATTCATCGATTCGTTCGACGTTGACGTAGACGCCCTGGTACTGGTCGTTCAGGAAAATTCGGGCATAGTTGGATCGATGCGTCGGAAGGCCCTGATCGCGAAGAATCTCGGTAATGATCGGCTCGCTGAAGATGCTGCCAAACTGGACACCGTTGTCAAAAGCAACTCGCCGCAGTCCATAGAACCGAGCGTCTTCATCGTATTTGTTGAACTTGATCAGAAAGCTGCGTTTGTGACTTTGATTTGGATTTGCCGAGCTGTTTCCTTTGAAGCGGACGGCCACTTTTTCAAATGTCACATCGCGCCACTGAAAGGAGGCCGGCACATAGATCTGTTCGGGGAGAGCCGCCATCAGACGCTGCATGTCTTCCGAGGTAATTCGCAGTTGAATCGTCTGAACTTCGTCCATGCGGTAGAACTCACCCTGCGCTTTGGCGTCGCCCAGACCATCTGCCGTAAGTGTCGAGTCGATCGGCCGTACCTCAGGCCGGCTCCTTTCGTTCTCGGGAGGCCATGTCCGCTCAGCAGCGGAATTCAGGTCGGTCAGATGCAGAGCCCGTGCGACCAGTTTCTCCGCCTCCTGTGCCTTGCCCTGCTGAATCAACCTGGCCAGTGGTTGCATTATTTTGTGGATCTCAAGGACGTCTTTGCCGCCTTGCTCCAATTGCCGGACACGGAGATGCAACTGTTGAATCTTTTCCGCAAGTCGTGGAGGAGTCGGAGCCTGTCCCGGCTGAGGCGTGCTGGCCATGTCCAGTCCGAGCGTCCCGATCACTCGATCCAGCAGCAGTTCAGCTTCCCGTGCCCGACCGTTCTGCATCAGCTTCGGAAACTTCTGCATCATCCCAACGGCGTCGAACGGGGGAGAGCCGGCCTTCGCGCGTGATTGCAACTCAGTTTCGATCCGCGTGAGTTTCGCCTTCAGACGCTGCTCCAGCCCCTCGTCGGAGATCCATGCCCGCCCGAACTTCAACGCAGCCTGCCGTTGTGCGGGCGTCAGTTCGTTCCGAAGCTGAATCATGATTCGCAGATGGTGGAGCTTCTGCTCCTTTTCGATCGCCAGGAACTGATCGAGCTGCCTCACCGCGACCTCTGCATCCACTTTGTCTGCAGAGAGCAGCTCCGCCAGACGGCCCATCGAACTATTGGCCCGTTGCTGGAGTTCATGCATTTCCGGCTGTACTTTTTCGAGGAGAGCACGAATCAATTCAACCTGCCGGTCAGGCAAGCCGATTTCCGCCTGATGGTGGATCAACACCTCCGGAGAAATCAGCAGATTCTGCAGCGGGTCACCAGGCTGCTGCCGTTGCGCCTCAACGATGGAGCTGCAAACCGCCAGCAGGGAAACGCATAACCATTGGGATTTCATACTTGTGATTACTCCTGATTCGAAGAAGAGTTGGCGTTCCATGCCAGCAGCGACTCTGTGGGACTGGACCACATGGACACGTCGACACCGTTTGTCGGCTTCGCAGAACAGCAATGCTCATCCACAATCTGTCGCAGTTTGTCAAAGTCGATCAAATCAAACTGCCGTAGGGCCAATTGGATCCGATCGAAATTCCAATTCTGCCAATTTGACGCCCAATTCATCGCCTGATCCACCAACGCGGCGAAACTCCCTGCATTCTGACCAGAAATATTCAGCCCAATCGTACAACTGCGGTGCGTCGCTGAACTGATCTGTGCCACGGTTGACGTCGGAGTGCGCAGCATTCATGACGTCGATCACACAGCTTTCCACCGGCCCAATATGATGCGGAAGGTGTCATCCGCTACGATCAGCAGGTGGTTGCTTGAGTTTTCCATGGAACTGACCACCCTGATACCATGAAAAAGAACTTTATCCGTCGCACCCTGTGCGTTATCGGGATCGCGTTATTGTCCGTGACGGGTCTGCATGGCCAGGACGTGAAGTCACGACTCCGTTCGCGTGGGGAACTCCAGTCTCAGCAGATTCCTTCAGTTCCGCGGGCCGGCGGGCAACGAAAGCCGGGCCGCGGCGTACAGAGTAGTCAGAATACTGCGCTGCTGAGTCTGCCGGACATCTCCAGTTTTGCGAAGAACAAATCGAATCGCTTTGTCGTGGACATAGATGCAGTACGTAGCGGGCATCCGTACAAGGGGACCGACGCCAACCAGCCTCACACTGGCGGACACATCTACTTCAGGATTCCCGACCAACCTGTTCCAGCCAGGGACGTCGAGGCATTTCCTGCAATCTACGCGGTGGCCGACGGATACGTTGCGCGAATCGACGAGTACTTCAAGCTACGAGAGATGTTCAATCGCACGCTGGGGAAACCGGTCGCCAATCGACGATATGGAGTCACACTTGCGATTGCTGTTAAGAACGGTGCAGCTGTGAATTTCCATTACAGCATCGAACCCATGATTGATCCGGAAGACGCCGATTTCTACAAACCATTCATTCTTGTCAAACGCGGCCAGCAGGTGAAGAAAGGTGACGTGATCGCACGGATGTATATGCCACCGCAGCCTGACTTCGCCCGAAACACACACATTCATTTCAATCTGGTTGACACCGGCCGACGGCAATTCATGGCGCCGACGATCTTCACAGACCGGATTAACCAGGACTTCCACGACACATGGGGGAACCGCGGGATCGATGGCAGCGAGCGCATTCCACCGTGCATGGGATATCGGCTCTCGGGTCCGGAAAACCCCTTTGGCACTGGTGCCAGGGGCAAGCTTTGATGATCACAAGCTCCTGAAGTCGTGGCCGGGCGCATACACGGCCATCCAGCCACGTCGCCGGGTTTGGCTCCACCGACGTCCATGTCGTTTGTCAGCATCGCCTCGATCGTCGAGAATGGTCTGAACGACTGTCAAATCCGAAACTCCATGGTCAATCGCGTTGGACAGCGCGTCCCACCATCCACACAGAAACTCCGCAGACACAGATGACAAGATCCCGCCTCACTCTCCTCCTGAGCTGCGTTGCAATGCAGTTGCTGATCATCGGACAACTTCAATCCTTCGCCGACGAACCTGCCGACACGACCAAATCGATTGTGGTGTGGACGTTTGATGACGGAATGGACGGATGCAAGCCGCTCAACCAGGTACAGCTGAATGCCAACGACGGTATTCTGCACGTCATTGGCAACGGTGACGACCCATGTTTCGTTGTGCCGGCTGCGGGCGGAACGGCTGGTTGGAAGAAGCTCGTAATTCGTGCACGCTTTCGCGGTAAATTGAACTCGCAAATCTACTGGACGACGGAAACGGAACCGAATACCAGTGAACGGAGCACCGTGCGTTTTCGTATGAAGCCGAGTAGTAGAAAATGGAACGAATACACAGCATTCTTTCGCACAACATCGCCGCTGAAAGAAATTCGCTTTGATCCTCATGACGCGCCGTTCGAAATGGAAATCGATTCGCTGGCCGTCTTTGACAGCGGCCCGCCTCCCGCCGATCCCGCCGCGGACCCGGCCGGATTCAAAACCATTCCAGGCTTTCAGGTCGAACTGCTGTACTCCGTGCCGATGCAGGCCCAGGGCTCCTGGGTCAGCATGACGGTCGACCCCAAAGGCCGGCTGATCGTCTGTGACCAATACGGAAGTCTTTATCGAGTCACGCCAAAACCGGTGGGGGAAACCGGTGTGGCAAGCGTTGAACCACTCAGAGTCGAACTGGGTTCGGCGCAGGGACTGCTGTACGCCTTCGACAGTCTGTACGTGATGGTCAGCAGCGGAGACGCCAGCGGGCTGTATCGGGTCACCGACAGTGACGGGGACGATCAGTTCGACACCGTGACCCAGCTGCATAAACTGACCGGAAAACTCGGCGAACACGGACCGCATGCCATTGCACTCAGTCCCGACGGTCAGTCGCTGTACGTCGTCGCCGGCAACAACACGATCCTGCCGGAACGAGTCCAGACGTATCGGTCGCCGAAAAACTGGGCCGAAGATCAGTTGCTGCCCCGCGATCCCTGCTCGAATGGGCACAACACCGACCGCATGGCACCGGGCGGGTGGGTTTGTCGCGTGAGTCCGGATGGCGATAAGTGGGAACTGGTGTCCGCGGGATTTCGCAACCCGTATGACATCGCATTCAACCGCGATGGCGAATTGTTTACGTATGACGCAGACATGGAAATGGACGTCGGCACTCCGTGGTACCGGCCGACACGCGTATGCCATGTAATCAGCGGAGGCGAATTTGGCTGGCGCTGGGGCACGGGCAAGTGGCCGGCATACTCGCCGGACAGCCTGCCGGCCGTCGCCGATATTGGATTGGGCTCACCAACGGGAGTCGCGTTTGGCTACGGTGCCGATTTTCCATCAGAATATCAGGACGCGTTGTACGTCTGCGACTGGACGTATGGCCGACTGTTTGCTGTGCACCTGACTGCTCAGGGAGCTTCGTACACAGGACGACTGGAAGAATTCATCACCGGAACTCCTTTAGCCCTGACCGACATCGTGGTCAACCCCGTTGACAGGGCGATGTACTTCACGGTCGGCGGCCGAAGGACTCAGTCCGGTCTCTACCGCGTGACGTGGACAGGAGAAAAGTCCGGCACTAATCGGACCGTTGGCAACGACTCCGGCACCGCTCAACTGCGACAGCATCGCCAGGAACTGGAGTCACTCCACGTGGCCCCGAAACCCGACGCTCTGGACCACATCTGGACGAATCTGGCACACGATGACCGTCACATTCGATTTGCTGCACGAGTCGCGCTGGAGCATCTCGACCCAGCGCTGTGGACATCGCGTGCACTGATTGAATCGCAACCCGATACGACGATCGGTTCCCTGCTGGCGCTTGCTCGCACGGCTGGCGGTGCCCACAACACAGCAATCGTGGCCTCGCTCACTCGTCTGGCCCAACGAATTCTGACAGACCGGCAACGTGTCGATCTGCTTCGAACACTCGGCGTCACGTTTGCTCGACACGGTCGGCCGGACCAGAAGTCTGCTGCACGGCTGACAGACGTCCTCGAGCCCATGATACGGTCAGGTTCCACAGCCTTGAATCACGAACTCTGCCGTATGCTGGTCTACCTGAAGTCGGACCGAATCGTTTCCGACGCCGTGCAGCTGATGTCGGAATCAGTGACTCAGGAGGATCTGCTGGCGTATGGCATGATGCTGCGGGTGGCAGAGCAGGGATGGACAAACGCAACGCGCCGGACTTACTTTTCGCTGCTGAATAAGATCGAAGCGGGAGCGGCGACCGCTGACTATGTCGGTGGAGGCCATCTGCAGATCTACACCCAGCGATTTCGAGACGCTGCTGTGGAACGCCTGTCTGACACGCAGCGCGAACTGTTGAATGACGTTGTCAACGCGAAACTCCCGAGCACCGTTGCGACCGGCTCGCCGACTCCACGCCCATTCGTGCGCAACTGGACCAGCGCCGACCTGCTGCCGGAACTGGATCGCGTTGGCAGCGGCCGGTCCTTCAAGAATGGACAGGACATGTTCACGGTTGCGAACTGCGTGCAGTGCCACCGCTTCAACAACATCGGCGGAATTCTGGGGCCGGACATTACCGGCGCAGCCAAACGCTACAGCAGAGCCATCATGGTGAGAGAGATTCTGGAACCATCGGCACAGATCTCGGACCAGTTTCGCACGCACATAATCCTTACTCAAGCCGGACGAATTCACGAAGGCCGTATCATCAATCGCAACGATTCCGGCATCACCGTGGCCGCCGATCCGAAACGGCCGGCGTCTGTCGTGCAGATTGCGGCGGAGGACATCGAGGAGATGGTTCCGTCCACAGTCTCGATGATGCCGAAAGACCTGCTGAATACGTTGTCGCTGGAGAATATTCTGGACCTGTTGGCGTTTATCGAAGCTGCCGGCGATCCGCAGCATCAGAACTTCCGCAAGTGATTTCGACTTCAGACGGAAATCACGAAAACTGATTCAGCAAGGAAAACTCGATGCCTGCCACAGAGCGAGAACCCGACGGCGACATGTTGCTGCGTACACTGGCAATGCCGGCTGACACAAATCCCAACGGCGATATCTTTGGCGGTTGGATCATGTCGCAGATGGATATTGGCGGAGGGATTCTGGCCAAGGAAATTGCCTCAGGCCGCATCGTGACCGTTGCTGTCGATGGAATGACGTTTCACCATCCGGTGCAAGTGGGTGATGTCGTTTGCTGCTATGGCAAGTGCACTCGCATCGGGACCACATCGATGACTATCAAACTTGAGGTGTGGGTGAAACCAGTACTCCGCGAAGCACAGATCGCACGTTACTGCGTTACGGAAGCGGTCTTCACATACGTCGCCATCGACGATCAGGGAGCACCAAGAAAAGTTCCGACCAGGGATTAGCAGGGTTTGTCGTTCCGGTGTTTCGAAGGCAGCCAATTGCGGTCAACGCTTCTGGCAGCGATGTCGCAGGTAAGAAAAAGGCAGAAACACGGTTTTTGGCGCGCCCTGATTTACCGCTGCTGTCGCCATATCTGGTAGCTACATTTCCAGATACGGTCCGTCTGTATTCCTGCACCAGAAGGACGACGACATGCCATCATGTTTAACCTGTATTGTTGTATCGAGTTGCGCCATGTTCGCCGGCGCTGGCGCCCCTCCGGTCACGCCCGCCGACGGAGCAAAGACGGCCCTCGAGTTCTGGGAGGCGCTAACCAGTGGAGACATGAAGTCGCTGCGAACGTATTACGCTTCGAAAGTGACACTCAAGGCTGGCAGTGAACTTCTCAAATCGCGGTGGCAACTGGACCCGAAGGCTGACCGCAAACAGGACCTGATTGTCGGCCGCGATAAGCTACTGGCTGGTTACGAACGTTTGATCGGCAGAGCCGGACGCGAGAGGTCGAGCGCAGTGTTCGGCAGGATTGATGCGGAGCAAATCATCGTTGTCTCAGCTAAGACAAGGACAAGCCGTTTACCTGTGTCCAGCCGGATGACATGCTGCTGACTGTTGCAACGGGACCGGGCGACGACAAACTGGTGTTTGTGCTTCGCCACGACAATAATGGACGTTGGCAGGTCGTGGCCGAGGCTACCGACTATTAAAATGATCCCAGCGTTTGAACGGATCATCGTCATGAACCACGCCGCCGCGAATCTTGAAAACGTCGTCGAACGGTACCGCCAGTACCTGGTGATGCTTGCCGACCGACAACTGGATTCCCGCTTGCGTGGCAAACTTGATGCGTCAGACGTCGTGCAACAAACACTGCTGGAAGCTCATCAGAACCACGAGCAATTCCGCGGCGCCCATGAGGCGGAAATGGTCGCATGGCTGCGAAAGATTCTGGCGAACAACCTGCTGGACGCCATACGCGGACTGCGCCGCGAGAAACGCGATGTGGACCGCGAACAGTCGATCGAGGCGGCAATTGAACACTCATCCGTTCGACTGGAAGGCTGGCTGGCCGACGAACAGTCCAGGCCCAGCCAGAACCTGGCCAGACAGGAAGAGGCCCGGCACCTGGCAGACACGATGGCCACGCTGCCGGAGACTCAGCGGGAAGCGTTGATTCTGAAAAACTGGCACGGCTGAACGGTCGCGGAGATTGCCCAGCACATGGGGCGCAGTTCCACGGCTGTCGCCGGCCTGCTGAAAAGAGGCCTGAAGCAACTTCGCCAACAACTCATAGAGTCGGAGGAGACAAATGGTCGACAAGGCGGCGTCTGCCAATGAACAGGAAGAAACATTGAATCACGTGCTGGTTGAGTATTTTGATGCCCGCGACTCGGGCCGAAGTCCAACACGCGACGAACTGCTGGCCATGCATCCGGAGTGGAGCGGGGACCCGAATCTGCCCGGGCAAATCGATGAGTTTCTGAACAACCAGCAGCTATTCGACAGATTTTCGGATGCACTTTCGGTGACGAACATCGCTGCAGAACGGGACACGGCCAGCTGCCAGGACAATGCGATGCCCGATCCCTCGGGGTTACCTGCCGCGGATCACGGCCGGCGAGCGGGTACTTTGAAGCCGGGAACACTGTTCGGCGATTACGAACTGGTCGAAGAAATCGCCCGCGGTGGCATGGGAGTGGTCTACAAAGCACGACAGATCAAACTTGATCGGATCGTTGCACTCAAAATGATCCTGACCGGACAATTTGCGTCACGGGAGGATTTGCGCCGTTTCCAGACCGAAGCGAGACTGGCTGCCAACCTGCGACACGCGAACATCGTCGCCATCCACGATGTGGGCGAACATGACGAGCAGGCCTACTTTTCCATGCAGTATATTGAAGGTCAGAGCCTGGCCGAAGTGGTACGCGACGAAGCGCTCGAGTCCCGGCGCGCGGCTCAGTACATGGCCACGATCGCTGATGCCGTACATTATGCCCACGAAAAAAGTACGCTGCACCGCGACCTGAAACCAGCAAACATTCTGCTCGATTCCGATGATCAGCCGCACATCACCGACTTCGGCCTGGCCAGACAGATTCAGACGGATCAGCAGCTCACCGCCTCAGGCGCCATCCTCGGTACGCCCAGTTATATGTCGCCCGAGCAGGCGTTGGGAAAGAGTGACCGGATCAATCGCGCAACCGACGTCTATCTGGACAGCGCCATGTTTGGCGGTTTGATCCTATGAAGGCGGTGGTTTTGGCGGTACGGATCTGATTTTTTTTGGGATCGATACCGAGTTCCGCCAGTCGTTTTCGTCTTGTCTTCCGGTGCGATTGACTGGCCTGTGCGTTGCGGCGCGTATGGTAGTGCTGGCGATCCTCTTCTGCTCGGTAGAGTTCTTCACGCGTGCGTGGCGGAAAGCTCATCGAACTCACCACGACATTGGCCGCTCGGCGAGCCGAATACGGCAATGCGACGTTGTTGATGCAGTTTTCGATCTTCCCACGATTGCCGTTGTACTGCCGTTTGACACCTGCTGTTTCGCGACCACTCTTGGCGGTTCCCGTTTCATCAATACAGCC
>JBDONA010000716.1:0-2734 GCA_039831575.1 Fuerstiella sp. | reverse complement strand
CCTCCCTTTCGGCATCTGACATTTTCCGATCTATAGTCCTCCTTCGTTTGGAAACAGTTTGACTGCCACCATGACCAGCCGGATCGACCCAGAGAGCGCCGCCACGCACGAATACGTGGCCCAATAAGAAGCTCATCTGTTCTCCATCGGAATCTGAGTCCGTTTCGTCATTCGGATCCGCACCCCGCTTCTCAAGGGAAAGAGCACACAGGTGGCCTGAGACGATATCGTTCCGATCAAGCTGGTCGCGCGCTGTTTCGATCAGGAGCAGGTCGCCTGGATTCACGTGGTACATATTCGCGTGCAAGATCAGGTTGTCGGGAAGGAGCTTGAGCCAGTACCGGGATTCGTTCTCCAAGACGTTGGCAATCGGATGGCGATCACCGGACAGCAGATTCGTGTGCGCTATCGGCGGGCCGGGCAGGATGTTTGTCGTGACCGGTAGTGTTCCTGACGTAACCGGTATGAGCGGCTCACCAAGCCCGTCGTAGAGCCAGCGACTGTTGACGCTAGGCTGCTGTGCCAGCAGTTCGATCAGCCGGTCAGTTGGCGGATAAATCCCGTTGATGACTCGCGAAAGGTTCGCTTGCGACATGCCAAGTGCGCGGGACGCACGCCGCTGCTTGCCGTCGAACAGCAGTTCCAACAACCGCAACACTCGGTTCAACTTCTGAGATCGGGTTTTGGGACGGTCTCGTTTCATGGTGGATCTCTGGCGTTGAGTCGGTTGCATAGGATCATAGATGATCCTATAATGATGTCATCGCATATAGCCGGCTGTCAAGCCGGATGGAGCGACCCTTCGAGAGGGTCAGAGACTGTGAGTCGAGTACTACGACTTCGGTCTGGAAAGAAGACGTCGTCACCCACAACCGTCGCGTGACTCGTCTGAAGGTTGCGTCTACGACGCGACATAGGAGCTGCGGTCAACTGGATGGACGCAGCATTTTCTGAGACTGCAATAAATGGGGATTTTACGCTTCGAGACCGCCCGCAAAAACGGGCAGAAAATCACTTCAGCACCACAGAGCCACGTCGATGGCTCAAAAGCAACCAGCTCGGCGAACGACGAGTTGGGTTGCATCCCACCGATTGACTCACCGTCGTACGAACCTGGTTCACAAGGCGGTGAAGAACCCTGGCTCCTATCTGCATCCGACGTTGCTGCGCTCCTCGCAGTGAACAAGAGAACTATTTGGCGATGGGACAGCGCAGGAGTATTGCCGGCACCAGTACGGATTAGTGGGACGACTCGCTGGAAACGTGCGGATGTCGAGGAGTGGGTGCGCGCAGGGTGTCCACCACAACAGCAGGAGAAATAAACGATGGCTTCAATCTATAAGAAAGGCCGCGACAAGGCCAAGAAACGCTCGGTCTGGTACATCAGCTACACCGACGAGAACGGGAAGCGGAAGACCGTGAAGGGATTCCGAGACAAGGGACAAACGGAGCAGCTCGCTGCGAAGCTCGAAAACGAGGTCATGTTACGGAAACGAGGGCTGATCGACGCCAAACAGGAAAGGATGGCCGAGCAGCAGCGTCGACCGATCGAAGAGCACCTGGATGGATTCCGACGCTCTCTGGGTCATAACACGGACAAGCACGTCGATCATACCATTCAGCGCATTCTCAAGATCGTCAAAGGTTGCGGGTTCAACAGCATTGCCGCCATCGACATGGAAGAGGCCGTTATTTTTCTCAACGAGTATTCCAAGGACGAGGATCTGGGACATCGAACCTACAATCACTATCTCCAGGCCATCGACAGTTTCTGCAACTGGTGCGTTCTAACCCGGCGACTGGCCGCAAACCCTCTTGTCGGAATGGAGAAGCTGAATGCGACCACCGATGTTCGTCGCAAACGAAGGGCCCTATTGCCTAACGAGTTCGCCATGTTGCTTGAATCGGCAAGATCGAGTGGTGTGGACATTCAATGCTACGATGGTGAGACCCGGGCCAGGATTTACTTCCTGTCCTACATGACGGGCCTTCGTCGCAAAGAGCTTGCGAGCCTCACCCCGAATAGCTTTCGGCTGGACGATAATCCACCAAATCTGACCGTTGAAGCTGATTGCTCGAAGCATCGACGCGAGGACACCTTGCCGGTGCACCCTAAGCTGGTGGAGAAGCTGCGGGACTGGTTGAAGGGCCACAGTGACGATGAGGTGCTGTTTCCGAAACTGGCCAGGCGGCGCACCTGGTTGATGGTGAAGAAGGATCTGGAACGGGTCGGTATCCCATATATCACGACAGACGGGGTGGCAGACTTCCACGCGGCCGGGCGGCACACTCACATCACCGAACTGATGCGGAGTGGAGCTTCGGTGACCGAGGCCATGGAGCTGGCTCGGCACTCCGACGTGAAGATGACGATGCGCTACGTTCACATCGGCATCAACGACCAGGCGCGGGCTCTCGTGGGCTTGCCAGTTCCCGAGGAGCCCGAGTCCAAGGAAGAACCGGGACCGAGCGCTGCGAAGGCGAGCTGAGTGGCGCCCTGGCAGCGCCCTGGCAGCGCGCCGGGTGTCCGTGCATGTCATCTGGTGGCACTAGACGGCACAAGGCGCGGTGCTCAAGCGACCTGTGAGAAAGCCGAAACCCCTGTGCTTGCAGGGGTTTCGGCACTCATTGACGCAAAAAGGCACCGCCTGTCACAGACGGTGCCAAGTGGAGGCGGCGGGTATCGAACCCGCGTCCCGAGAAGGATCCATAAGAGCTTCTACGTGTGTAGTCG
>JBDONA010001107.1:0-12144 GCA_039831575.1 Fuerstiella sp. | reverse complement strand
AGTGGGATCGGGGACTGCTGCCGTTCGATACGATGGACCTGCTGGAAAGTGAACGAGGCGTCAGCATTGATGTGGACCGGTCTTCTCACATGGACTGGGAGTATGCTCGCAAATCAATTGCCGACAACGGCATGCGAAACAGCAACTGCATGGCGATCGCACCGACAGCCACGATCTCCACAATCATTGGCGTTTCTCAGTCGATCGAACCGATCTACAAGCATTTGTATGTGAAGAGCAACCTGTCCGGCGAGTTCACTCACGTCAACACATCTCTGGTCAACGAACTTAAGGAACGTGGCCTGTGGGATGCCGAAATGCTGAACGACCTGAAGTACTTTGACGGGACGCTGACGGAAATCCCACGAATTCCGGCAGATGTCAAAGCTCGGTATCTGACGTCATTTGAAGTCGATGCGAAGTGGCTGATTGAATGTGCTGCTCGACGTCAGAAGTGGATCGATATGGGACAATCGTTGAATCTGTACATGTGCGAACCAAGTGGTCGCAAACTTCATGACATGTACATGCTGGCGTGGCAGAAAGGTCTGAAGACGACCTATTACCTGCGAACTCTGGCAGCAACACACATCGAAAAATCCACTGTCGACATCAATAAGTACGGTGTTCAGCCACGCTGGATGAAAAGCAAGAGTGCTTCGAATGATATCCAGGTGCACCGTGACACTGATAATCAGCTGCGTACCGACGCTGCCTCAGACGTCAAGGCGCCACATCCCGTGCCAGCGACCGACATGACGAATGTGCAGGCCTGCAGCCTGGATGATCCGGATTGTGAAGCCTGCCAGTAACCCCTCGTTCCGGGTGCAGGCGAACGGAAGTCATCACTGATTCCCTTTCTGCTGCGCCGCTGAAGTCCTGCCGACAATTATTTGATTCTTTTCAGATCACCATATCACAAGGATGAATAACTATGGCAACTGCCACCAATGCCACCACTGACGAAGAAATTCTGGTTGGCGCTGACGGTCGTTTCAAGGCAACCGAAAAACGATTGATCAACTGCGCTCAGGTCGACGTCAATCAATTGATGCCAATCAAGTACAACTGGGCCTGGGAACACTATCTCAATGGTTGCGCCAACCACTGGATGCCGACTGAAGTCCCCATGAATCGGGATGTCGAAGTCTGGCGTTCCAAAAAACTGACCGACGACGAACGCCTGGTTCTCATGAGAAACCTGGGGTTCTTCTCGACTGCGGAATCACTTGTTGGCAACAACCTTGTGCTGGCCATCTTCAAGCACGTGACCAACGCAGAATGTCGTCAGTATCTGTTACGTCAGGCCTTTGAAGAAGCGGTTCACAGTCATACTTTTCTGTACATCGTCGAGAGTCTGGGTCTGAACGAAAGTGAAGTCTTCAACATGTATCGTGAGATCCCCACGATCGCGAAGAAGGATGCTTTCGAGATGGAGTTGACGGCTGAAGTTCTTGACCCCGACTTCACCACCGACACGTTCGAAGGACAACAGATCTTTCTGAAGAATCTGATCGGCTACTACGTCATCATGGAAGGCATCTTCTTTTACAGCGGCTTCGTCATGATGCTGTCCTTCCATAGCCGCAACCTGATGTGTGGTATTGGCGAGCAGGTGCAGTACATACTTCGTGACGAAACGATTCACCTGAACTTCGGAGTGGATCTGATCAACGGCATTAAGTCTGAGAATCCGGACCTGTGGACTGCTGAGTTTCAGCAGCAGATGATTGATCGCATCAAAGTTGCTGTGGAACTGGAAATTGAGTACGCCGAATCCTGCCTGCCACGTGGCGTGCTGGGCCTCAATGCCGACCTGTTCCGAGACTACGTGCAGCACGTTGCTGACCGTCGTCTGGAACGAATCGGACTTCCGGTTCAATATAATTCACCGAATCCATTCCCATGGATGAGCGAAACCATCGATCTGAGCAAGGAAAAGAACTTCTTTGAAACTCGGGTCACCGAGTACCAGACCGGTGGCGCACTGAGCTGGGACTAACGAGCGGTGCGTTGAGGCCGGAAACCGGGACGGGGCTGGACGGAGTCAGGCTCCCCAACTCGGACCTTTGAAGTTCCGACTCTACGAATCCTCCCGCTGGCGAACGGGTGAAGTCGACCGTGATGATTCACTCTCCCTCGGGGAGAGTCGAGCCTAAGCGAGGAGCGGGCGTGCCGGACCGAATCAGGTTCTTGACAATCAAAAACACCCTCCCCGCTCGTTCTTCGCAGAACGGAGTCTGGGAGCAAGGCGCTGACGTCAGCCGTCCTCACCGTGTAGTTGCCGATCAGCGTGGCGCGCGGCAAGGACAAAGTCCAGAGCCCTCTTCATGTCTGAGTCTTTATGCTGTGACCTCCAACGGCTCGGTGGAGGCTGAGCACGTTTATCTCGTTCCCTGGCTTCGGACGGCGAAACACAAGCAAGCAGCGGCACAGACAACAGCAGGGTGGACTGCCCCTGCATTGGAAGCCCGCCGCCAGCGGCCCATACGCCACGTCTGTCTCAAATGACAGTTAACGGAATTGTGCTGCGTACAACGTATCTTCTGAACGATTCTGTTGCGACTGGACGGTGAAAAAACGCAACACGCCGTATTCGCAAGCTACCCGTTAATTCGTGGAGTTCTGCGCCGCGTGGAATCGTTGACCGGAACTCAAATCGCAGTGGGTGATACCTGCTGGTTCACTTCACCGCTCTTCCGTTCCGGGGCTGGCAATGAGTCGTAGCAGGCTGACAATTATCACTCTGTTCGTCCTTTTCGGCACAGCGCAGTTCTGCCCGATTGCCAGGGGCACAGAACAGACGATCGTCATGTGCCCCATCCTGCAGGATCGCAGGGCCACCGCAGACTATGCCGTTACGTACAAGGATACGGAAGTTCGCTTCTGCTGCAGCGAATGCGTGATCGAGTTCAACCGGAATCCCGAGATTTACGAGAATGTTCTGCCGCAATTGCAGAACATTCCACTGCGATCGCGGATACAGCTGTTCTTCAGCGACAATGTGGGACTGGTGACGGGCAGCATACTGCTGGCGATTCTGATCGGCCTGAGAATCTACCGATTTTTCCATCCAACCGTCGTAGACAGCAGCCCGTCCACGTTCGGTCGCCTTGTGCAGAAGAAGATCTCTCCGTCGATTCCGCTGCTGATTCTGGCGGCATATCTCGGCTACGAAGTTTACTCACTGCAGGCCCAGCTTCATGAGACTCAGCTGGAAGACGAGTTCCACTTTGCAACATTCTACGACTTTGGCTATCCACCTGCACCAGGACATCCGGCAACCGAACCGCAGCTGAAGGCGTCGTAGTATCGCGGCAACGACGAACGCAGTCCGAAGCTCTTCAATAACGGCAACTATCGAACAGCCACGTTCCACGTTTCTCTGTGCGACGGCAACGGTCAGGAAGTCGGCCAGGGGCTGACATTTCGGGACGCAGCGTGTTCCTGAAGTTTGAAATCGACCGGCCGCCGTTCACGCCGGACTTTCTGTACGACCAGCAGATGATGAGCACAATGTTTCTGACGGCGCAGTGCGACCGTTTTCTGGGAGCGGATGCGCCGGTTTCCGATGCCGTCGGCCTGACGGAAACCGAGACGATGCAGCACTGGGAGGCGTTGTTTAAGATTCGCAATGCAGATGCGTGCGCACACTGCGAAGACTGCCGAGGCACCGTCTACTTGTGCGAGAAATACTACTACGACTCAAAGCTGAAGTTTCTCGGCAAACATCGTGGTGGTTCCTGGTTTCACTACGGAATTCGCTACGACCTGAAAACCATAGATGGAATTCTGGTTGACGATTCCGACATGTACATGCGGGCCCTGTACCGCACTCGCAAACTTCCGACGTGGCGAGTTTCCATGACGCAGTGGTTCAGTCATGAACCAATCCCTGTGCTGCCCAGTGAAAACGTCACCGATCCCGAACTGCTTGGAATTCCGGAACACCTTGCCCGACGCAACGTCGGACTGAGTCGCCGCTAACAGAAGAGTCCCGGTCTCTTAGAGAGACCGGGACTCTACGCTGCTTGTTCCGTGACGTTACCGGACGATTATTGCCCGGCTGTCAGATTGAAGTCGCCCGCCAGATTTCTCCAGATGGCATGAACATGGTTGGCACTGTTCTGAGTGTTGTTGTACTCAACAACGAACGACTTGCCCTGCAGCACGTAATGGTGAGGCTCGTTCAATTCCGATCCCCCCCACCAGCCAAAATGAATGCCGTCCATTCCTTCACGGGTAATCTGCTGCATTCGTTCCCGGACAACTGTGGCTGGCATGGCGGTGAGGTACTCAGCAATCAACGCCTTCATCAGCGACTGTTGTTCGGTCGTCATGTCGGCGTACGCCAGACCTTGTGGTTTGTCGATGACAGGCTGAGCAACACCGCCTCCGCGGATATCCTTGGGAGCTTTCTTCGACAACCACAGTCGGGCCTGCTTGTCAGCAGGACAGGTCTTCAGAATCTGGCGAGCGATATCTTCGCGTTTGCCGAGAACTCGCAGCGAACGCCCGGGACCGGCATCGATCAAGCCCGGATTTGCGCCAAAGAATTCTGGTGTGCTACTGACAATTTTTCCATTTTCGACGCTGAAGTTCAGCGACAGGTGATGACCTTCAAAACGCCAGCCCCAAAGCCCTTTCGCTCCAGGTGTGCCAAAGATACTGACGTAGTACCGATGTGGATGACGCTTAGCGCGGCGTTCCGCTTCTTCGCCACCTTCGAACAGGTACAAAACCTCCTCAAGACTGCGAACTTCCAGCACCTTGTGATAGCCGGCCGCCGTGAGTCCGGTACGAACCAGCGCCTGAGCGGATTCTGCGGCAGCGCCGTTCAGATCCCATAGGCCCACACCTTTGCGTTCGCGAGGGATGAAGTGCCAGTTGATGCGTTCGGGATCGTCATACTTGAAGGTCGCTGTCAGCTTCTGGCTATGGTCAAGCACCTCGACAAATCGTGTCGCAGCCTGGGCCATGGCGATCCCGGGACGAGCAGAGTCCTCAAAGGCATGCGTATCCGGGGACACGCCGATGAACGAAAGCGAAGCGAGAACGAGCAGTGCGAGACTGTATTTTTTTGCATGCAGCATGTTGGGTGGGTCCTTTTTCTGTGCAGGACAGTACGAGGCGGGTTGATTAAGTTATCCAGGTGGCCACGTGAGAGCTCGGCCGGCGAGGATGTGAATGTGCAAATGGAAGACACTCTGCCCTCCGTGTTCCCCCGTGTTGATGACGGTGCGATAGCCATCGCTGACGCCCAGCTTTTTGGCCACTTCCGGTACGGTCATCAACAAATGCCCGACCAGCGCTGAATCGTCCGGCGTCAGATGGTCGAGCGATTCAATCGGCTTTCGGGGTATCAACAGCACATGAATTGGTGCCTGTGGGCTGACATCCCGAAACGCCAGACAGTGTTCGTCTTCGTAGACGATGTCGGCGGGAATTTCGCCATTGATAATCTTAGTGAAGATGGTCAAACGCAAAGCTCCCGAAATCCGGTTGTCGGCGATGACGCTCTTTCACGTCCAGGCGGGGAAACAGGTTACTGGTCAAAGATTAGCAGTTGGTCAGGAAAACTCCAGCGGTCAGGCAGTGCCGTGTGGAATCAGATGCCTTAACACCGGGCGGGCGTATCCGCTGGCGTGAACGAGGAAGAGCGCTTTCCCGGGGCTTCCTTCGCGGGCTCAGTCCAGCCACCGGCCACCCCGACAACAGTCGCCAACTGATTTGTCTGCCGTTCCGCGGACCGACCGAAAAAGGAAACAACGGGCCCGGCGTGTTCGCACACCGGGCCTCATGATGTTCATCCCTTGCCGTCGCGTCAAACGCGATCGGCAGTCGGGCAAACGTACGGCTCGCGATATTCGCGAGTAAGGTACTGGTTCGCCGCTGAATTGTTAGTAAACAATTCCTTCTCCGGATCGAACTTCAGGTGCGGTCCGAGTGCGATGGGATACTTGCTGAGATCCACGCCGTTCTTTTCCAGATGCTTGACCGTGCGCGTCAACGTTGCCTGGTTGTCGTCGAGTCCCTTTACACCTTCCAGTGCGGCACTGAGTTCTTCGACGGTCACCTTGTTATTCTCGCCCGCGTAGAACGAAATGTTCCCAAGGTGGCTGATGGCTGCCGACAGATGACCTTCTCGGACATCTGCGTTCAGATCGGACACATTGCGACTCTCGCAGGCGTCCAGGAAGTTACCAAAATGATCTCCGCCACCTTTGAACTCCTTGATGACGTTCAGGTCCTTGTCATAGGCAATGCAGTGCGAGTACGTCTTCTGCACCAGGTATCCCTCTGACCCGTAAAACACGACTCCGATCTTGTTGCCCTTCGTGCTCTGGAAAATTGTGTTCAACTCTTCGTCGTCGGAATTGGAAACATCCAGACCGCGAGTTTCAAAGACGAGCGTCTTGTCGCCGTAGTCGTAAATGGATACTTCAGTATTGCCGGTATCGCCCGCATCCACGTAGTTGGCGTCTTTGCGTTCTGCCTGATATCCAAGTCGACCGCCATACGTCAGGATGCTGTTCGGATGAGTGTCAACACCGAGTCCCCAGCGAGCGACATCCGTCTGGTGCGGTCCCTGGTTGCCCAGATCACCATTTCCGTACATCCGCTGCCAGTGCCAGTCGTAGTGAAACCGTTTCCGGGTCAACTTTGGATCTGTGAACTTTGCCGGTCCGCTCCAAAGATCAAAGTCAATGCCTTCCGGCAGTGGATAATCGCCAAGTGGGTTGATCGACGCCCGTCGCTTGTAGCACAAGCCACGAGCGAAGTTGCAGGTTCCGATTCCGCCACTTTCCAGAAATGCTACCGCGTCCTGAACGGCTTTGCTGGAACGACACTGTGTCCCGACCTGACACATCCGCTTGTACTTACGAGCTGCCGCGATCAAGGCGGTGCCTTCGTGAACGTTGTGACAGACAGGCTTTTCGACGTATGCATCTTTGCCGGCCTGCATGGCCCAGATACCACAGAGGGCGTGCCAATGATTTGGCGTCGCCGTGCTGATTCCATCGATGGAGTCGTCTTCAAATGCTTTGCGCATGTCGGTGTACAGTTTTGGTCGCAGACCCTGTTTGGCCTCGATCTGGTCGCAGCGTTTGTTCCCGACGGCCTCGTCCACATCCACGATGGCACGAACCTCAGAACGTTCATCTCCCAGCCAACCACCAATGTGGCTGTTACCACGGCTGTTGACTCCCACGACGCACATGCCAATTTTTGCATTGGCAGAAGTGCCGGCACGGCCGATTGCCGGGGCCGCGGTAAATGCAGCTCCTGCGACCGCTGTGGTTTTCACAAAGGAACGACGAGTGACCTGAGACATTATTAACTCCTGCTGGATATAGGGCGGGACCCAACGGAGGGGACGCTGCTCAGCGTGCCGCGACATCATTGGATACGCCCATGGGACTCAAAATGACGGCGATAATCAAGCGAAACAGCTTTATCGGCAATCCTGGGTGTAGTCGGGAACTGGAGTTTCTCCGTCCGGGTGGCCGGAGGCTGGACTGAGCTTGCGAAGGAAGCCCCGGGGTTTCACTCGCACCTCGCTCGAACGCCAGCCGTACTCTTTAACCTGGCAACCATTCCTCACTGCGCCCTCAAAGTGCAATGGCGGCACGGCAACACGACGACTTTACGCCAGTTCTTCCCACCGTTGAAAACTCTGTTCAAGTTCGGCTGTGGTCGCCTGTAGATCACCTTGTAAGGCTGCGATTGTTTCGCCACCGGATTTGTAGAATTCCGGATCTGCCATCACAGCCTGCAATTCCGCCTGGCGTTTCTCCAGATTGTCAATAATCTCCGGCAGAGAATCCAGTTCTCGTTTCTCCTTGAAGCTCAGCTTTCGTGACTTGTTGACCGTCGCTTTGTCCGCGGGCGCAGTGTGCGACGGAACCGTCGAGGCGTCCTGCTGAGCCGCCGCTGTTGCGTCGCGAGCCGTTTTCTGACGTAACCAGTCGTCGTAGCCACCATCGTATTCGTTGACCACACCGTCACCTTCAAACACAATCGTGCTGGTCACAACGTTGTTTAGAAATGCCCGGTCGTGGCTGACCAATAGAATTGTTCCGGGAAAATCCGGAAGAGTTTCTTCCAACAGCTCCAGAGTCTCTGCGTCAAGATCGTTGGTCGGTTCGTCCAGCACCAGCAGATTGATGGGTTTCGACAGCAGCTTAGCCAGCAACAGCCGATTGCGCTCGCCACCGCTCAGAAAACTGACTCGCGTGTGGGCACGGTCCGGGGCGAACAGAAAGTCCTGCAGGTATCCCATCACGTGACGCTTGTGACCATTGATCAGCAGTTCGTCAGTACCTTCGCTTACGTTTTCGCGGGCCGTCTTGTTGGGATCCAGTTGCCCGCGCAACTGGTCAAAGTAGCCGATGGAAATATTCGTGCCAATTCTCACCTGACCGGATTCCGGCGGCAGTTCACCCAGCAGAATCTTCAACAACGTAGATTTGCCGATGCCGTTTGGTCCAATCAGGCCAATCCTGTCGCCTCGAAACACTGTCGTGTTGAAATTGTCGATCAACGTCGGCCCGCCGAAGCTGTGTGACACATTCTGCAGCCTGGCAACCAGTCGACCGGACCTTTCGACTTCCTGTATCCGCAGCTTCGCCGTGCCCAGCTTCTCCCTGCGTTCCTGTCGCTCGGTTCGCATCTTCTTTAACGCCCGGACACGTCCTTCGTTGCGTGTGCGGCGCGCCTTGATTCCCTGGCGAATCCACTTCTCTTCTTCCGCCAGCTTGCGATCGAAGTGTGCTTCGGCAACCTCTTCGGCGGCCAGCATGTCGTCGCGACGCTTCAAAAACGTAGCATAGTCGCACGTCCAGTCGAACAGGCGTCCACGGTCGACTTCGACAATCCGATCGGCATTATCCTGCAGAAAGACACGGTCGTGAGTCACAAACACCAGTGTGCCGGCATATCGTTTCAGGTATCCCTGCAGCCAGATAATCGAATCGATGTCCAGATGGTTTGTGGGCTCATCCAGCAGCAGGATGTCGGGCTGCCGAATCATCGCCTGAGCCAACAGCACTCGGCGCTTCATCCCAGCGGACAGATCGTTAAATGCCACATCCGGCGGCAACTGCATTTCCGTGAGCAACCCTTCCAACCGGTCACCAGCGTCCCACAGTTCAGCGTGGGCCAGCTGTTCGCTGGTCTGTTCATAGATGATCGCGTCCTGGGCTGACAGATCGGTGCCCTGATGCATCACATTATTGAACTTGCGATACTCATGGACAGCACCACCATTTTCCCCGAAGGCCTGAGCGGCCACCTGGAAAGCCGTCTGACCGTCCGTGTCAGCGACTTCCTGAGCCAGTTTGGCTATCACAATCTCAGTATCAACCTCAATTGACCCATCATCGGGCTGCAATTCGCCGTTCAGAATCTTCAGCAAGGTCGACTTGCCCGCTCCGTTTCGTCCGACCAGTCCAATTCGCTGGCCACGGTCAATGTGCAGCGTCACGGAGTCGAGCAGCGATGGGTGGGAGTAGGTAAACGAAACATTGTTAAGACTAAGAATGGCCATGCGGCGGACTGTAGGCCTCGGGCCATGCGGATGCGACGATATGTCCTCTGTTTTGCGTCGGAAGAAATGAAATTCGGCCGAACAGGAAAGCTGCGTCGTGCGACACCCGATCAACGCGATCGTTTCGTAGAGCGAGTCAGGAAGAAAAAAACAGGGTCTTCGTTTCTAAAGAACCAGAATCGCGCAGATTCAATTATCCGGGTGAGCGGTGCTGGGCACGGCCCTAAATGGTCCCGGCGCTTGCACGTTCAGCCCCGGTCTCTGAGGCGGCAGGACGCCTTTGCAGTGTGCGATTCAACACGTGCGACGAATTGAATTGCGGCGTAGCGCAACCTGTTGCCAGCCAACCTCAAACAGGTTCCCGGGCCTGAGAACTGCGTTTTTTGGCACTTCCTCCTTCTGAGAAAAGAATGCAGCGTTTTTCCATCCCGCTTGCCAGTCCCGATAAGCAATTGCAGAATCCCTCGCCGGAGCGAAAAATCGGCCGCAGACAGGGCGGCCAATTTGTCATCCTATCTATCGCTCCGACCCGTCGGTTTGTCTCCATCGGTTGTGCGTCACTGCCGCCGAACTCGGAGTTTTGGTTCGTCACACTTCTCACCTACTGGTGGAAGCTGGAAATGAGCGGTCAGAAACTATCAACGGAAGAAATTCTCGCACAGATTCGCGGCGGTGCGTCAGCACCCGACACGCAGCCTGCCGTAGAAGAAACTTCTGCCCCTGAACCGACCGCAGCTCCCGTGGCTGAAGAAGTCGAATCTGCGGAACCTGCCACACCAAAACCAGCACCAACGGGTACTGCGGATATCCTGGCATCGATCAAAGGTGGTGGAGCTGGTGCCGCGGCACCAAAACCTGCCGCCCCGGCACCCAGCGGAACATCTGATATTCTGGCCTCCATCAAGAGCGGTGGAGCAGCCAAGCCAGCCAGCGGCGGAACAGCTCCCAAGGGCACAGCTGATATTCTGGCCTCCATCAAAGGTGGCGGCGCTGCCAAGCCAGCCAGCGGCGGAACCGCTGCTCCCAAGGGCACGGCCGATATCATGGCCTCGATCAAGGGCGGCGGCGCTGCCAAGCCAGCTGCGGCCGCCACAGGTAAGCCTGCAGCCGCGGCCAAGGCTGCGGTCGACACGGCAGCAGCGTTCGGAATGTCTGCCGCCGAAATGATCAAAGCGGCCAGGCAGGGCATTGGCATATCTGATAAATCCACGGGCAGTTCGTCCCCGCCCAAGGCGAAGGCACTTGCCCTGCCGAAGAAGCCATTGAAGAAAAGTGCCCCACCCAAGGCTGGTGGTAAAGCCGGTGGCAAGGGCGTTCCTCGACGCGGTTTCCTGGAAACGTGTGTGGCGACCATTTGCAGTCCAATTTTCATCGCCTGGTCGTCTTTGGTCGCGTCGACCGCCGTCTCCAGTCTGGCGATGGCCCGCTTCATGATGCCCAACGTGCTTGTTGAGCCCCCCACAAAATTCAAGATTGGCCCACCCACTGATTACGGTGGTGGGACAGTCTCCACCAAATGGAAGGCGCAGTTTGGCGTCTGGATCGTCAACGACGATCTTGACGGACAGCAAATGATCTATGCGTTGTCCACAGTGTGTACACATCTGGGCTGCACGCCCAACTGGTTGGAAGGCGAGCAGAAATTCAAGTGCCCCTGTCACGGTTCGGGTTTTTACAAGAGTGGGGTCAACTTCGAAGGTCCGGCTCCACGGCCGCTTGAGCGGCACGGGATCAGATTAGCTGAAGATGGGATGTTGGAAGTTGACAAGAGTGTCAAGTTCCAGCGCGAGTTGGGGCAATGGGAAATTGCGGCTTCATTTGTACCCGTCTAGGTACTGATTGGAAGTGCGTAGGCCAGGCTCTGACTGGCAGGGTTGAGTGTTTGGTGCTGGAAGCAGGCGGGGCCGCCTCGTGTGTGGCCAGACACCGCGACATGGCAGAAGTTGTTAAGCAGAGTGCAGTGTCAGGAGCAGCCTGACCTACTGAATGAAGGAATCTCGGCAGTGTCCGTAGGCGATTACATTCGAAACTCACAGATTTGGAAGAGCGTCTTCCGGCATCCGGCACCGACAGATCGTCGAAACCGGGTCGTCGTGATGTTGACGAACTTCTTTCTGCACCTGCACCCGGTTTCGATCAAGCAACAGGGAATCGCGCTGTCCTACACCTGGTGCATGGGTGGGATCACGTTCTTTCTGTTTCTTGTGGAAACGCTGACCGGCGTGTTGTTGATGTTTTACTACCGGCCAACTTTGGAGTGGGCCTTTTACGACATACAGGCACTGCGAGACGTGCAAACGCTGGGCATCATGCGTGAGATTCACCGCTGGGGTGCTCACGCGATGGTCATCACGGTCTGGTTGCACATGTATCGCGTCTTTCTGACAGGAAGTTATAAACCTCCGCGAGAATTCAACTGGGTGATCGGAGTGTTGCTGCTGGTGCTCACGCTGCTGCTGTCCTTTACGGGATATCTGTTGCCATGGGACCAGTTGGCAATCTGGGCGATCACCGTGGGATCCAATATGGCCCGCGCTCATCCGTTTCTGGGTGGCGAAGGTCCCGGTTTTCAACTGCTCAACATGGGCGGCTAT
>JBDONA010000587.1:0-2741 GCA_039831575.1 Fuerstiella sp. | reverse complement strand
GCCGCATTGTTGCGTTCGACGCTCCCCAATTTCAGCTGCGGTACCTTCCCCGACCGAGTTTCAATTCCCCATTCCCTGCCGTTCATGCCGAGAACGGTTTGGATGAGTCGGTCCACTTCTGTGCGCGGCAAAGGGCTGCGTTGCAACAGGTCTTCGATATGTTGCTCGGTGGCCGCAGCCTGATTGGGATGGCGACGAGCCAACAAGGCGCGTTCGAGAATGTTCAAACGTTGGTACTGCCACGGTTCCAGGTAGGCCGCCAGGTCGTCCCCCAGCAGGTAATGGTCCATGAACTGAGGCTCTTTCTTGCTGGCGATCAGCGGCAGGACGGCCGTCTCGAAGAACTCCACATCGCGCTGGGCGATGAACAGATGTAGTTCATGGCTGGCGTGCTTCGTGTAGAGCGATTGCTTTTGTTCGGGAGAAAGTGTGTTCCACTGAGCAAGATGTCCAAAGTCCTTGAGGTGACTCTGAGGAAGTAGTGTGTGATACAACGTGTAGACGTCAGACAGACGATCGAACACTTGCATTCGAGACGTGGACGTTTCGTTGAGCATCAACGTGTCACCGGGGCGGAGTGCGTGCACTCGCCTCTGCTGGGCCAAGTGTTGATCGGGGTTAAAGGAATTGTGAAGCCGCAGATCTACCGGCGCCCAAGCTGATTCTTCGAGGTCGAGTAGGCGGTAGTCGGTCCATTGATGGTCGACCGCAACCAGATGTACCAGGTGTTTGTCGAGTAGTAGTTCGCGGGGAATAGAGGCGACCCCGTTCTCATCTATCTCGACATCCAGAATCACCGTCGCGGTCTTGGGAAGATAATCTAAGTAGACCGATGCGGGACTGTTAGCGCCTTTGCCTTTAGCCGCCGAACCTTGTTTTGATTTTGATTTTCCCGGAGAAGCACTTGCGTCAAAATCCTCCCCTACCGCGGCGGACTGTGTGCCAGTCTGAGTCGACCGAACGGCCCAGGCGTTGATTAGCAGGCTGGGTGGGTCGAGCAGGTTGCCAGGGAATTTCTCGGCATACTGCCGGTCGATGATGTATCGCAGTTCCTCACCGATATCACGGCCCTCGATATACTGAGTAATTGTTCGTGACGGACGCATCCAACCGAGCTCGCGGAACGGCGTGGCGTTCAGCCGATCGAACGGCGACTCATCGGACAAGTACCGCGTGGCGAACACGTGAAGTCGCGTGGTATCGCTGCGGTTGGCCAATTGAATTTTGAGCTCATCGTCGCCGACCTCGGCAGAGATGACGAACATCGGTGGGGCGCGGTCGGCGTCTAAGACCCGTTGTTCGTTGACCAGGTACCGCTGCGTCTCTGAACCAGCTGTCACGCGTATGATGATCTGGCGGTTTTCGGCAGCGAGATGCAAGCGATAATCGCCAACGGGCAGTCCTTTGACTTCAATGCGACCACCGATAACTTTTAGTTTGTCAAAATGATCGGCGACGATCCGATTACCACGTATCTCGAGCAACGAGAACTCTTTTCGCGACGCCTGTTTTTGTAAACCCAAATAGGGCAGATCGATTGACTTGCCCTGCTCGCTGTGAAGTGTGGCCGGGTATCGGAACATCGCATCGCGTAGTACCCATTGGCGGCTACTCGAATCGGGTAAACGTATCTGGACCTTTTCGATTCCAACCAGCTGGCCCAACACGGTTCGGCCTGCCGGGCTGGTCTTCAAGGAGACCTGGATGGGGCGGGTATAATCGTGATGGTGGAACGTCAGTTGGACGGGCAGGTCGGCCAGCGGTTCACCCGTCAATCCCATCAAGTCGATCGCGTACATCCCCTGACTGCGAGTGAGGTGTACATTCATCGTGTTCTTTGTCGAGCGAATCCCGTTCAGTGAAAACGATCCGCTAGCGACTAACTGTTGTTCCTGCGCAGTGCTGATTTGCCGCACCTTGGCGGAGAGCACAAAGGTAATTTCACTCAGGTGGGCCGCAGTACGGAATTCGTACACTGAGTCCTTGTCGTCGAGCAGCTCGAATTTATCGATCGTCTTGGTGCTGTGGATTCCTTGCAGGTCGACCGTCGAGATCTCCAGGCGAATATCTTCCAGCGCCTTCACACTGACACGAGCTCCGTTGACCGTCAGTAGCGGACGGATCAGGACTTTGGCCTTTTCACGTCGAAGCAGTGATTCACGATCGACATAGAAGCCGGCCGAGAGGTCGTACTGTTCGCTGAGGTGCGCCAACTGGTGCAGCGAAGCGACACCACCGGCTGTCAAGATAATCGACTTGTTCCCGGCACTGGTTGTGAAGGGGACCAGTGTATGTCCCCGTTCTCCGGCCGTGAATTGGCGACCGGCCAAGTAGACCTTGGCGTCGGATACCAACTGCCGTTTTTCATCGAATACCGTGATCGCTTGACCCGCGGCGGTCGGCCGCGAAACGGCGATCAACTGTCCCTTGCGGACCAGGGCCCGACTGCTGAGACCATTTCCGATCAGGTCGACAACATAGACGCCCGGCCCATTTAACTGAGGGAATTCAAAATGACGTGTCAGACGACGGAACGGCGGATCCTGGTATTCGTACGTCTGTTGCCAGTTGGCGGTCAGTCCGTCCAGTTCCAGATTTGTGTTCAACTCCCGACCCTCGGACAAGTAGAAGTTGAGCGCATTGATCTCATAGATCTTGACGATCAACTTATCGACGTTTTTGACGGCCACGTCCAGAGTCACCGCTTCGTTGCGACCGAACCGACGTCGTGACGTCGGAGA
>JBDONA010000537.1:0-12159 GCA_039831575.1 Fuerstiella sp. | reverse complement strand
TGTGCTCCGTCTGCAATAATTTCGTTGTTCCCCGTCTGCTGGGCCGTTCCAGGCTGGCAGCATCGATCAAAACGTCCGTCTGACATGACCCACGGTGCTTGGTTGCGTGATGTCTTGCTATCGGTACTATCGGTACAAACGAAATCGATACTCTGCGAGCCAATGATCAGGCCGCGCAGAGGAGAAGCCGTATCGTTCGCTAACACCGAAGACCGTCACAGTGGCCGGCTTGACCCGCCCCCCGTAGGATCAAAACACTCAGCCGCACTCCAAGTGCCGCTTTCCAAACGATTTACGGTGTGTCAGATTTACCATCTCAGCCGGTTGATTTCATCTGTCGGCCCCGGAAACTGGCCAATTTTGGCGCCGACCATGTCCTTCCGGCTCCAACGCTGCCACATCCTGCTGGCTGCCATCTGTGGTCTGGTCCACCAGCGTCAGCAGCAGATCATCGAGTTCCAGAACGCCCAGATCGAAGCCCTGCTGAAGAAGCCCGGGACAAAGCAGCTAGCTTCTCCAGTAATTCCTCGTCCGATAATTCCCGCAACTGGGTCAGCGAAGGTAGGTCGTGTGCAGTAAGTTGCTTTTTCAGCGATGCGTCTCCGGTCGTTTCTTCCTCCACAATTCGTCGAACGCCAATGCAGGAAATCATAAGTCTCGAATCCGTTTCTGCGGGAGTGGCGAGTGTTAAAGTTATTCATTTTCACGATCACAATGGTAGCGTCAGAACCGACGTCGCCAATCCAGATACGCCGCCAGGTATTCAACGCCCTTCGGAAATGGCTCCTGCACATTAACGCTCTGCAGAGCGATGCGATGCTGCTGCGCATCGAGTTCTGCAATCAAATCAAGTCCATATTCATCCACATCGGGCCACTCCATGGCGACAATATTGACAATCTGCCCCAGCACTCGGCCTTTGAATGGAAACTGCAACTGATCCCCAATCACCGTCAACAGTCCCGTATGCTGTTCGTCGTCACCATAGGCATCGGTTGTGGCTTCGCCATATGCCGCGGCGATGTCATCGGCGTCGATGTGGTTAACCCAGTCGGTTGGCGATCTTGGTTTTGTCATGAGTTCTCGTCCTGGCGAACGACAAAAAGTCCAAGTCCCGTATGGTCAAACACCGCTGCGCTGTGAAAGATGTTGACATTCAGCGGGTGAGATTCCCGCCCGGCGACGGGTCGCTCCAGCCGGTAGCAATCAGAAAGGCGGCGGAGGTAATTCTAGTGGCACGTGTTGAAGCATCAATGGCTGTACTTGAATCCACTCGACAGCGTCTCAACCCCGCTGTTTGCCACGACCTTTGGAGTTTTACCGCGCGAGTTCTCGCCACATCACCTGTCGGTAGTCAGTCTGACTTCCAGCTGATCTCCTCCTCATTCGCCACCAGCCGTTCGCCACACGGTGCGACAATCGAGCGGATAGTCCGTCAGGATGCCGTCAATCCCGGCATCCTGTACGCGCTTCCATGTCTCTGGGTTTCGGCGAGACTCTCCCGAGCCGGCATAATTGAACAGCACCTGTTTTTGGCACTCACGCAGTCGTTTCACATCTTCACTTGTCGGGGCAAACGTCAGTAGAAACACGTCCAGAAAGTCTTCTTTGAGTCGGGCGTCGAGGCTTTGCCGGTTCACGTTCTGGCCAATGCGAAATTTCGGGTTGAGCCTTTTCAGTCGCTGGCTGAGTTCAGCATTCTGATCGAATGCAAACGACTCGTTCAGCAGGTCATACTTTTCCACCAGTGCCACCAGCTTCGCTTCACCTGAAGGCGTGAGCTGCTTTACGTTGAGGGCGATAATCGTCGGGCCCCGTTTACGGGCCTGCACCAGCGCAAGCGTTTCCGACAGTGTCGGAATTCGAACACCGGCGAAGGCCGGGTCGAACCAACTGCCGGCATCCAGTTGCTTCACTTCGTCCAGCGTCATGTCACGGATGGATCGGTCGGCGTGGTTGGTTGTTCGGCCCACACTGTCATCGTGCAGAACGACCAAATGACCGTCGCTCGTCGTACGAACATCCAGCTCAAATCCCATCCCCAGTTCCAGACAGACGGCAAACGCAGGAAGTGTGTTTTCCGGTGCATGCCGCAACAGTCCCCGATGAGCGACCGGAATCGGTGCATCACCCCGAACGACGCTGACGTAACCAGGGGTAATCATCAGGGCGGCTGCCACCGTCAATATGTTTGTCAGTTGATCGTTAATAATGCGAAGACCGGACGGAATTCGGAATCTCATGCAGCTCATGTTCGTTCTGTCTGTTGATTGATGACGGATTCTCTCATCTGTACCGCTTGGTTTCACCCGTTCCACTGCTTTTAGTTGTCCTGAGCAAAAAAACGAAATGCGTACAGTCTGGCTCCAAACTGAAATTCGAAACGGAGGCGGACAGGACGACCGGCCAGTTGGGACACGTCCGACTGACCTTTTCGCCAGGTCACGGCGTGGCCGGTGGAATTGGCCGAAAAGATCCGATCACAATCGGCGAGGGCGAAGCCTGGAATGGGCGTCGCATCCTCGTCCTGAATCTCTACCCGCGACAGCCCCAACGCAGAGGTTTGGATATTGAGCTGCAGTGTGTCGCCCTGGAACCGAATGGGCGCGGTTGTGAACTCACCCCCTTCGTAGTCTGACTCCACACAGGTGAAACCGTCCTTGCGAAGAACAACACGACTGAGCGTGTACCGGCTCTGCGCTTCTTTGTTACCCGTGTGCGGATCGTCCAGGCCGATGTAGTACATCCAAATCTCATCGTCGCGAAGAAACATCCCTTGGGTCATGTACATCGTCAACGAGTCGAAGCTTCTCTGTGGACCCTGTGCGATCCACGGTTTGCGTTTGAAGCGTTTCCACTTGATGCCATCGCGGCTGGCGTTTAGCTCGATGTCCTCGACTCCGATATTGTATGTGCCGGGCCGGTTCTTCTGGCCATTCCTGCCAAAGATGACTCCACGCGGATACTGGCTCATGTCGATCGGCAGAAACCATTCCTGGTAGGACATATACCGGCAATTAAATAGGAAGTAAGCATCCTGCGCGAAGGGATACTGCACGACCTGTGGACAATAAAAGTCCATGACTTTGACGCCGCCAAATATCGGATCTTTCTCGTCTGGTTCCAGGACGACCTGTGGCATCGGAAACTGCGTTAGATCATCGGTCTCTGAACGCCCGATGGTCCTCCTCGCGTAGCGGTTCCTGGCCCCATACTTGGCCGCCCCGACGTCGCCATAGTACTCTTCGAGATCTGGTGGGCACTCAAAGACCTTGTTAACGCGGACGAACGCGACGTATTTGTCGAGCCGCGGGTCGTACGAGCAGATGTTGTGACTGTCCATGCCGAAAGGATAGCGCGCCTTTGGCGGGAAGATGCCCGTGTGCATCGGTTTCCACTTAACCCCGTCGCTCGACGCCTGGATCTGATTCTTCATGCCCGAAAAGAGCTTGTATCGCTCGGTGGCCGGGGCTTTGGGGTCGAGGAAGACCGTGTCGCCGCCAAACCGGAGTCCCAGGATATCGTCGGTCTCGGGCACGGTGCCGCTGGCAACGCGCCGCCAATGGACGCCATCCTTTGTCAGCGCCGAAAAGCCCCGAAAAACGCCGTCCGGCTCCATCAACGACGAGTATCCCCCCAGGTTGCCGTGAAGGCACTTTTCGTTTGTCTTCCGCGGAGGGCACACGACGATCCGGACGTTACTGGCGCGGTCGAGAAACCGTTGGTCAATGAAAATCTGGTTGCGTTCTCCGACGTCGAGAACTTCGGCTGCCGGAGCAATTGGTATCAACCACAGCAGATTGATCGCAAAGGTCCAACCAAGTATGTGCGTAGACAATCGTATTTCCTCCCCAAAGCCAGTGGCTGATTCAATCGAAATTGCGGGTCACTCAGAAGTTGAGCCAGGTACGAGCACCTGGCTCGGATTATTCATTAGCCACTGGACGGCAGGTTACTTTGTGTCAAACACCAGCTCGTTCTCAGTAGTGGAGTTGCGGTATCTGTGATTCTGACATTTCAGCCGCTTGAGTTCACCCAGGTCGCATTGGAAGCTGGTCGATTTCTCTCTTCCCAACCGAGCATCCCGTGCAGTTCCTGTGCGACAACCATGGCACATCGTCTTCGCCGTATGGTGTGGCTGAGTCAACGAACGCCAGCAGCAGATCATCGAGTTTCAGAAGTTACAGATAAAGGCCGTGCTATCTGTCACGACCTTTGGGACATTTCCACGCGAGTTCTCGTCGCGGAACAGCCACCAGACCTCCACTGACTTTCTTCACACAGCGATCGACGTGACCATCCAAGGATGGTTTCCTCGACTCGCACTCTACAACGCTACGACCATCAACTCTTCCGTTTAAGTAAACCTGTTCGTCGGTGATACCTTCTGGCAAGTGCCACATGAGGAGTGAAATTCGTCCTTTGCTGAACGCGAGTTTCGGTTCGCTATTGCGTGGTTGTCGAGAAGACTCGAAATTTTGAATGGATGACTTGAGCGGGCCAGAACAAGGTGATTTCGGCGAAATTTGACGCCGATTTTCATGGTGTCTCATAATCGGTTTGAACACGCGATCGTTCACACCACTTAACCTCATGGCAGCGAGATTCGCGAACGTGGGGGTTTCTCTTGCCGAGGGATCAACGTCTGGAACTTCTTTTTGGGCGTCAGCACAGTACAGTGCTGACTTCCTTCTGAAGTGGTCCCTATGCTGCGTTATGCTCTCACAATATTTATCAGTGCCTTTCTGCTGTTTCAGGTGCAGCCACTGATTGGCCGATTTATTCTGCCGTGGTTTGGTGGCGGACCGTCGATCTGGACCAGCTGCATGCTGTTTTTTCAGATCGTACTGCTGGCAGGATACGTTTACTCGCACTTGCTGTGCTCACGACTCAGCCGCAAAGCACAGGTCTGCACGCACCTTAGTCTGTTGGCGCTTTCGGTGGCGTTTCTGCCGATCGCTCCATCTGAGTCATGGAAACCGGTCGGTGATCAGTCGCCGCTGCTTCAGATTCTGTTGTTGCTGCTGGTCACTGTCGGCGGTCCGTATTTCATGCTCGCATCCACCGGCCCGCTGATGCAGCGCTGGTTCAGCCAGACATCGCCTGGGCGTTCTCCCTATCGTTTGTATGCGCTGTCCAACGTGGGGTCATTGCTGGCCCTGGTTAGCTATCCGCTGGTCTTTGAACCATGGTTGAAGCTGCGGCATCAGGTGCTGTCGTGGTCATTCGTGTACATCGTTTACGTCGTCCTTGCCGTCTGGTGCGCCATGCAGTTGCTGCGATACAGCGCATTGAATCCGCTGACGGACACGACGGATGCTGAGGCGGAGACGCCGGGCGTTACCGCAGCGGCTCCCGATTGGGGGCAAATGCTGTTGTGGCTGGGACTGGCTGCCTGTAGTTCCGCGATGTTGCTGGCCACAACCAATCAGCTGTGCATCGATGTTGCCACGGTGCCATTTCTGTGGGTGCTGCCATTGGGCCTGTACCTGCTCTCTTTCATCATCTGCTTTGACAGTCCTCATTGGTACGACCGTCGCGTGTTTGGCCTGCTGCTGCTGGGCTGCTGCCCCATGGCGTGTTCTGCTGTACACGAGGGGCCGAGTATGGAAATCGCAGACCAGGTTGCGATTTTTTCGGTGGTCCTGTTCGCATGTTGCATGATCTGCCACGGAGAACTCGTTCACGCACGACCGGACCCGAAGTACCTGACACTGTTCTATGTACTGGTTTCGGCCGGTGGTGCTCTGGGCGGAGTGTTCGTGGCCATTGCGGCTCCACAGATGTTTTCAGAGTATTATGAATACCACGCCAGTCTGTTCGCGACATGTGAAGTCGCATTAATCGCGTGGTATGTCCAGCGGGTATGGAGGAAATCTCAGTCATCGACGTTCTGGATCTGGACGCTGGCGGCCAGCGTCCAGGTGTTAACGGTGGCGGCGTGGTATTACGTGCCGAAGTCGGGGTCGCTCGAGGATATTGATCGCACGGTCTACTTCGGAATTTACCTGTTGAGTCAGCTGGCCGGGTTGGCACTGACCGCTGCCTTCGAAACGCGAAAACGCGTCGTCGTCGGGGTCTGGACAGTCGCGTCGTTTGCGCAGGTCGCATGGCTTTCCGGATATGCGGGCTGGCGTTTCCCCGCTGACGTGATCCGTTCACAGCAGGTGTGGGTTGCAGTGGGAGCCCTAGTGCCGGCCGTCGTTGCCGTCGGCGTACTATTCGGAGTCGGAAGACTGCGCGAGACGTTTCGCGAATATGTTTTGCGATCGACGCAGTTCGCCATTGTGGCTCTTTGGGTCAGCGCGCTTTGGTATTCAGAAACTGTGACGTCATGGCAGGCCAGTGCCTTCGGTGTGAGTGCCTGTGCAGCGTTAGCGATGGAGTGCGCCGTACGACATTTCCGCGGACCTCAACAGCCATCGCCGGGATTCTGGCTGTTGCTGCCGTCAATTGCTCTCATCTGCCTTCTCGGTCATCGGCTGCAGAAAATCGTGGCGGCAGATGATGTAGATGTGGTCCACACATCGCGGAATTTCTATGGAGTGCTGAAGGTGACGGAAGATGCAGAAGACGCCTCGGATGAATACGGAATGCCCGGCCGCATCTCACTGATGCACGGACAGATACGACATGGCTTTCAGTATCTGGATGAGTACTGGAAAACGCAGCCGACGACCTATTATGGCCAGGACAGCGGCATCGGCATCGCCATCGAACTTGGCCGGAAACTGGCCGGAGATACGGATCAGCACGCTTTGCGAGTTGGCGTCGTGGGACTCGGCACGGGCACAATCGCCGCGTACGGTCAGAGCGATGAGTACTTCCGATTCTACGACATTAATTCAGATGTCCGCGATCTGTCAGCGATGTACTTTACTTATCTGAGTGATTCCGATGCAGAAACCGAAGTGGTGATCGGCGACGCGAGGATTGTGATGGAACGCGAACTGGCTGAAGGCCGGAGTCAGCAGCTCGACGTCCTGGCCATCGACGCCTTCAGCAGCGACGCGATTCCGGTCCACCTGTTGACCACAGAATGCGCAGAAATCTACCGTGAGCAACTGCGACCGGGCGGAGTTCTGGCGATCCATATTTCCAATCGATTTCTGGAACTTGATCCCATTGCCCGTGGCATGGCCGAACATCTCGGCTGGCATGCCGTTCGTATCGAAAACGACGACGATGATTCAACGGGTGTTTTTACATCAACATGGGTTCTGCTGACGGCCAACGATGCGTTCGTCAACTCCGCCGACATCCAGGACGTCGACAACGAATGGGACGAATCGGACCGTGTCCTGCACTGGACAGACGACTATTCGGGCCTGTGGCAGATCCTCAAGTTCTGATCCACGCCAGGTTTTGAAAAGGGCACCCGTTCAACGAAGGGCCGCCCGGTTTGTCACGACAGGAACAGTCCTCCGCAAGAGACAATTGCGGTGTCCATCGCAATTGAAACATCACCCGGACTCTTCCGCATGACCGATCAAGTGCGGCCGTGGGGGAGGCGGATGCAGAAAACTGTATCCGTCGTTGGCGTAGCCGATTCCAGAAAGATTTCACCGTCGTGACGTTCAACGATTTGCCGGCAAATGGCCAGCCCCAATCCGCAGCCTTTGGTTTTGGTGGAAAAGAGTGGTTCAAATACCGTGCCATGGAATTGGGGTTCAATTCCAGGTCCGTTGTCTTTAACAAGAATCAGGTTGTGTTCGTGATTCCTCTGAAGCTCCACGTTGATTTCGCCATTTCCGTTGATCGCCTGCAAGGCGTTCGAGAGCAGGTTGTTGATGACCTGTCGAATCTGTCCTCGATCGGCGACCAGCACGAATGGATCGGGATCACAGACGAGATCAAGCCGAACGGAATCCGACACACCGATTCGCTCAAACTCGTCGCGGACCATCTGAGACAGATCGAACGAGAGAGCGATTGGCGGCTTGGAACGGGCCATCTCAAGCATGTCTTCGATGACCTGCGAGGCGGTGTCGACTTCCTGATCGATGATCTTCACGTACTTAGTGAGATCAGAGAATTGACGCGCCAGTTTTCGCTGCAACAGATAGGTGGCGTTTCGAATGCTACCTAACGGATTACGGATTTCATGAGCGATACTGGATACCAACTGTCCGATCGTGGCGAGCCGCGTTTGACGCACAAGTTGTTCACGAGCAGCGTCCAGTTCAAGTTGAACGCTCTCTGTCCTGCTTCTCTGAAGTTCCAGAAGCTGATTCTGTGCATCGTGGGCAGTTTCTTCAGCCAGTTTGTGTTCTGTAACATCGCGAGCGCTGGAGCGATATCCGTTTGATGTGCCGTCGAGCTGTCGTAGCGGCTGCCATGAAGCGGCCATCCACGCGATGGATCCGTCTTTTCGTTGAATGCGAAATGTTACGTCGTCCTCAGACGAACCAGCCAGAGCGGCGTTGAATCGTTCCTCCATTCCGGCCCGATCGTCCGCGTGGATGATGAGCAGAGGGTAGTCATCCATCGCCAGGCACTCGTCGACATCATAGCCAGTAAGTGTCGACACCGCCGGGTTGATCCAACAGGGCCGCCCGTCTGACCCAATCCAACTTTCCCAACCAGAGGTGTAGTCAGCAATCGTACGAAAACGCTCGCCGCTTTGCATTAGCGCCTGCGACCCCTGTTCGACCAGTCGTTGCAGTGTTGTGCGCTGATGGGCCAATTCCACGTTGGCTTCGGTGATTGTTTTCTTTTGGTATCGATACTCGGCAGCAACGGCAACCGCGTTCGCGAAGTTTGGAAGCGACGGTTCATATGCAGCAATGGCCGGCTCGTCGTTGACCTGGAGAACAAGCTGGCCGATAAACGACGTGCCCGTCTCCAATGGAAAACTCCGAATGCCCCGGTTGTCTGCCAGCGGGCACTCTTCATGCGCACCAGGTTTCGAGCCAGCGTGCACGACCGGGCAGGTAAGACACGCCGGATGCTCCAGATTTCCCAGAGGCGACGAGCCACCGCGATAACAGGCATTGCAGGACGTGCATTGCGGAATTGATGTCAAAGCACGTGTGACAAACTCCGCAGCCCGTTCCTGTGAAGGCAGGATGTGTTGTATACCCTGTACCAGCAACAGTTCAGCCAGAACCTGCGGATCGAGTCCGGCGCGGTCTTCTTCAAAATCGGGCATTTCCATTTCGCACTTACCGGACGCTTTGTCCAGTTCGAATCGATGTCGGCTGTGCCGCTGGAGGCGCGTTATAGCAGGGGTTGTGGACAATCTGACCGTGAATGATCATCATCGGATGAATTCGCAGGACATCATACAGCGTGCCACCGTCGAAGAGATTTGCGTCGTACTGGCAAAGGATTGTGGCGGGATACTCTTGCAGAAGATCGTTGACCCGCCACTCATAGCCAAGAAAGTGCTCGGTGCCGGGTATGTCCTTCAGCACGAATCCAGCATCGCCGGTGATCCGTGCTCCTGAGAAGCCATGGTCAATCGCGTTGAGACAAAAATCGCGTATTGTGTCCAGCATTTCGGCGGGGACGAATTCTCCGTGCGGAAAATAGGCCTCTTCCCCCGGGCGTACCGTGAGTTGATCCTCTCGTTTCTGTTGCCGCGCGCTTGATATCGCGTCATCAAGCCAGTTCGGCTGACCGGATGGCGGCATGTCGTTCAGGAAACAACCAACGCATTCATCTGCCACAAGACCAGCTTTCACGAACTCAGAGACCGTCTTCCGGCGCTCTGATTCGTCGCTGTAGATCAGGCAAATGTGCATTCCGGACGGGACGTTTCCGTCAATGCAGTCCGAATGGGTTGCCTCTTGAACACTCTGCATCAGCACACATCCCGGGATCGTGGGCTCGGCTCGTTTGAGCCAGCAGAGCCGCTTGGCATTCGAATTCAATCTCCGTTTGACCACGCATGCTCATTAAAACAAGGCTGCGAAATTTAAGCGAGTACTTTGCACGGCGCGGCTGTGCGTGCGTCTCAAGTGTCGGTGGCTCTTGATTTTCCCCGTAACCCAATTACCTGAGCGGCTTCCAGCTGGTTCGGGTGCGTGCCTGCACGCCCCCTACGCTTGGCAAATGGAAGCCTGTCGACTATGTGGCACGTGGACCTGGCGCGGTCCCTGTGCTGTACACACAACACGTGTTCGGGTGCATTACTGCCGTGATCAGGAACTGACACGCCTGTTCCTGATCCAGGTGTCTAAACTCGGGAAGTCGGTGTCGAATTGCGTGAAATAGAGCGGCCCAAATGGCAGAATACGGGCAGAGCTGAGTTTCCTGTTGAAAGGAGCTTGTGAGTTGGATGATGTTTCTGTCCCGAAGGGGTCGACAATCGTGCGGACGACAGAGTTATTGCGTTTGCTGAGGACTGCATTGAAGGTTGTGCCAGCGGCTTGCACCTGCTTTGTTCTGGCGTTGTCAGCCGGAGCTTCTTCGTCTGTGTTGGCAGACGAGGCGTCCACGTCGCTGCTGTCGGCGTTCGAATCGCATTGCATCAAGTGTCACGGAGAAGATGGCAAGACTGAGGGGCAGATCAGCCTGCTGGCACTGAAGTCCAGTGATGAACTGCTGGCTGTGCCCGAATTGCTGGAAAAACTGATCGCCGTGCTGAAAGATCGTCAGATGCCGCCGGAAGACGAGCCTCCGCTGCCGGCTGGTAGACGGGCGGAAATGGTTGCGTCACTTGCGAAGATGCTTGACCATGTCCGGGAAACCCAGTCGTTCAAGACGACGCCGATCCGGCGGATGAATCGGTTTCAGTACAACAACGCCGTTGTTGATCTTCTTGAACTGGACCGCGATCTCTTCCAGATGAACGAGCGGTTGCTGCGGCGGCGCGAAGATTACTTTCGGCCGGCGACCGGAAAGATGCCAGAGCAGGTACGTGTCTCCAGTCGTCCGCTCAGCAAGGATATCGACAATCAGCGGCCCGAAGGTTTTCGAGGTGTGGCCGCGTTTCCTCAGGACAAACGTGCGGAACACGGTTTCGACAATCGCGCAGACCACCTGACGCTTTCGCCGCTGCTGATGGAATCATTTCTGCAGTTAAGTCAGACGATTGTGGAGAGCCCGGATTTTAATCCCACAGAATGCCGCAGCTGGAATCGCTTGATCGCACCGCCTGGCCAGCCAGCCGGCGGCCCGGTCGCAGGCAGAATTGAGGCCGAAGATGGAAGTCGCGTGAAAGTTCTGGGGACACCCACAGGCGGCACTGAATCACAGAACCTCAGACACTATGGGGCCGACTGGAGTGGCGACACGCAACTCATTTGGAAGTGTCCGGCACAAGATCTGGACATGACGATTCGGTTTGATGTCGCCACGGCGGGTAGCGGTCTTCGCTTCGGTTTCACAAGAGCCACCGACTACGGGACGTTCGAGATCTATCTGGATGACAGGAGGATTGGCCAGACAGTCGATCTGTACGCTTCCAGAGTGGTGCCGACTGACCACCACGTTCCGGACCTTGCGATAGACGTTGGGCCACACACCCTGCGATTCAAATGTATCGGCAGGAATCAGCAGTCGCCGAGGTATTTCTTCGGTCTGGATTACATCGACGTGACCGGACGCAAGGTACCGGAAAAATCCGATGCAGTGGCCTCTGCCGAAATTCATGTGATTCGCGGCCGACTTAAAAAACTGCTGCGTCGCGCGCTGCGCCGTCCGGTCGATCCCGAAACACTCGATCGCTTTACGAAGTTCGCAGACGACCAGTTGGCGTCCGGATCTTCGTTCGAAGACACGATGCGGACTATGGTTGGAGCGGTCCTGGGCATGCCCGGTTTTCTGTATTTCCACGAAAGTGACGCCGCGGCCGATTTCGGCGATGATCGCCAGGTACGCCGGCGTTTACAGGATTTCGAACTGGCGTCGCGTCTTGCTCAATTCTTCTGGAGCAGCATTCCGGACGACACGCTGCTGGACCTGGCTGAGTCAGCCACTCTTAACAACCCCGACGTTCTCAGCACTCAGATCGATCGGATGCTGAACGATCAGCGGACGAGTCGATTCTGCGACAACTTCCCTGCCCAGTGGCTGCAACTGGAGCGACTGATTACGTCGATTCCGGATCCGAAAAAGTTTCCGTACTTCTACTACAACGGGTACCGGACCAGCATGCACATGATGTCCGAGCCGCTGTTGCTGTTTGAAACCGTCTACATCGAAAATCGCTCC
>JBDONA010001004.1:0-2747 GCA_039831575.1 Fuerstiella sp. | reverse complement strand
TCGCCTACCTGATGTCATCAGCTCAGGTGCCCCTGCCCGACGTCAGATAAGAAGCGACGTTGCACGATTTCCCCAGGCGAAGTCGTGCAACGGTTGACCGCTCCGTCACCCTGGCGAGCCAGCATCAGGGTCGGCAGCAAGTCGGTCTTCGGTTAAGTCAATGCGATATCCTTCTTGCACGATGTGCATATATGTCTGGACTCCGGGAACAGGTAATGCCATCGAAACTTGCCACCTCTGCCCGACAATTGACGCCGCCACAGCCAGGGACAACCCGGCTCGGGCGATGATCTGCAGCGACATTCGGAGATGATTTTTCATGTTGTGGTCCTACCTGTACTCATCCCGTTCATCCTTGCTCAGTCGCCGCCAATCCCACGGTTGTAGACGGCGGCGAGAAAGTGTGGCGCTTGGCGGGGTTGGCCGGGCGGTGAGATAGTGTAGCGCTCAGATGTTCAGCAGTTGATTCTGGAAACAGTCGGAAATTGCGTCAAAGTGGCGTGTTTCCGGTTCGTCCGGGGTTGGCAGGTGGACTGGGTGTTTACTGATATGGAGTTGTGGAGCGAAGTTCGTCGGCGGGTGCTGACGGGCGAGATCAGCAAGCGAGCGGCTTGCCGCGAGTACAACATTCACTGGCAGACGCTGCAGAAAATGCTGCAGCATGCTGAGCCGCCGGGTTATCGACGTGAGAAAACCCGGCCGTCGAAGCTGGATACATTTTTGCCGGTCATTGAAGAAATCCTTACGAGTGACCGGAAGGTTCACCGCAAGCAGCGTCACACCGCGAAACGCATCTTTGAACGGCTGCGTGACGAACACGGCTACGATGGCGGCGAAACGATTGTCAAGGACGCCGTTCGAGCCCTGAAGCAGAATAATCAGGAAGTGTTTCTGCCGCTGTCGCATCGTCCGGGTGAAGCTCAGGTGGACTACGGTTTCGCCGATGTCTGGCTTTGCGGCGAACTGACGAAGGTCGCGTTGTTCGTGATGACGCTGCCGCATTCGGATGCTCTGTTCATTCAGGCGTTTCCTCGCGAGTGCACGGAATCGTTTCTGGAAGGACACAAACGGGCTTTCGAATTCTTCGGCGGCGTGCCGACACGAATCAGCTATGACAATTCAAAGATCGCGGTCGCGAAGATCACTGGCTCACGTGACCGAACGGTGACTCGCGAGTTTCAGCGACTGAAAAGTCACTATCTGTTCGCCGAACATTTCTGTCTGGTGCGACGACCTCAGGAAAAGGGGCATGTCGAGCGACTGGTCGACTATACACGCGGGAACTTTCTGGTGCCCGTGCCACGTGTTGATTCGCTGGAAGTTTTGAACGAGCGGTTGACGGCTAACTGCCAGGCCGACCTGCAGCGTCAGCTTCGAGGCAAATCGGCGACGAAGATCGTGTTGCTGGAGGAAGAGCGTCAACAGCATCTGCAGGCCATTCCGAAGCAGGGATTTGAATCTCATCGAATCGTTATTGGTCAGGCCAATACGCTTTCGCTGGTTCGGTTCGACCGCAATGACTATTCCGTGCCGACTCAGTTCGCACACCGACAGGTCACGGTGGTGGCCACCGTCGACGAAGTGAAAATCGTCTTCGAAGATCGGCTGATTGCTCGCCATCCTCGGTGCTGGAAGAAACAGCAGTCGTTGTTCGAACCCGTGCATTATCTGGCTCTTTTAGAGCGAAAACCGGGCGGATTCGATCACGCTCGGCCGCTGGAAAACTGGGATCTCCCAGTGTGCTTCGGCATTTTACGGCGACGTCTGGAAGCGGAGTTCGCCGGCAACGGAACTCGCGAATTCATCAAGGTGCTGCGGCTCCTCGAAACTCATTCGGTCGCCGCACTGAAGCGTGCTGTGCAGCGTGGGCTGGAAATCAACATCACCAGCAGTGACGCCCTGCGCCTGATCATCGAATACCAACAGGAGGAACCGATCGCGCTGTTTAATCTGGATGGTCGTCCGCACCTGAAGTTGGTGCGAGTCGCTCAGACGGATGTTTCTGTTTACCAATCTCTACTTACCGAAGGAACGAACGTATGAAGAAGACCGAAACCAAGAGCACAGTTCTGCTGGCTCATCATCTGAAGTCGCTGCGACTACCGACGATTCTGGCAGAATGCGAAAAGGTGGCCGCACGATGTGCGACGGACAACGTCGATCATCTGGCCTTTCTGTTGCAACTGTGTGAACTCGAATTGCTTGACCGTGAACGCCGAGCATCCGATCGTCGACTGAAGGACGCGAAGTTTCCGAACTATAAAACGCTCGACACATTTGACTTCAAATCGCAGCCATCGCTCAACAAACTTCTGGTGACCGAGCTGATGAAGTGCGAGTACCTCGACAAAAAGGAGAACCTGCTTCTTGTCGGCAACAGCGGAACGGGGAAGACGCATCTCGCAACCGCGTTCGGGATCGCGGCGTGTGCTCAGGGCCGACGAGTCCGCTTCTTCCGCGTGACGGAGATCATCACGCAACTGATGGAAGCCCGCGAAGATCGAGACCTGCTGCGACTGCGAAAACAGCTTTCGAAGCTGGACCTGCTGATCCTGGATGAACTCGGCTACGTGCCGGCCAGCAAGGTCGGCTCCGAGCTGCTGTTCGATGTCATCAGTTCAGCCTACGAACGTCAAAGTCTGATCGTCACGACGAATCTTCCGTTCGAAAACTGGACGGAAGTTCTCAGCAGTGAACGACTGACCGGAGCGACTCTCGATCGACTCACACACCGATGCCACATCCTC
>JBDONA010000378.1:0-2748 GCA_039831575.1 Fuerstiella sp. | reverse complement strand
TCCAGCATGATCGCGTTGGCGCACACACGGCCGCATTGTCGAAGCAGTGCGTATAACGAAAACCCTCTTTGGCGAACTGATCAATCGCCGGTGTATTTGCATTGGTTCCACCGTAGCAACTGACCCACGATACGCCGTTGTCCTCGCTAGTGATCCAGAGGATATTTGGCTTCGCTGTCTCGGCCGCGGCAATCGACACCATGCCTACCATCGCGGATGCGAGTAGACACCTAAGAATTGCGATACGATACGTCAACTTCGTACAAACAAGAAAATTCACGGCGTGTTCCTCGTGTGGGAAATGCCCGATAGCATTGTCATATGGTGACGGCGGTGCGCGGTGGGGCCTTGTATCTTAATCGACCCCGAATCCTGCGGATGACCGAAGTCCCAAAACCTCAGCAATTCACAAGCATTGGTCAACGCTACGGGCGATCCGCTTCGCCTCATGGCCTTCAGCAGATTCGCTGGCGAGTCGTGCGGCCAACGACCGTTATTGGTCTATGCTATACTGGCTTGCGCGACCTCCAATGTGCAACCTCCAATGTTGGGTCTCTTCCTTTCCCGTTCATGTGCAAAATTGTAGCGGCAAGCACATTCCAGGCAATTATGGTGTTGGACTCACACATACCGTTTCAGGTTAAAGTCGCAACCATGGTGAACTGTCTGCTGTTCTTGATTGCGCCGCAGTGCTGGGCAGACGACAATCTCGGCGATGCGGCGTGGAAAAACGTAGTATTGCCGCTTCTGCAAAAACACTGTCGTGATTGCCACGGTCACGAGGAACCAGAGTCTAGATTGACACTGACGACTCGGGATGGAGTCTTCATGGGTGGGATCAGCGGGCCAGTGATCACGCCCGGAAACGCCAAGGCAAGTCAGCTGCTTCAAGTATTGAATGAAGGTGCTGATCCGCACATGCCGCCAGAAGGCCAACTGCCTGATCGGGAAATCGCTGCGATTGGCGATTGGATCGACAAGTTGCCGGCGACAACTCTTGCTGGCCGACGACCCATTACTCCCCACGACCGGTCTCACTGGGCATTTCAAACACTTCGTGCGCCGAAACTTCCTCGTGTGCAAGACGCGAAATGGTCCAACTCGGCCATCGACCGATTCGTGCTCGCGAAGCTTGAGGCAGTCAAAATGAGCCCGAGTGCCCGAGTATCGAAAGAGATGCTGTTGCGAAGAGTGTACTTCGATTTGATTGGACTTCCGCCGAATGCCGAGCAACAAAGACAATTCCTTGCGGACAATTCGCCAGACGCGTATGAGCGCGTTGTCGACCGGCTCTTGGCGTCGCCCCGTTATGGAGAGCGTTGGGGGCGGCATTGGCTTGATCTCGCACGTTACGCCGATTCAGGTGGCTTTCATAATGACTTTGATCGTCCTCATGCGTGGCGATATCGTGACTATGTGATTGACAGTTTCAACGAAGACAAACCGTACTCGCAGTTCGTCACGGAACAGATCGCCGGTGATCAAGTCGCGTCGCCGACGGTGGCCAGTTGGGTGGCAACGGCATTTTGTCGAAATGGTCCCAGCAATGAAGACAACATGGGCACCGGGGTTTTCAAGCAACAATACCTGTTCGATCAGTTAGACGACATTGTGTCCACGACGGGCAGTGTTTTCCTTGGTCTCACCGTTGGTTGTGCGCGATGTCACGATCACAAACACGATCCCTTAACTCAACACGACTACTATTCGTTCCTCGCCTTTTTCCGCAACACGTCTAAGCAGAACCTGGCGATCGATTCGTTTGACCCCGCAAATCCGAAGCTTACGCGGAGCCCGCGAGCGAAATCAAAAGATGGACGAAAGCCCATTGCGACGGTGCGCAGCAGCGTCGGTAATCCATCGCTGCCAACACACGTTCTTTGGCGAGGTGATGTGCGTAACGTCGGACCCGAAGTGAAACCAGGCGTTCCGAATGTACTGTCGCGAGACTCTCTGAGTCGTACAGATTCCGTTGCGAACGATGAGTCGGTGACTGGTCCATCAGTCGTGACACGCATCGACTTAGCCAATTGGATCATAGACCGAAGGAACCCACTCACTTGGCGCGTCATTGCGAACCGTCTGTGGCATTACCATTTCGGCCGTGGGTTGGTTGCGACGCCAAGCAACTTTGGATTACTTGGCGACCCAGCGACACATCCGGAATTGCTCGATTACTTGGCGTCGCGGCTTCAACACCACGGCAACAGTTTGAAGTCCTTGCACCGAGAGATTGTGGTTTCATCGACCTACTGCCAATCGTCTGCGTCTGACCCAACCAAACATCAACAAGACCCTGGCAATTTGTTCTTGTGGCGTATGAGCAAGCGACGGCTTGACGCTGAACCGCTACGAGACGCAATCCTAATGGTCGCTGGCAACCTGAATACGTCGATGGGCGGTCCTGGCATCAAACCTCGCATTCGGCCCGACCTTCTGGACGCAAGCCAGCGAAACAAATGGCCTGCAATCAAGCAGGAGACGGGCAAACATTGGCGGCGCAGCGTTTACATCTACGTGAAGCGGCAGCTGCGGTTTCCGATGATGGAGATGTTTGGATCACCCTCGACCTCTCACAGTTGTGCTCGACGCGAACATAGCCTCGTGCCGACTCAATCGCTCGTTCTGATGAACGACGAATTTGTTGCAGAACAGGCGGAGCACTTTGCACGGCGCGTCGTGAGTCAGGCCGGAGCGGATCGCGAAGCTCAAGTTGCATGGGCGATGCGAATCGCGCTTGGCCGTGGT
>JBDONA010000390.1:0-2748 GCA_039831575.1 Fuerstiella sp. | reverse complement strand
TACACGGTGTACTACCGCAGTATCTTCGACTGTGTCCGCGACTTCCTTCACGACGAAGCCTTCGATGGCCACGACCGCATCCTGAGCCGCTACCTCAAACCAGACTTACTGATCCTGGACGACATGGGCATGAAGCAGTTACCGAAGAAGAGCGGCGAGTTCCTGTTTGAAATCATCATGCGTCGTCACGAACTTCGCAGCACGATGATGACGTCGAACAGACCTCTGGAGGACTGGGGCAAACTGATCGGAGACGTACCGTCTGCAACGGCCATTCTGGATCGATTTCTGCAGAGTGCAGAAGTGGTTCAGATCACCGGTCGCAGCTTCAGAATGCGAAGGCGCCAAGCCGATAATAAGATTGACTCGACCTCCGAAAATGGCGCCGCCCAGGACGAATCCAAAACCGGCCAAACGCGCCCACCGGGTCGAGGCAAAAAGACCGTCAAGAAAACCAGCAAATAGTCCACTTCAATTCAAAACCCCTGGCCGGTTTTGACCCGCAAACGAGTGGCCGGTTTTAACGCGCCCACTGACAGCATCGCATCAAAGCCGCATCGACCACCTGACGGATGTTCAGGCAAACAACTTCAAAACGTTCGCGGACTCGGCGGATGAGTCCTCTCAGACTGGTCAGGCCTTTCAGGTGCACAAGCCCCGGCCCCGTGATCTGTTTGCCGCCGACGCCGAGTACTGTCAGGCTGGTCAGAACTTTCACGTGCTTCAGCCCCGCATCCGTGACTTGTGTGTTCCTGAGACCGAGTGATGCGAGGTTGGTCACATCTTTCAGCTGTGATCGAGGGGAGGCTACTCCAGCGGATTTGTGATTCGGCCAAGGAACATGATCGCACCATTGCGATTGTCTCGAATCATGAACACGAACGGATGGTCGGCTCGGAAGACCGGGGGCTCCTTCGGTTCCTCAAAGGGGGCGGAAGGAGGTTCCATGATGATGGCGGTGGCCGCAGCCGCTTCGGTGCCTTCCTCGTTCACATCGACGAAGGCTTTGTGGATCACCTCCGAGATGAACAAGTCCCGGCCACCGGTCATGCCTAAGAAGTTGGCGGTGTTGCCATTGAAGGCCAATTCCATGCCCATCGCCTTTAGCGTGTCGGCCATCTGGAATTGCGAGGTCGTCTTGAACCTCGGCAGGTAGACCTTTACCTCATCCTCGTGCTTCACGCTGGTCATCCACCGTTGCAAATTTTGGAGTGTCAGCTTGGTTTCGAGGTTGGCGAGCCCACCGATCTCTTGCGGCAGAAGGACGACCATCGACAAACTGCCATCGCCGTATGGCAATTCGAGGATCTGTAGATCATCCGCAGCGCCATACCGGAACTCATCCCAACGGTGCATTATTGGGACTTTGATTTTGTCTGTTGCCGTCAAGTGAAAGTCGTCTTCCTTCGTACGGTCTTTCTTAAAGGGATCGGACCAAGTGCCGTGGAAGTAAACAGCGTTGGTCAAGACGAGCTTCGTATCGGCTGAGAGAACGCCTGCGGGAAGCAGTTCTGTGATCTTGTCTTCCGTCTGATCTTCGATCCAGCCATTGATGGTCTGTCTAGCGTCTTCAGTTTGGGCGAAATTGAGACGGGCAAGTTCTGCGCCGTACTTCTCACGAGTGACGGTCAAGAACTCCGGTAGAAACTCGTAGCCTTCATTACCCCATAGACGATTTGCCAGATTGAGTCGGATGCCCTTCTGTTTGTCAGGCGTCGTCCAATACGCTTGCAGGGCGTGCATCCCGTCATGAAGTTGGTCCTTTGGCATCTGGAAATGCAGCGTCTTCGCCATCTCCGCTTCAGTCTCGCCAGCGGCACCAGCGTAGGTCATTGCCAAGGCGGTCGAGATGCTGCTTGGCGAGAAGAAGAGGTTTCCCTCCTCCGACCGCAGTTCTTGATACAGATCAAAAGCGAACTGATTGCCGCCTTCCACGATTCCAGACACGTCCATGGTCGTACCCTGCTGTTGTTTGACGACATCGGCGGCGACGTATGCCTCAATACCGCTCTCGGATTTCACCAACACATAGCTGCCAGACTCCTCGACCACACTGACTTTCGTTCCTGCTGGTAACTTGCCGTCTGGCGGTCGGCCTTGTTGTGGGCCGGTTGTGTAGTATTCGGTCTCAGCGGCGATGACGTGCGAGAACTCCGAGCCAGAAGACTCATGTGTCTCGTGGTAGTTCTTCAAAGCAAGTTCGATCTGTTTGAGATTGTTCTCGACGGCTTTCCGTCGAGCTTCCTCGGCACGGTTACCACACCCAACCACAGCAACAAGCAATAGTGCAAGCAGCACGTACCTCATGGCGACGGCCTTTTCTGATCGGTCTCACGGAAGTTCACGGAGCCTGAGTCTACATCCCGTGTATGACACCCCGCAACTATGCCGCGTAGATTCCGCATCCGGCGTGGCAGACTTCAGTGACTCATCCGGCGGCAGCGACGAATCCAGTTCGAACAGATGCCCCTGTCCTTCGCCTTCGGTGAATCGTTCGCGCCGCCGACCAAACGTCCAGCGTTTGTACCACGCGAGTTCCTCCAGCGTGGCAGCGTGCGTTTGCTGCAGTTCCTCATGCGTGGCAGCCGTTTCGTCAAGCACCTGATTGAGTTCCGCGGCCTTCTGCTCTGCTGCTGCGGCCTGTTGTTCTGAAGCCACGACCTGTTGTTCCAGCTGAACGGACTGTTGCCACGCAGCCATCAGCATCTGTTGGCATTCAGCAAGGTCGGTTGGAAGAAAGTCGGCGTT
>JBDONA010000564.1:0-2749 GCA_039831575.1 Fuerstiella sp. | reverse complement strand
TTCGGCGTAGTATACTTCGTGGTGATCTCGGTTAATCAGACAACGCGACAGTCCCATGGCTGGCGGAACAAGGAACACCTCACCAATGTCGGCAGCCTTGCCATCTTCGTCCAGAATAACCACACCGCTGCCCAACGCCGGTGAACTAAACATCGCGGGCAAGTTAGGCTGAACCAGCGTGCTGGTCATGTAACCGCCACCAATCTCAGTTCCGCCGCAATATTCAATGATGGGGCGACCACACGCCACTTCACTCAACCAGCGCATGTCGTGTGGGTTGGAACATTCACCGGTCGAACTGAACAGTCTGATCGCCGACCAGTCCACGGATTCCAGACAACCCGTATCACGCCATCGTCGAACCAGACTCGGAACGACACCCAGCATGTTGACGCGGACCGCCTGCACGAATCTGCCGAAGCCAGCGTCGGTTGGTGCACCGTTGTAAAGTGCAATTGTGCCCCTGTTGATGAGCGTGGCGTAGATCAACCACGGCCCCATCATCCAGCCGAGGTTGGTCGGCCACGCGACCACGTCGCCAGTGTGTATGTCGTGATGGAAATGTCCATCTGCGGCAGCCTTGATCGGTGTGGTGTGGTCCCAGACAATGGCTTTCGGTTCGCCTGTGGTACCCGAGGAAAACAGAATATTCGTCGCCGTGTCCGGCGCAACGTGGGCGTCGATGTCGTGCGCGTCATCGCTCAGTAGCTGCGCCCACAGGATGTCTCCGTCGCGGACCGGTCGGGTCTTTTTCAAGATGCGTTCATTAACATTAGCGTCGACGATAATTGCCATCGGCCCATCCGCATCGACGATCCGTTCATATACCGGCACTTCTCGATCGCCATGCCGCACCGCCATGACAGTGAAAACGGCACGGGCTTGTCCGATCCGCAGCCGCGAGCGAACTTCCTCTGCTGAGAAACTGTCGGCAATCGACACGACAGTGCAGCCCGCCAGAACGATTCCAAGATAGATGGCGACCGATTCGGCCGTCATCGGCATGAATACAGCAACGGCTTCACCCCTTTGAATCCCTTGCGCCAGCAGTCCCCGTGCAACTTGATTGGCTAGCCCCCGCAATCGTGCGTACGTGAGTTCCCGGCGAGAGCCGTCCGGACTGCCTTCGATCACCGCGCAGCTTCCCGCTTTACTCGTGAAACAACTTTCAGCGATATTCAATCTGGCGCCCGGTAGCCATTCCGGCGACATTGGGCCCGTTGGCAGATCGAGGACACTCAGCGGTTGACGATCAAAGTGAATGCAAAGAGTGTCGAGCACGTAGGCCCAGAATTCTTCGGGCTCTGCCACCGACCAGTCGTAAAGCTGTTCGTACGAAGCAAACCCTCGGGCCTGCATCGCCGCGGCGATGTGAGTCCTTTGTGTCGTCTCCGGATCGGGCAGCCAGATCGGGTCGGGTAACGCGTTTGCCGACGAAATATCATCAGGATTGAGAGGCATCGGAAGCACCTGCCAATACTGACACGTCCGTCCGGTGTGGTTTCCAGCGGCACTGTTGAAGAATCATGGTCTTGACGGCAACTTTCATGTGCGGCGACGCTTCCGATTCGGTTTTCGTGCTGGCTCGTGGCCGCGATTGACGCGAACCAGCCTGAGGAACAAACATGCCTGCGAACCAGAACGATGTACGAATGAAGTAACTGCTCTTCCTGGCAGCGCCGGTTTCTTCTCTATTATAACCCGAGGATGCAAGTTGCGTCGATCGCATCGCTTACGCTTCGATTACGAAGAACACTGAACAAATGATACAAGTGGCGCTGCATCACTAAATGACGTCCTCCAGTGGAAGAAATAGAGACTCGTCCGGATTGAATGCAACAACTTCCCCGGTTTCAAAGTGGTAGACCCAACCGTGAACGTTCAGATCACCGCGACCGACAGCGGCAGCGACGGAAGGATGAGTTTTCAGGTTTTCGAGTTGAACCAGAACGTTCTCTTCGACCGTCAGCGCCAAAGCATTTAGTGGGATCGGTGAGGTCTTTGTCGTGCGATTCTACGATCCGTCGAGTGGCCTGCGCGTACTCAAGATAGGCTTTGACCGCCGGCAGTTTTTCTACGCTGGCTGGGTTCAGCAGTCCTGCCATCGCACCGCAGTGCGAATGCCCGCAGACCACGATATCTTTCACCTTCAATACACTGACAGCGTATTCAATCGTTGCGGCCTCTCCGCCATGGACGGAATCGTACGGCGGAATGATGTTGCTGGCCGTCCGCAGAACGAACAACTCCCCCGGTTGTGTCTGCGTCAGCCGACCGGGCTCGACGCGGGAATCGGAACACGTGATAAACAGCGCCAGCGGATGTTGGCCGTTGACCAGTGTCTCGAACGGCTTCTGGCCTTTCCGAAATGTGTCTCTGCGAAATTTGTGTATACCGTCTACAAGTTTTTGCATTGATTCTTTTCGGCTCAGTCCCTGGCAGTCGTGTTACCTGGCCAATGGGATCAAACGTGTGTGATGTTACGACACTCTAACAACATTATGTCTACCCAGGCACTGACTGCACGAAATTGCAGCGTATTACGCTGACTCGTGGCCGCGAGAGACGCGTCCTGGCCTGAGAAAATGGCCTGCCCACGAGCCAGTACGGCGCACGAGAATAAGTCAACCGCTCCAGACGCTGCAACAGGGGAAGTCTCGCCGGTTTCCAATTGGATTCACGGAGACATAATTCATTCGCATCATCACTGTCCCTGCGTGGTCCATCGGACGACGCTGACTTCATCGCC
>JBDONA010000531.1:0-12207 GCA_039831575.1 Fuerstiella sp. | reverse complement strand
CAGTGGCACGGATAAACGAATTGCGATCTATGAGTCGGCATTCCTGCCGCGAATGATTGTGCTGACATCAAATCAGCGCCCACAGTGCGGGCGGACAACATGGCGTTGCACATGGTCGGTGTGCGACCACTAGTTCGCCACCACTTTCTTCCGTACTGTCTTTGAGCACGTCGGCACTGCTGTGAAGGCTGATCACCGCACCGCAAACGGGAAATGTCAGCCGAGTGCCCTGCGACAACTAGCGTCGTCGCCGTAACTCGGCGCAACCGTACTCGATCGCGCTGATAAGCTCAGCCACGTCATCTTCGGTGTTGTACGCGGCAAAGCTGGCTCGTGTTGTGGCGCTGACGCCCAACAGATCGTGCAGCGGCATCGCGCAGTGGTGACCGTGACGCGTCAGCACGGCTCGACGGTCCAGCATGATGCCAAGATCTTCGGGATGCACATCTTCAATACGAAAACTGATGATCGCTCCCTTGTGATCCACTGCAGGGCCGTAGATGGTGAGTCCCGGAATCTGCTGCAGCTGCTCAGTTGCACTTCGCAGCAGTCGTTGTTCGTGCTTGTGAATCGCCTCCACTCCGAGCTCGGAAATCCAGTCCACAGCCGTGCCCAGCGCAATGGCCTGAACGATCGGCAGGGTCCCCGCTTCAAAGCGGGCCGGCGGTGCCGCCCATGTCGAGTTGTCTTTGTAGACCCTGTCGATCATATGGCCGCCAAACAGGATCGGCTGCATTTCGTTCAGTCGGTCCGCTTTGCCGTAGAGAATGCCGACCCCCGTCGGACCATATAGCTTGTGTCCGGAAAAGATCAGGAAGTCAACGTCGTCGGCGACAACATTGGTGACCTGATGAGGAACGCTTTGTGCGGCGTCCACAACAATGATGGCACCGACTTCGTGTGCTCTGGCAGCCAGTTCTTTGATCGGGTTCACCGTGCCCAGAACATTCGACATTCCGCCGACGGCCAGCAACTTTGTCTTCTTTGTCAGCACCTCGTCCAGCCGATTCATATCCAGTTGGCCGTCGTCCGTCATCGGAATGAATCGCAGAGTAGCCTGACGTTGAATGGCCAGTTGTTGCCACGGCACAAAGTTGGCGTGATGTTCCATTTCGGTGATCAGGATTTCATCTCCCGCACCGACGTGATGAGTCCCCCAGCCGAAGGCGACTGCGTTAAGCGTCGCGGTCGTGCCCGACGTAAAAGCGATTTGTTGAGGCGATTCTGCGGAGACAAAGGTGGCGATTTTCTGCCGTGCGTTCTCCAGCTCCTCATCAATGCGAGCCCCAAAACGATAGCGACCGCGATAGGCGTTTGCGAAGTACTGTTCTTCGACTTCGCGTTCCTTGTCGATCACGAGCTGCGGCTTCTGCGCTGACGCTCCGCTGTCCAGATAAACCGGCGTCAATCCATCGTCCAGCACCTGGTTAAGGACTGGAAACTGCCCGCGAACCTGAAGTGGATCAAATTCGGCGGGCGTTTGCGGAACGGCCTCAGATTTCAGCACCACCTGGACAGGCGATTGTTCGGTGTAGGCTGTGCAGGGCGCGTGTCGGCGGGCGATTTCACGAATGCGATCCACCATTCCCTGCAGGCCATTGTGTCGCTGCGGAGAAATATATTGTTTTAATCGCAGCCGCGTGAAGACGTCGTTGATCGGAAGACGAAGTATCTCGCTGGCCGTGGTGCCTGAATACGACGCCAGCAGGATCGCAATCAGGCCACGCACAATTTCCGCATCGCTGTCGGCACGGAATTCAATCACCGGGTCGCTGCTGTCCTCAATTGCCCGCGCAGTCAGCCAGACCTGGCTCTGGCATCCGTGCACAAGATCACATTCGCGTTGTTCGTCCGGGTCGAATCGAGGCAGGTCGAAGCCCAATTCCAGCAGGTACTGAGACTGGTCGCGTGGATCCAGCTCTTCAAATTCTTCAAAGATTTCTTCGGTCGTGATCTGCATTTGGGTGTGCGTCGAAAGTTCAGCCGCGAATTCGGGGCTGCAAACTTATTACAGTATTTCCAATGTTGGTGCCGCCGGCGTTTCCGTCAGATTGCGTGCGACCTGCATGGCGACATTCTGACAAACCGCAAGCAGTGTATCGCGAGCCGAATTCTCTTCGGTCAACAGTGCCATCATCCTGCCGGCGTCGCCATATTCGCGAATGCTGGCATCAATCGGAACTTCCCCCAGGAATGGCAACTTGAGTTCTTCTGCCACTTTCCTGACCCCGCCGCGTCCAAAGATCTCACCGGTCATGTTTTCCACGAAACCCAACAGCGGCACGTTGACCTTCTGATACATGTCGACGGCTTTGATCGCGTCCAGCAGAGCCACCTGTTGCGGAGTACAGACGATGACCGCTCCGGCAAGTCCCACCTGCTGCGACAGCGTGAGCGAAACGTCACCGGTTCCGGGAGGCAGGTCAATAATCAGGTAGTCCAGCTCGCCCCAGTTAGAGTCCTTCAGAAACTGAGTGAGCGCTTTATGAAGCATCGGGCCACGCCAGACGACCGACTGTCCCTGCTCGATAAAGAATCCCATGGACATCAGTTTCATGCCGTCGATGTCAATGGGTTCCATTCGCATCAACTTCTGTCCGTCACCACCCTGGTGTTCTGTGGCAGCCGGTTGTCCCGTGGCACCCATCATATGCGGGATGCTGGGCCCATAGACATCAGCATCCATCAGCCCCACACGGCAGCCGAAAGAATGCAGTCCACAGGCCAGCGCTGCGGCGACCGTGCTTTTGCCGACGCCCCCTTTGCCGCTGCCCACGGCAATAATGTTATGAATCTTCAATCCGATGCGTCCGCCTGCGTCTTTTCCACGGACTGTTGATGTGATGTCCACCGACACGGATTGACCGTCGGCCAGAGCCGACGTCACTTTTTCCGTGATGAGCGTTTTCAGTCGTTCAGGACCTGGATAGGCCGGTGTTGGCAATTCGATCGTGACCGTGACTGCATCTGCAGACACTTGTACGTCACTCACCATCCGGAGAACGGAAAGCGGCTTGCCCAATTCCGGATCAATGACTGCAGAAACCAGATTACGAATATCTTCGACGGATGCCATGTGAAAGTCATGTGTCAAAGGGTGAGAACGAATTCAGAAACGACGCGCATGTATGCAGCCGCATCGTACGCCCGAACGTCGGCAGATCAACAGATGCCGTGCAGAAACTGCAGCGATTCGTTCATCCGAGACACTCCTGTGACGGGAATTCTCTACCCTGAAATTAGATGTCGAAATCGGGAACGCACTTGCGACTGACGCTGGACAACTCGGCAAAGAGCGACAGTTGGCTGGGAAGGGACTGCTGCCGCAAATGGATGTGCAGCGACTTCATGACCACATCAGGTCCCGGGGTTGACTTCGTCATGTGCCGACTTTAGCCACTTTTCTTCAACAATGCGGCCGCCGTCGATCCGAAGCAGATGGTCGCCCAGAATCTCCGCTTCCTGCGGATTGTGTGTTACGTACAGCGTTGTCACCTGGGCCTGCTGCCGCACGCTGGCCAGCAACTCACACATCTGGTGTCGCGTTTCGGTATCCAAAGCGGACAACGGTTCGTCCAGACACAGTATCTTCGGTCGAAATGAAAGCGCCCGGCCCAGCGAGACGCGTTGGGCCTCCCCTCCGCTCAGACCACGGGGTGTCCTGTCCAGCAGATGTGTTATGCCCAGCAACGTCGACAACTCGTCCACACGCTCAGCGATCTGCTTCTTAGGCGTTCTTCGAACCAGCAGCGCAAACGCCAGATGGTCGCGGACAGTCATCGTTGAAAACAGAGCTCCGTCCTGCGGTACGTAACCGATACCGCGCACAGCAGGATTCAATCGCGTAACATCCGTTTCGCAGATTCGAATGCTGCCGGAGGAACATCGACGCAGTCCGATAATGCATTCCAGAATCGTTGTCTTGCCGGACCCGGTCCTGCCCATCAGCACACCGCAGCCACCGGACGGAATCGTGAACGACACGTCCGTCAGGCGAAATTCGCCCGCTTGGATGCAGATGTTCTCCAACTGAATCATGAACCACAGTTCCTTATCGCCGGCCTTAAAGCAACGCCTCGCGGGCACCCCAGGTCCGAGTGATGATCAGCACAGTCACAGCGGTCGCGACCATGATCAGGGATACCGCGACGGCCGCCTCAATATTGCCGATGTTCATTTCCAGAAACACCGTGGTCGAAAGCACCTCTGTCTTCATCCGAGTTGCACCGGCAAAGATCAGCAGTGGTCCGAATTCGCCCAGCGACCGTGCCCACGCCAAGGTAAACGCGGTCATCACTCCCGGTGTCGCTTCCGGAAGCACAACCCAGCCGAATGCCTGAACTCGGGAGCTGCCGAGTGCAATGGCGACCTGCTCGCACCGCGGATCAATGTGATCAAACGTGGACTTCATCGTACGGACGGCAAATGCACACGCCACAGAAAACTGAGCCAGCACAACGGCGGGTATCTGATACACCACGTCCCGCGCTGCGAAGGAGAACGGTGCGAACTGGAACAGAATCAGCAGACTGAGTCCCACGACAAGTGGGGGAAGTACGATCGGAATGTCGAGAACTGCGTCCAGCAGTCGTTTTCCCGGAAAGCTGTGTCGTGACAACAGATAGCCGATCGGTACAGCAACGATCACGGACAGCACAGCAGACAGAGTGCAGGACAACAGGCTTAGCCGAATCGAATACTGAATCTTCGGGTCGGCCAATGCCACAGAGACGGGATTCTCAGTCAGCGCCGTTTTCCACGGTTCAGGGGACTTCGAAGCCAATACCGCCGTTTTCTCCACGACGTACCAGGCGTCCGCCAGCAACATGGAAACAATCAACAGAACATACGTTCCGCCGATGACGATCATGCAGGCGTAGAACAGTCGGTTCGACAGGACGATGTTCCCGATGTTCCGGTCCGTCGTCGTTGTCTTCCCAAGGTTACCGGAAGAATCATGACGCGGCACATCGTCCGTCATAACGAGCTGCCCTCGGCCGCGGTTGCGGATTTCGCACCAAGTCGGAAGTGGAACCCGGCCGATTCAAACGCATCCGCCGACGCTGCCATTCTGCGGAACAGGCGCCGGGCCAGATATTTGTGGTCGCTGGTTCTGGCAATACTGAAGGGCTGCACGGCTACGTTTTGATTTGCCTTAATGCGGACGATATCAATATCGTCTGCATTCGGCAGCACATCGGTGATGTAAACAAGGGCGGCATCAACGTGGCCGGCAATGACGTCCGGAACCAGCAGTGCAGAAGAGATTTTTTCAACGACGACTTCTCCATCCGTTCTCTGTTTTGTCATGAGCTCCTGATAGATGCCCTCATCCTGCAGCATCCTGCGGGTCAGAGCACCGATGGTACACTGATCCGGCTGACCGATGGCCACCCGAATGCCTGGTGCCACCAGATCCTGCAACGCAGTGACGGCTGTACTTCCTTTGGGTACCGCTAATACCAGTTCCACGTCTGAAATGTCGATATCGTCCTGAAACCAGTCCTTGACATTTTCCAGATAGTACCGATCACAGGCCATGTACACGTCAGGAAATCCCAGCTGCGTGGACTGGTTGTCAATGGCCTTCATCTGCGTCGTCAGAATTCCACAGCCATTGTACTCTGTGCTGATGGTGACTCCCTCGCGCGTTTGAAAGTCTTCGATGATTTGTTCAACGGCTCGCCGATTGACGGCTCCGCAATAAAAGGAGACCTCGGGGTGTTCAGCCCAGACGTCACCTTCGACCGGACGAGTTCCGTATTTTTTAAACGTCTTCAAGCCCTTATCCCGAGCCGTCAGAAAACGAGCGAACTTCAGAGCGGCAGTGGGATCAGTGGACGAATTCAGCACGGCGATACTCACCAGATTCGGATCGACATCCAGTTCGGGCACCGGAACGGCGATCAGGTCCTCCTTATACTTCGGCATCGCGACCGTCGAATCCCAGACGATCGCGGCATCGACCGCACCGATTTTGACGTCGTTGGCAATCTCGTTGACCGTCGGCTTGAAGACACCGTCCGCCGTAACTCGCTGTTCAAGCTGTTGCCACAGGTTACTTCCCTGAAGCTCGATCTGCTCAAGCTGCTTCCGAACCGTTTTACCGATGGCTGCCTGATCCGGATTTCCGAGGGCAACAGCCATCCCAGGCTGCAGCAGGTCGGCAATCGTTTTGATGGACTTGTCAGAGTCCTTGCGGATCGCGATCACGGGCCGTTGATGGGCGATCGGAATCGTCTCGGCCGCCAGTCCTTCGGCGACAGCCTTGTCGGTATAGAAATCGTCGGCCGCAAGGTACAGGTCGCCTTCGGCAAACTTATTCACCTGCAGTTGGTTCAACAGCGTGTTTGAACCGGCGTACTGCAGCTCGATTCTGACGCCGTATTGCTGCTCGTAGGCGGTCGCAATTTCTTCGACAGGCACCCGCAACCCCGCCGCACAATGGACGATCAGTTTTTTCTTGCCCGGGCCGTACTCTCTCGGGCCCTGCCGCATCAGCACGACCAGCAGAACGATCAGCCCGCAGGCGCCCAGCAGCAGGCTCCACAGAGAATTGACACGACCTGATCGCGGATGTGCGTCCGCAAGGGATGTCGGTAAAAAGATTCGAGCCATCGTTTCGAATTGTTGAGACTGGACGGGAGGGCGGGGAGGCGGAGGCGGAGGCGGAGGGTTTTATTGAGACTGGTGCGGAATCAGCACTGTATTGATGTGTTCCACTGGCTCGGCCGGCGCCGTGAGGCACATGAAAACACTGGCAAAGGCAGTGGCACACAATTCCGCACGTATCCACTGACAGTGGACCAGTGAGACCAATACTTCACTTTAGTCAGCAAGTCAGTGCATCTCAACCGAGTTCACCAGCCGGATCCACGACTATTCGTTATCCCGGAACGAGCGGGGCTATTCTCCAACCCAGGCCAGGTCCAGACATTAAAGGCAGCATTCTACGTTCGCGATTGCTGGGAATCCACGATTTGTTGAGCCGAACGATCAGATCACATTGCCCTGCGGCCTCGCAGTTGAAGGTTCAAATCAGGATTCCGCCCGGTATTGTCAATCCCGTGACCGGGACTTCAGCTGATTCAGGAACAACTGCTCGTTGTCCGTGATGCGCAGGATGTGACCTTCGTCCTCCGCGGACAACGTGCAGCCGTGATCGAGCAGAATGCAAAGTGCGGCAATCTGCCAGCAGTGAATCGCATATCCCACCGCATTGAACTCGTAGAATATCTTATTCGCAGAATCCGGGCTGCGGCGCAAAGCTTCCCTGGTGCCGGACTCATCACCGCAAGCCACATAGCAACACAGATGTGCGTCAGCTCCGTTGTCAATCAGGTATTGAATCAGCGCGTCCGTACACTACTGCGACACTCCATGTAAAGCCGCCGCGCCAACGGCATCGGCCCGATTGACGTCCGCTCCACGCTCCACCAGAAGTTTGACCGCTTTGAATCGATTGTTGTGAGCGGCGACGAGCAGCGCGGTCTCTTCTTTCCCGTTCACTTCGTTGATCCCGCCAACGTCCTTATCAAGCAGTTTTCTGATCAAATCAACCCGCCCCATGGCAGCGGCGGTACACAGGTCGATGTGAGCGTCGTGATCCAGCAGTAACTGGATCACATCTTCAGCCGCATCCTGCTTCCACGGCCCTCCATGACACGCTTCCGTCAAGGCTGTTCGGCCATTGTCGTCGCACGCATTCACATCGGCGCCGTATCGCAACAGAAGATCGGCGACGTCGTAATGCCCGGCTCGTGCCACATAGTGCAGCGCTGTCATGCCGTCGGGCGTTTTCGCTCGAACCAGTTCACGGTTGGCTTCCAGCAAAGCCTCTGCCTCCTGGGGCTTCCCGAGGTACCCGCAAGCGAAAATGTCGATCGCCGCTCCATGCCCCAGCAGAAACTTGATCGCCGGATGATTGCCATACAACGCAGCCATGTACAATGGTGGAAGTCCGGACTCGTTACGCTGATCGATCGACGTCGGATCAAGCGCAACGGCATCCTGCATCGCAGACAGATCGTCACCGGTCACGAGTTCATGCATGTTGATCGCCGCAGAGGACAGCGAATCGATGTGGGCTTTCAGCCTGGGCCAACTGTCGAAACCACACTCCTTTGCCACCACCAGTTGTGCGTCCGCGAGGGAAATGTCGTTTGCGGCGATCTCCTTTTGAGATAAATTCGAGAGCCGAGGATGAGCCTGTCCAAAACGATCGATGGCGTCTTCACTGCCGTCGTGCAACGCGCGGCACAGTTCTTTGGCCTGGATGCGCAACTGCCGCAGGCTCGGATTTGGGGGGAGTTTACCGGGACGAGTCATGACGAACTCCTTTCACAATGACCTGGCGTCCGCACAACAGGCAGAAAGAAGTTCGTTCCATACAGATTTCGACCGAAGGTGGCCTCAGGCCTTTCCGCGGACCGGCAGCGTCCCTCACGCAGTCTTCATTATTACCCTCGCGAAATACGATCGCAATGTCGCACTGTTGATAGTTGATTTTTGTCGTATCCGACCTGCATTCTGCAGACAGCGACGCGACAATCGATGCCTGCTGAACGTATCCTGCCGTCAGTCCCAAACTTCGGCTCAGAATTGTGTGTCTCTCTTCGCACTCCACTTCTGGAAGTTCGTGCAATGAAGTCCCTACGAATTTTGATTTCCGCGAGCCTGCTGGTATCACTTGCCTTTAGGCATACGGCAACCGCTCATCAGCCAGACAAACGTCCCAACATCGTGGTCGTTTTTACCGACGACCAGGGATACGGTGATCTTGGTTGTTATGGATCGGAAACGATCAGGACACCACGAATCGATGAGCTGGCACGTGAAGGTCTGCGCTTCACGAGTTTCTACGCACAGGTTGTGTGCGGACCTTCGCGTTCCTCTTTGTTGACCGGGCGATACCCGGTCCGCAGTCTGGGCTGGTCCATGCCAGCGAGTGAAATCACGATTGCCGAATTGCTAAAGGGGGCGGGATATGCCACCGGATGTGTTGGTAAATGGGACGTGTCCAATCGGGCCGCAATTCCTGAACGGATGCCGAACGCCAAAGGGTTTGACTACTACTACGGCACGCTGGGAGCGAACGACAACGGTCGGGTTGTGTTCCACGAGAACAATACAAGAGTCGGCGAAACCGACGACATGGCCAGCCTCACGGGGCTTTACACCGACAAGAGCATCGAGTTTCTGCAGAAGAACAAAGACAAACCGTTCTTTCTGTACCTCGCCCACACGATGGTTCATTCGGTGATCGAGGCGTCCGCGGAATTCAAAGGCAAGTCAATGGGCGGTTTGTACGGCGACACAGTCGAGGAACTGGATTTTCACACCGGACGACTGCTGGATGCCATCGACGAACTCGGGCTGCGCGAAAATACGCTGGTCATCTTCACCACGGATAATGGACCGTGGAACAATCTGCAGCAGGCACTCGCCAAAAAGCACAACGGGCAGATCGCGTGGGGATCCTCCGGTCCGCTGCGTGCAGGCAAGGGCTCTACGTACGAAGGCGGATTGCGCGTTCCCTGCATCGCTCGCTGGCCGGGGCACGTGCCCGCAGGCCGTACCAGCGATGCCATCTTCGCGACCATCGACTTCCTGCCGACGTTCGGCCGACTTGCTGGATACGATCCGCCGGACGATCGCATTGTGGACGGCGTTGATCAGACCGATCTGCTGACGGGAAAGAGCGAAGTTGGTGCCCGCAACGACTATTCCTACTTCTGCAAAGGAGAACTGCACGCGGTCCGCAAAGGACCATGGAAGCTGGTCCTGCCGAATCGCAAAAAACACTACGGCTATGTGAAGGACAAGGGGTCAGCACGTTCTGAGTTGTACAACCTGGTGCAGGATATTGGCGAATCGTCGGATCAGGCCGACGCCCATCCGGAGATCGTGACGGATCTGCTGGCGCACGCAAAGTCGTTGCCGTTGTCGGATGCCCCTTACGACGACCGCATCGGCCTGAAAAGACCGTTACCGCCGAGACCAAAGCCACATCGTTCGGCATTGCCGCAAGGTGACTGGAAGAAGCACGGTTTCAGCGCGACGCAACGCGAACAGGTTCGGTCAGCATTCCAGGCCGGAATCGACCGAAAATTCATTCCCGGCGGAGCACTGATGCTGATCCATAAAGGCGAAGTGATTCTGAATGAAGCCTTTGGTGTCGCGGATCTTGAGTCCAAACGAGCATTTCAAACTTCGTCTCCCTGTCGCATCGCGTCGCTCACCAAACCACATACCGCGACCCTGCTGCTGAAATTGGCCGCGGAAGGCAAGGTCGTTCTGGACGCGCCAGTCGATACGTGGCTTCCCGAATTCAAAAATATCCGGGTTCGAGGGGCGGGCACATTAAAAACAGCTCCAACGCTGTTGCAGTGTCTGTCGCATACGGCCGGGTTTCCCGGGAACAATGCTCTCAAGGCTGGCAAGTACTCAGTCGAACTGGATGGGGAGCTGTCCGACGTGATTGCAGATCTGGCGACAAAGGAACTGGTGGCCGAACCGGGCACTCGTTACGCCTACTCCAGACTCGGCTACATGACTGCCGGCCGCGTGGCCGAGGTCGTTACGGGCCGCCCGTTTCCCGAGTTGATGCGGACACTCCTGCTGACACCGCTGGGCGCAGAGGCTGCGACATTCACACCGTCTGTCGAGATGCAGGCTCGGATGCCGGTGCCGTACGAGCGCACCAGGACTGGTTTTCGTCCCCGCGAGGGAGCAGGACTGGGCACGGCGATTAACCCCGGCGGCAGCCTCGTGTCGACACTCGACGACGTCGCGCGACTGCTGTTGCTGCATCGCAACCAGGGACGTATCGGGACAATGCAGTATCTTCCGTCAGAGCTACTGAAACGAATGTACGTATCACAGCCATCAACGCCAGGCGTCGGTTATGGGCTGGGGTTCAATATCATGAAGCGTTATCAGGATGGGACGGCCGCACGCATTCGCCATACGGGAGCCTCAGGAACACTGGGTGTTATCGACTTTGAACGAGACCTGATTATTATCGTGCTCACACAGGTCCCGCAGCAGCAAACGAACCGCTGGCGCAATCCACTCGTGCAGAGAATCAATGCTGTCTTTCCATTGTTGTTGCAACCGGAGTGAGAACTACGACGTCTATTCCCGGCAGTTCTTCGATTCACAAGTAGTTGTTTCCCTTCGCCCTTGCTCAACGGTGCCGTATGCCCATTCCTGCGTCCGATCCGATCGTCAATGTCCCCCTCGTCACACCCTTTGACCAGTTGGATCGAGTTGACCATGCGGCGATGGAACGCAATGTACAACGCTGGCTTACGACGCCCGCTACCGGATTCCTGGTCGGTTCGCAGACGGGCGAGGAATTCTGTCTGAGCGAAGAGGAGAAACTTGCCATTGCCACGACCGTCCGAAGAAATCTGGATGAGCGACGGTTTCTCATGGGCGGCATCGACTGCCCGTCGGTGACGGAGACCTTGCGGCGGGCGGAGGCATTTGCAGATGTTGGGGCGGATGTCGTGCGTATTCGCTTTCCGCGAGGTGCATCACTGATCGAGCCCTATTTTCGAGAAGTACTGCCCCGCTGCCCGGTGCCCGTTTTGCTGATGCATCAATGCGACCCGGCGAGTTTCGGTATCGCTGCCGCACCGGCGGCTGCTCCGGAGATTCTTGCGGGGGTGACTGATATGGACAACGTATTCGGGTACGTGACCGACCACGATGTGCGATTCGAAGCTCGGGTTCGCCGTCTGCTGACCGGTGACCGGCGCTTCTGGATCTGCAACGGTAGCCTGATCCTGCACGGAACGCTGATCGGCTGCAATGGAACGACAACCGCATTCTCAAATATCTGGCCAGCGGCGCTTGACGAACTGCTGCGTCTGGGGATGGCGGGCCGTTATGTTGAAGCGCTGCAATTGCAGGAGCGTGTTCAGAAGATCGACGCGGTGATGCTGCCTTACCGGGCAGTTGGGGTCAAGGCGGCGCTGCGTCTGCTTGGGTTCGAAGGGATGCGACCACGCTCACCGGCAGCGGAATTGCCGGCGAAGGTTGTTCAGTCGATCCGGAAAGTGATGCAGGAAGCGGGACTTCTATCGTCTTGACTCTGTTGCCCCAAGTATTCCAGCCCGATTCTTCTCACGCCGAAGGGACAATTTCGTCCAGCGGATCCAGCTAAACATCGTCTAAGTGGCCGACGGACACATCAAAAGC
>JBDONA010000941.1:0-2752 GCA_039831575.1 Fuerstiella sp. | reverse complement strand
CGAATCGCCGGAAAACGTCCCGCGGATTCCATTCGTCCGCCGTTGCGTCGCCAGCACGGCGACGAAGCACCAGGCAACCGGACCGAATTGATAGGCCGGGTCCGTCCGCAGACCAATCAGGTACCCAATCAGGAACGGAAGGTGAATCAGAAACAGTAAGATAATTTGACTTCGGGACTTCATGAAACTCGTCTACAGCGTTTCACGCTGACTTGTGGCCGCGAAGAGCGATTTTCAATAACAGTTTCGTTGCTGCCATGAGCCAGTATCGTTCACGACACTAAGTAGACTGCTCGAACGAATGTAAAAAGGCCAGCAGATCCGCCTCCGGTTGACTTTACCACACAAATCCAACTTCCGGCTCTCATAACAACTGGACGAAAGAACTCCGGCATCCCAGAAGCATTGAGACAAAAGACGAGAGCATTGAGGCGAGAGACAAGGGAACTGAAGGCGACAGCTGGACGGTGATCGGCTTTGTCTTTTGTTATCCGTTAAATCCGTGTCATCTGTGGTTGAAACATGTCTTCCTTACGGAGTTCGAAAATCCTGGGGAACAACCACGGATGGGACGGATGACACGGATGGGAAGCATTGAGGCAAGAGGCGACGGTTGCCATTGATTCGGGGCTTTAGCCGTGTACCACATTCGTGGACGCCCTTTTTTTTCAAAAAACAGACAATTTCTTACGTATTGATACAGATTGTGGCGGGCAATACGTCAAAATGCTGATTGTCCATGTCGTGCCGACATCCGCTTGCCAGGTATCTTCAGCTGTAGGGCCGGTTCCTACCGGCCGATGACTACAATTCGGTCGGTAGGAACCGGCCCTACGGAATACAGCAGCACCACCACAGACGGAATCCTCGTAACGTTTTGGAGACAGACATGTTGAAGAAGACTAAGACTTGTGGAGTTGCCGCCGGATCTCCTCGGAGCCGCCGTGGATTCACGTTGATCGAACTGCTGGTGGTGATCTCGATCATTGCGACGCTGATGTCGCTGATCCTGCCAGCCATTCAGAATGCGCGTGAAGCAGGTCGAAGAACACAATGCCTGAATAACATCCGCAACGTGACCGTCGCCTGTCTGAACTTCGCCACTTCCTCTCGCTCCGAACATCTGCCGGCGCTTGGTAAATATCCAGCCGTACCCGGAGGAACTGGATTCGTTCCGCCGTTTTATGAAGGGTCGAGTTGGGTTGTTGACATCCTGCCGTTTATGGACCAACAGGGAACCTACGACCGTTGGGACAACGATTTGCCATGGGACAGTACGGCAACCAATGCCAACGGTGCTGTGAATAAGAATCTTGCCAGTGATCTATATATTGAAGCCTTGGCGTGCCCGAATGACGACAGTGCGTTTGCGATACCTGGTGGACTGAGTTACGTCGCCAACGCAGGGTTTGGTACTACTACAGTCGGTGCCACTACATCACCACTAGACTTTGGACACGCATGGTTCCGAGCGAACTTTGACTGGGACAGCAACGGAACAGCCCGCGAGTTAGCCGACCAGGAAATCACGTACCGAACAGGCGTCTTTTGGCCCCACTTTGAGAACGGAGCTTATAGCAAGATCTGCAGTAACCGGTGTCAGGCTGTCGGTAAGGTTTATGACGGCTCATCGAACACGCTGATGCTGTCCGAAAACATCAACGCCGGGCAGACGAACTGGGCAAACCCCAGCCTGAACAGCTGCGGATTTATGCTGCCACTGACAGGCGGATCTTCCGCCTCGGGGGACACTGACAGAGCGTCGAGCTCTCTGCTTGGGACAACGCCACTCGGGGTCAACACGAACACTGAACCGTTTATTAACGAAAAGAAGTCCGGCCCTGAGGGAGCCCCGTTTCCGAACTCCAACCATCCCGGAATTGTGGTTGTTTCAATGTGCGACGGATCGGTAAGAACACTTAGCGAAAACATTGACAAATACGTCTACACTCAGCTGATGACCCCTGACGGCACACGTCTCAGAAAGGTGACGGGGCACGCCTTTGTCTCCGAAGACCCACTCAGTGGTGCCGCTTTCTAACAATTCGCAGCAAACTGGGCCTAATTCGCCACTTGATGATGGATGTCACGTTCGGTCGCGATAATATGGAAAAGTTAAGTTGACTATAGGGAATGGGTGAGTACAAGATAACCATGGCAAGTGGTTGTTGAGTTGGAGGGATGCATATGAAAGCTTCGTCAATTGGTCTTGTTTTGAGTGTTTGCCTACTGGGCGGCACTTCAGTGCGCGCAGACATCATCACTTTTGATCAATTTGTTAACACCGGTGCTGTTGGGTTCGAAAACTTCACTAGTGGCACGGAAGCCGGATTCACAATAACCAACGGAAACGTGAATAACCTGGCTGTAAGCCCTAATCCCGGTGGTGGCGACTTATCCGTTGGCCACAAAGCCGCCGGTAATCCTGGGACGATTATCCAAATCGATCGAGGGGGGGACTTGTTTGCGTTTGGGGGTTTGGATTTAAAATGGGTCTTCAGTGCGAATCCTGACGTCAGCGTTACGGGGTACACGGGTAGCTTTGGTGGGACGGTAATTGGAACGGAATCATACGGATTGACTGGCGGTTTCGTGACCCACGTTGCTACGGCAGGTGCTGGTCTGTTGGGAGACTTGATTACTCACCTTGAGATCAACCTTGGCGTTGGCGTCGGACAGACACTGGTAAATAACCTTAATGTTGCTGTACCGGAACCATCCTCTTTTGCATTCCTGGCACTGGTTGCAACGG
>JBDONA010000763.1:0-2753 GCA_039831575.1 Fuerstiella sp. | reverse complement strand
GCCGACAAGGCCGGCGGCGATGGCAAGAACGATCAGGGCGGGGAAATAATTCTTCATGTCGACATCAAATTGAAGGCTGTGGGCACATTCGCGGCAACGGTCGTTCGAAAATTCTGCGGCTGCGACTGTGCCCATCGTCCGCAGAAGCGTTCGAATTATCAATCGCCGGTCTGAGGAATCAACGTTTTCAGGTAAGAAACGCCGTGGCGGACGTCGTCAGCACGACTATCTCCGCCCGTTCGTTCCACGCAGATCCATCCATTGTAGTCGGCTTCCGTCAGGGTTGGCAGCAGTTGCACCCAATCGACCACTCCATCTCCAACACCAACCTCAACGCCGGCTCCGTCCACATCCCGTATTGCGTCTCGGGCTCGGACGTAGCCCACGTGCTGGTACAGGTCACGATATGTGTCAGTGACACTCGCGCCGGTCATGACTGCCGTTGCCGGGTCAAGCACGATGCTAAGCGGCCCGGTCCGAACTTCAGAAAGCAGACGTTTGATGAGCCGCAGGTCGTAGGTCGCCAGTTGCAGGTTCAGCACACAACCGACATGATTGCCGTGCTGAGCAAGGTCGTTCAGGATCTCGCACAACAGCGAAAATTCGGCGGCAGGTGACGTTGTTGCCGTGTTCGACGGTGTCGCATAAGAAAACGGGTTCGCCTGCTCGTCGACGCTTACGGTGGCCGCTTTCACCGCTTCAGATTCCACGTCGGGATCAGGAATTCGTCCACAACGAATCAGCAATTCACTGGTTGCCAGCTTGCGAGCCAGTGACATTGACTTGCGGACGATGTCGATTCGCGGCTCAAGATACTCCGGATCGTGCAGAGCGTGCCGAGTGGGGCAGGACAGGCCGGCAACATCCAGCTGACGTTCTCTGACATACAAGAGCACCTGGCGAAGGGAGCTTTCCGTGGCTTCAGCGGCAGGAACTTCGGATCGAGTATTCAGTCTTACACCAGCAACTTCGCAGGCGGCAGCCAGTCCAATGGCTTTCTTCAGTGATGGGGCAAAGTCTTCGGTTGCAACTGCCAGACGAAGTGACATGATCCGTTGGGTTCTGGTGAAAGCCTGTGAATTGGATCATCACATGATAGCGTGGATCTGCTGATGTCGACAGTTTCAGATGTGATTGCCTTCCTTGAGAAGTTCGCGCCGCCGGCGTTGGCAGAAGACTGGGATAATGTCGGCCTGCTGGTGGGCCGGGAGGCTGCGGAAGCCAGGCAAATCATGACGTGCCTGACTGTCACTCCGGACGTTGCCACGGAAGCAGTGCAGCAGGGTATTCAGTTGATCGTTTCTCATCACCCGGTGTTGTTTCGGGCGGCAAAGAAGATCACGGACGCCAGCAGCGAAGGCCGCATGTTGCTGCAGCTGATCGAAAACGGCGTGGCGGTTTACAGTCCTCACACGTCTTTTGACAGCGCAGAACTGGGAATCAATCAGCAGCTGGCAGAATCGTTTGGCCTTTCTGAGGTCCAACCGATGCGTCCGCACGAACATGTCGAAGGACTCGGCAGCGGTCGTGTGGGCAAGCTGGCCCGGCGTGTGCCGTTAACCGATTTTCTGGGGACGGTCCGTTCCGCTGTGGGCAGCGAATACGTGGAATTCAGTGGTTCATCGGACGCACCGGTCTTGAAAGTCGCCGTTGCCTGCGGCGCTGCCGCTGAATTTCTCACGGATGCGATTCGGTTGGGCTGCGACACTTTTGTAACCGGCGAAGCACGGTTCCATTCAGCACTTGAGGCGCGAACCGAGGGCATCAACCTGATTCTGTTGGGACACTATTCCAGCGAGCGGCCGGCAGTCGAGCAGCTTGCGAAGACACTTGCGGTTGAGTTTACCGATATCGAAATCTTTGCCAGTCGATCCGAAACCGATCCTCTGTCGGTATTTGTGCGATGAGTGATAATCCCGTTGGTATTCCTGACGACATTGGCGACCTCACGTTTCCGCAGGCGATCGTGAGAGGTTGGACACTGCGGTGTCCGGCTTGTGCTCGCGGGAAGCTGTTTCGCGGCCTGATACAGATGAATAAGCAGTGTTCTGACTGTGAATTCCGCTTTGAGCGTGACCCTGGGTATTTCCTCGGTTCGACTTATATTAACTATGGTTTTACTGCGGCCACCACTACGGTCAGCTATGTAGTGCTGCATTTTGGTCTCGGATGTACGAATGGGCAATTGTTGCCCGGATTGGTGACATTTTGCCTGGTTTTCCCTCTCGTTTTCTTTCGCTTCGCCCGATCATTGTGGCTGTCACTCGATTGTTATTTCGATCGAGTGGGTGCATCTGAGGCGATGTCGGAATCTCGTCAGGCTGCGACCAGCAGTCGGACCGCTACCAAACAGCGTTGAGACCACCGAGTCCTACGTCGCGAATGGCAATGACTTGGAAGTCGCAGATAACTGCGGTTGAGGGCTTGACATCGAAAACGACCTCGATACACTTCTCCGCTCGCTCAATTGGAGGGCGACGCTTCGCTTAAACTGAGGCCTTAGGGTCACAGGAACGAAGCACAGATCTTTGACAACTTGATTGAGATTGTGAGTCTGTGAGTTTTGGCTAACGCAAATTGGTTCGCCGCTCTTTGACCGGGGCGGCAAACAGGTATCACACTTTTCTTTGTTTATAGCTGTCGTTTCCTTTTCGGAGGGAATGGTAGTTAAAGCATATTTTTGAAGGGTTTGATCCTGGCTCAGAATGAACGTTGGCGGCGTGGATTAGGCATGCAAGTCGAGCGAGAATTTT
>JBDONA010000769.1:11377-47659 GCA_039831575.1 Fuerstiella sp. | reverse complement strand
CGGCTTCCGGTGCCGCAGCACTTCTGGAGCCTCATTTCCACAACCGCTCCATCACTCGATTTTCGGGCTTTGACTTGAACCCGAAACTTCATGATGTGGAACGTGGCATTGAACAGTTTCGCGAAGCGGATCCTGAAGTGGTCATCGCACTGGGCGGCGGATCGGCGATTGATCTGGGAAAGCTGATTGGGACATTGGCCCGCCAGCAGGAATCGGCCCGCGAAATTATTATCGGCAAGGCCGGTATTCAGCGCAGCGGACCGCCGCTGATTGCCGTCCCGACAACGGCTGGCACCGGAAGTGAAGCCACACACTTCGCTGTCGCCTATGTGGATGGGACAAAGTATTCGGTGGCACACAATGCCCTGCTTCCCGATTATGCAATCGTTGATTCGGCGCTCACTCACAGCCTGCCTGCAGGTATCACAGCGGCGACCGGGCTGGATGCTTTCTGTCAGGCGATCGAATCGATCTGGGCGGTCGGTGCGACCGACGAATCTTTAGAGTATGCGACCGAATCGGCCCGACTGGCGTGGAAATCTCTGGTGGACGCGACGCACAATCCCTCGGCCGATGCTCGTTTAGACATGTGCCGCGCATCGCATCTGGCCGGCAAGGCGATCAACATCAGTAAGACAACGGCGTCCCACGCGATTTCTTATTCGATTACGTCGGAATACGGAGTTCCACACGGAATCGCAGTGGCCGTGACACTCAGTCCAATGCTGGCATACAACGCACAGGTTTCTGAACTTGACTGTGCAGACCCTCGGGGTCCGGAACATGTGCTCACACGAATTGGGTTGATCACGGAACTGCTGGGGGGCGAAAACGTTGCAGCGGCGTGTGGTAAGATCGAGAATCTGATATCCGCTTTGGGCTGCCCGAATTCTCTGGATCAGGTGGGAATCACAACCAATACGGCCATCCAGCGACTTGTGACTCAGGTGGACGCCAATCGACTGTCCAACAACCCGCGACACACGACTTCAGAGTCACTGTTCGCATTACTTTCGAAGAACCCGCCACAGGGCGAGCGGGGGATGTCAATCTCCTGATTATGCGTCTGGCAAATCCGGGGCCGATCACTCCCGACTTGCCGATACGCTATTCGCCGACGGGTTCGCTGATTTCGTTCCTGTCGGTCGCATAAAGGACTCAGGATTGTGGTCGAATCCAACAAGCCCCGATTGCTAAACAACCATGTGGACGGCAAACGGGTCAAGCCGTCCGCTGCGGAGTTCTTTGACGTGCCGTTCCTGCGGACTCGACAGCATTCTCAGACTGCGCAGCTATAATCAAGTTGGCTGATTCAAATTTTCTAACCCGCCGTCATTGCCAATGCTGCCGCAAGTTGAACTTTTCTGCATGGGTTTCGCCGCCGTTGTCGACACGGTGCTGCTGCTTGTCGTCCTCGAAAGGGTCAATCGTCCGCTGACCGCGATCTGGCTGAGGTTCGCGTTGCTGGGAGCAACTCTGTGGCACCTTGGCAGTTTTCTGCACACACTGTTGCGAGAAACAGAGGGTGCGCCGGCGGCATGGCTGGACTCGGCGTGTATGACGACCATGTCGGCCGGCCTGCTGTTGCTCAGCTGCGCTATTCTGCACGCCGGACTTCGGATTCATCGAACCGGCAGCATCGCCCATCCGCCGGCGGATCGTCGCTATCTGTTGATCTATATTCCCGCCCTGTTTGTCGTGGCGGTGTCTGCCGAAATTGTGCGATCCGGCAGCCGTGACTTCATGATTGCGACGGCCGGATTTCAATTGCCATATCTGGTCTGGCAGGTCTTTGCCAATCTGCTGACCGCCGGACTGTTTGTGCGAAGTCGTCACAACCTGGGTGAATCGATTTCCGCTGCACGGTTTCTGATGAAGTTTTCCATCGGACTTGTGACAGTCACAATTCTAACGATCTGGTACACAGCAACGTCCCCGACGGCCAGGCACGAACCCGTGCTTCGCCTTGTTACGAATCTGTCTCCGTTGGCACCAACGCTTGTGTTCGCATGGTACATTTTTCGTCGACGACTGCTGCCACTGGTGTTTGAACGCACTTTGGCGTACGGCGCAATTCTGCTGGCCGGCTTCTATCTGCACCGGCTGACAATATCGCCAATGATGAGTCGTTTCAGCGAGCAGCTTCAGTTTGACTTTGTCGTCCTTGAAGGTCTGTTTCTGGTAGCACTGGTGCTGGCCTATCAGCCATTGCGGCAGCGAGTTCGCGAAGGGCTCAGTTACCTTTTCGGTGGCGCCGTGGTGGAAGCCCGGGATGCCACGCGGCAACTGTCCGTTGAACTTTCCCGCCGAGCGACGGAAGACGTGCAGGACATTGCCGAATGGTTCGCACATGGTATTCGCGATGCGCTCCGGCTGCGTACCTCATGGCTAAAGCTTGAGGAGCCGCTGAACCAGACTGTTTCTGTCACCGATAACGAAACGGCAGTTGCGAACGACGCTGTCACGAGTGCCGCAGCCACTCTGTTCGAAACAGAATTTGATCGCTGGATCGATCGCTCTCGATGTTCGGATCGACGTCAGCTGGAAATGCTGCGAGACCTTGATCTGATTGCCGCATTTCGGATCGACTACCGGGATATTCACGGGCTGTTGCTGTTGGGGACTCCTGTCAGCGGTGATCGTCTGCAGGACGAGCAGTTGAACGCCACAGCGATGCTTGTCGACCAGTTCGCCGCCACGGTCCACAACCGTCAGCTGGAAGACGCACGGCAATCAGCTGAACGTCGAGCCGTCCAGCAGGAGAAGTTGTCCGTCCTGGGACTGCTTTCCGGCTCACTGGCACATGAGATCCGGAATCCATTGTCATCTATGCGCACAATCGCCACGCTGCTGCAGGAAGACATTGGTGGCGACGGTGAACATTCGAAAGACGTGGAACTGATCGTTTCAGAAATTGACCGCTTGACCGCCACCACACAACGGCTACTTGACTTCTCGCGGCCCGCAGATGCGACACACGTTGGTGTTGCTCCGGACCGGGTCATTGAACGGCTGCTTCACATTCTCACGCATCTTGCCCGACAGCGCGGCGTGCAGGTGAGGACGGAACTTGAATTGGGGAAGACAACCGTTCCCGCGACCGATGCGACGCTCAGCGAGATCCTGTTGAATCTCATCAAGAATGCCATCGAAGCCGCGACAGGGAGCGAGGACTCGCAGGTTGTGATCACGACAGTACTGAGAGGCACGGCGGCAGTGTTCGCGATTCGCGACAACGGTGGCGGAATTGACCCGGACTTGCAGGATCGGATGTTTCTGCCGTTTGTGACCGGAAAGCCGGACGGCACCGGGTTGGGCCTGTACCTTGTCGGCGAACGCGTACGAGAACTGAACGGTACAATCACGTGCACCAGTGATTCGTCAGGGACCGTATTTGAGGTTATGCTGCCGCTATGAAAATTCTTATCGTTGATGACGAGCCGGCCGCACGCTATGGCATGACCAAAGCACTAAAGAGCGATCGTCGATTGATTCTTGAAGCCGCTGACGGCGGTGCGGCCCTTGTTCAGATCAGACAGCAGTGTCCGGACCTGGTCTTTCTGGATCTTAATATGCCGGAAAAAGACGGCCTGTTCGTGCTGCAGGAATTGCAACAGGACCCGTCCACAGTCACGCCGGAAATTATTGTGGTGACAGCAAATGACGGTGTCGATGTGGCCGTCGAGTGCATTCGCTGCGGAGCGACTGACTTTATCACGAAGCCGTACGACGTGGCACACATTCGATCCATTGCGGCGCGAACGGAAGAGCGGGTCAACCTGCAGACTCGTGTCACGGAGCTGGAAACAAACGACAAGACCGCACGTTTTGGGGCTTTGTTGGGTGCCAGTTCTGTGATGCAGCATTTATTCCGAAGCGTCGAAAAGGCCGCTGCGACTTCGTTGCCTGTGGTGATTCGCGGTGAGAGCGGTACCGGCAAGGAACTGATTGCGCGAGAACTTCACGATCGCAGTGACCGATCCGGCAAATCATTCGTTGCTGTTAACACTGCGGCCATCGCGGAATCACTTGTGGAAAGTGAACTCTTTGGGCATGTTAAAGGCGCCTTTACCGGAGCGGACCGTAACCGCACCGGTGTCTTTCGCCAGGCGGACGGTGGGACTCTGTTTCTGGACGAAATCGGAGACATGCCTGCCCCCATACAAACGCGTTTGCTGCGTGTTCTGCAGGAAGGCATCGTCCAGCCCATCGGTACAGAAGAGTGCGTCAAAGTCGACGTGCGAATTATCAGTGCCACACATCAGGATCTGGATCAGGCGATAACAGATAAGGCATTTCGTCAGGATCTGTATTTTCGTCTGAAGGGCATCGAGCTGTTCATTCCGCCATTACGCAACCGACATGAAGACATTCTGTTGCTGGCAAAGGAGTTCCTGGCCTCGAGTACGGGGCCTGCGGAAATTGTGCTGGCCCATGAAACAGTGGCGGCATTGCTGCGGCACACATGGCCAGGCAACGTGCGCGAACTGCAACAGATGATCAGTGCTGCCGCAGCCTTATGCGAAGGTGATGTCATTTACCCGGCAGATATTGGACTCGCCCCGACACGATCGGCGGAGGATGACAACGCCTTCGAACGCTATTTTGACCTGCCGTTAACGGAAGCTCGCAACCAACTGGTGGAATCCTTTGAACGTCTCATGATTGAACGCGCGCTGCAATTGGAGTCCGGCAACGTGAGTGCGGCGGCACGAAGGCTTGGGATCCATCGGCAAAGTCTACAGCAGAAAATGAAGCAGATGGCCATCAAGCCATCGTAGATCACTTTGCCGCTATGGCAGTCTGCTTGTCTTCAGAAATTCAGCGACGCGGTCGAGCATCCGGTCGTCAAAGAATCGCTTGCCACCATGTGCACCACCGTGGACGACTTCGAAGTCTACCGTCAGCCGCAACTGTTTGTATTTTCCATGCAGCTCGTGAGCCTGATTGATTGGCATTTGAGGATCCTGATCGCCGTGGATCAGTAACAGCGGCGGGTCCGACGCGTCAACATGAGCCACCGGGCTGGCCAGTTTCGCCAGGTCCGGCTGGTCTATCGGCTGTCCGCCCAGCAACAGCTCCAATGCCGGAACGCGTACGCTCAGTCCGTGTGGCGTCGATTGCGAAAGGATCGTCTGCAGATTCGCTGCGCCGTAAAAGGAAACAATACTCTGCACGTCTGACGACTGCGTCGCGTGCTTGCCAACAGTTCCCTCCAGTTCGGCCACACCGTTACTGACGCCCACCAAAGCCGCCAAATGTCCTCCTGCCGATGAGCCGGCAATGACAAACCGGTCAGGATCGAGCCTGTAAGTCGCGGCGTTGGCACGCAGGAATCGTATGGCCGCCTTGATATCGTGAATCTGAGCCGGAAACTTTGCCACGGGACTCAAGCGATAATCCACACTGGCAATTGCAAAACCACGATCCACCAGCTTTGCCACCGGCACCTTGTTCTTTGATCCGGCTCGCCACGCACCGCCGTGTATCCAGACGATCACAGGACTTTTTTGCGCCGTGCGTGTTTTTTGCGGCGTATAGACGTCCAACCGCAATTCCTGTTCGCCCACCGTTGCGTATACGACGTCGCGGTACGTGGGCTCGACGGCTGTGACGTGTATCGGGCACAGGGACAGCAGGGCCGCCGTCGTCAGAATCACCAGATTGACTTGCATCGGCGTATGACCTTCTGGTTAACAAGCAACCCCCTGCCCCATTTCCTGTCGGCGGCCATCAGTTGGATGTCATGGTTTGACACATCGGTGACGCTGCATCGTATCGTGGTTCGCGTTGTAAAAGGAGTCGCGCCGCTGCCGGGCAAAGGGATATTTCGGTCAGTTCACACTCTACGCGTGCAAATGCCTCTTGTTCCGGGAATAATTCCAATGTCCGTAACGCCGGACACCCGTTGCCTGCATGACCTTAACTCCCTCCACCAGTTCCCGCCTGCCTTCGAGGCTCCAACAATGTTATCAACGCAAGCACAGACGCCATTCGCGCTGGTGATGATGTTGTGTCTCATCGCCGCCTTCGCAGAATCGCTCCACGCGCAACCCGGATCGGTGGTGGTGACGCACGTTGTTGAGCGAGAAGTGAACGTGGGGCATCGCGTGGTGGGTTCGGTGATGCCAATTCGAAGCAGCACTGTGGGGACCGCTGTTGACGGTCGCGTGATGGAGTTCCTGGTCAACGTGGGTGATGCCGTTAAGAACAGACAGCCATTGGCCAGATTGCGCACCGGCACACTGGAGATTGAACTCAAGGCGGCTCAGGCGGAACTGACATTGCGGCAGGAAGAGCTCCGCGAATTGCAGAATGGCTCTCGCCCCGAAGAGATCTCGGAAGCCAGGGCCCGGATGCTGGCCGCACAGGCGATTCGTCAGAACGCGCTGTCTCGATTGACACGTCAGGAACAGCTGGTGCAACGTAAGGCTATTAATCCGACGGAACTGGATGATGCCAAGGAACGAGCAGAAGCGGCCAGCCAGAGTCTGCTGGCTCTCCAGGCGGCCCTGAGGCGTATCGAGTCCGGTCCGCGAGCAGAGCAGATCGCTCAGGCGCAGGCACGCGTTGCCTTGCAGGAGGCTCAGGTGCAGCTGATTGATGACCGAATTCTGAAGTATACGATTTACTCTCCCTTTGACGGCTTCGTCACGGCGGAGCACACGGAAGTCGGTGAATGGGTCAGCAATGCTGATCCCATTGCCGACGTGATCGCACTGGAACAGGTTGAGATTCTGTGCAACGTTCCCGCCGAACAAGCGGTTCGACTGCGGCGGGGCCGCGACGTCCGCATTGAATTCCAGGAACTTCCCGGTGAAGTGTTCACGGGCCGCATTGAACAGGTTGTCCCGATTGCCGACAGCAGGACGCGAACGTTTCCGGTGAATATTCGTCTGCAGAACAGAATGAACGACGGGCGTCCGGTGCTGATGGCTGGCATGCTGGCTCGAGCAGTTCTGCCGACGGGTGACCGGACGGTGATGCCGCTGGTACCAAAGGACGCGCTGGTTCTGAACGGCAGCCGCCGCTACGTCTTTATCGTGGATCCGGTCGCTGCCGGGAAAACTTCCGCAACAGTGCGAATCGTGCCTGTGACTCTCGGCGTGTCCGACGCCGGACTTGTCCAGGTGGATGGAGCACTGAAAGCCGGTGACGTGGTGGTTGTACGGGGTAACGAACGGCTCAAGCACGGTCAGGAAGTCTCGGTCAGTCCGACCGCAGAGTCCGACACGTCGGTGGCGGACTGACGATGCAGCTTGTGGAATCATTTATTCAGAACCCGGTCAAAGTCTCCGTGGGCGTGTTGCTGACGGTGATGTTTGGTGCCATCTGTCTGATCCGCATGCCCAAGCAGTTGGCGCCGGAAGTGCAGAATCCGGTGCTCAGCGTTGAGACTCGCTGGCCTGGCGGCAGTCCTCAGGAAGTCGAACGTGAAATCGTTCAGGAGCAGGAGGAGCAGCTGCAAAGCACTGAGGGCCTGATCAAAATGAGCTCCGAGTGTCTTGATTCGTCAGCTCGTATCACGTTGGAATTTGTTGTTGGCACGAATATCGAAGACGCCATGCTGCGCGTCAGCACTCGTCTGCAGCAGGTCCGCGAGTATCCGATTGATTCGACGGAACCAGTCATTCGCGCGTCCAATAATTCGGACAGCCCGATCGCTCGATTCGTTCTGACCGCGCGTCCTCCTGAACTGCAGCGAATCGAAGAGTTCCAGCGTAATCACCCTGAACTGGCTGAACATCTTGAACCCGCTCGGAAAGCCATGAACAGCGGACTGCGAGTGTTCCGCCTGCAGCAGGCATGGAAGCGGCACGGCGACCAGCACCCGGAGCTGAAGGAATTACTGCCGCCGGAACTGGATCTGCAGAAGCTGCGCAAGTTCTCTGAAGACGTCATTGAAACACGGCTGGAACGAGTGCCTGGCGTTTCTGATGCGTACACCTATGGCGGTCGGCAGGAGGAGCTGCAGGTGATTGTCGATCCGGATCGCCTGGCCGCACGTCAGCTGACGATCACCGACATTCGTGATGCGCTGCGGAGTCAGAATAAGGACACATCAGGCGGCGATTTCTGGGAAGGTAAACGGCGGTGGGTCATCCGCACGCTCAGCCAGTTTCGCAGTCCGGAACAGGTGCAGCAGCAGGTCCTGGCCGTCCGCGACGGAGCACCGATTTATGTCGGGGACGTCGCCGAAGTGAAGATCGGCTTTAAGAAGACGGACAGTGTGTCCCGTCGGTATGGAATCTCCAGCAACGGCCTTGCGGTTCGGCGATCGTCAGGGGCCAACGTGCTGTCCGTCATGGACGGAATTCGCGCCGCCGCCATAGAACTCAACAGCGGAGTGCTGAAACAACGTGGACTGGAACTCTATCAGTACTACGACGAAACCGAGTATATCCATTCCGCGATCGGACTTGTGCAGCAGAATATCTTCATTGGCGGTGCCTTGACGATGATCGTGTTGCTGTTGTTTCTGCATCTGGGGCGTCGGACTCTGCTGGTCGTGCCACTGATCGCGGCTTCAGCGTTGGCGGCGGCTTACATTTCGTCGAACTACGTTTTGGTGACGCTGGCGCTGGTCATCATCGCGGGATTCTGGTTCGGTCGCGGAGCGTTGGTCGTTGGGCTGGCCATTCCCGTGAGCGTCATCGGTACCTTTCTGCTGCTGGGCCTGATGGGACGGTCGCTGAACGTCATCAGTCTTGCGGGCCTTGCTTTTGCCGTCGGCATGCTGGTTGACAATGCCGTGGTGGTACTGGAGAACATTTTTCGCCGTTTCGAGTCCGGCGAAGACGCCATGAGCGCAGCCGTCAAAGGCACTCAGGAAGTGATGGGTGCTGTTGTGGCGTCCACACTGACCACGATTGCCGTCTTTGTGCCCGTGCTGTTTGTGGAAGAGACGGCTGGACAGTTGTTCCGTGACATCGCGCTGGCGATCAGCTGTGCTGTGGGTTTGTCGTTGGTGATTTCATTCACCGTCGTGCCGACAGCGGCGTCACGATTATTTCGACGTCGCGCAGGTGACAACGGCTCTGTGGATCAGGCGTCCGGCCCCGGTCAGGGTGAATCGGCGGTTGGCGGGTTACCAGGCCTGCTGCAGTCCGTTGGCTCCAGGTGTGTCGGTCTGGTGATTAGCGCCAATCGCTGGATTCAGCAGGGAACGATTCGGTCGCTGACCGTTGTGGCAGTGATGGTCGGAGCTTCGATTGGACTCAGTTACCTGTTCTGGCCAAAGGTCGAATACCTGCCGTCGGGCAACAGGAATTTCGTCTTCTGCAGCGTGTCTCCACCACCTGGTTACAACATGGATCAGTTGATGGCGATGGGGGCGAAAATTGAGGACGACCTGAAACCTTACTGGAACGCAGACCCGGGCAGCCCCGAAGCAGATCAGCTGGAATACCCGATCATCAACTACTACTTTTACGTGGTTCGCGGGCGACAGGTGTTTATGGGTTTTCGAGCGGACGATCCCAATCGTGTGCGGGAGCTGATTCCTTTGATCAAAAAGGTTGGCTCGCAGTTTCCAGGCACGATGGCCGTTGCCAAGCAGTCCAGCTTGTTTGAGCGAGGACTCACGGGGGGACGAACCATCGACATTGAGATCACCGGACCGGATCTGGAGCAGCTGGTGGCAATCGGCGGGAAGGTTCTGGCGGATGTTAAGAAGCTGCTGCCGGAAGCTCAGGCGATGCCGCGGCCCAGTCTGGATCTGTCGGGGCCGGAGATTCATATCGAACCGCGGCTGATGGAATCTTCCGAGATGGGCATCAATGCTTCGGACCTGGGATACACCGTCGATGCTCTGATTGACGGTGCCTACGCCGGAGATTTCTTCTCCGGAGGTGACAAGATTGACCTGACAATTATCGGCCACGAGTCCTTTGCACAACGAACTCAGGATCTGAAAGAACTGCCAATTTCGACAGCGAACGGTCAACTTGTCCCACTGTCGGCCGTGGCGAAGATCAGTCTCAGCAGCGGTCCCGAACAAATCGCTCGCCGCGAACGGCAGCGAGCGATCACGATTCAGGTGACTCCGCTCGTGACGATGCCGCTGGAAGACGCCATGCAGAAAATCAATGAGTCGATCGTGACTCCCCTGCACGAAACAGATTTGCTGGATGGCGGTTATCTGATCACGTTGTCAGGGACCGCCGACAAACTTCGGCTGGCGTGGGTTGCATTGAAGTGGAATCTGCTGATGGCGCTGGCGATTACCTATTTGCTGATGGCGGCCCTGTTCGAATCATGGCTGCACCCATTTGTCATTATCTTCAGTGTGCCGATCGGTGCGGTGGGCGGAATACTTGGCCTGACCGTGCTGAATCTGTTCGTCTTTCAGGCACTGGATGTCTTGACGATGCTGGGATTTGTGATCCTGATTGGGACGGTCGTCAACAATCCTATTCTGATCGTACATCAGTCGCTGAACCATATGCGTCTGGAAGGCCTGACGCCGCGTGAGGCGATTCCGCTCAGCATCAAGACTCGCGTCCGCCCCATTTTCATAACGACTCTGACCACAGTGCTGGGATTGCTGCCATTGGTTGTGTTCCCGGGGGCCGGCAGCGAGTTATACCGAGGAGTTGGCAGCGTCGTTCTGGGAGGCCTGCTGGTGTCGACCGTGTTTACGCTGTTCCTTGTGCCCAGCGTGTTCATCCTCACGCTGGATGCAAAACAGTGGGTTGTTCGTGCGATGGGGTTGGCAGCGACGGATGTGTTGAAGGAACCAAACGTGGCTCCGGGTGACGGCTGATTTCCGATTGACGCTGATCGTCAGCAGAATTCGCAACGCAGTCTGACCTGACACGCTCCAACCTGTCCGCATCAAAGACGCTGGCCACCAGCGTCTGTTCGTGACCACAACGAATCCGCCGGGGCGACTTCCTTGACTGCTGCAGCGATCTGTGCTGTCATCCTGAGGGCGTTCTGCAACGGCGTCGACCATGGCCCGGTGCTCGCGCGATCCCATCCGCAGCGGGCCAATTCTGCAGCGGGATCGTCGTCACTGCGCAACGGATCGTCGGGCAGTGCGTCGTAGTATTTTCGAAAGTTCGTGGTTGCGGCCAATAACTCCCGCAGACCGTACGGTCCAGCCAACGCTGCCTGCAGTCGCAGACACGCGTGTTCGTCGACACGGTGAGCAGGATTGTCAATCTGCAGGCCCCAGTCCGGTTTGTGGAACGCTTCCGGTCCTTCGACCAGAGCGTGGCACATTTCATGGAAGATCATCTGAGCCAGCGAATCGTCGGCGTCCAGTGTTTCCGGAGTACCAATCTGCAGCACGCCGCTTCCATTCCACGACGCAAACACGGTCGTGTCGCGTTCAATCGCCATTCCAACTTCGCGCGCAGTTTCCGTCCAGATGAGTTCCAGGGGATCGCGATAAAAATATTGGATCGTTCTCACAAGGAATTCCGTGGTAGCTTCGATCGACTAGCTGTCGTCAGAGTTGTGGACATGGGTGACTGTGGAAGCAGTGTTTAGCGTTCCCACGTCGGACAGCTGGTGCGTGGTCAGGTCTAAGAATTGAGGTTGTTCCGTAGCCGAAATCGCCAGAGTCTGGAGGTTTTTCTCTATGTCGTCCAAAGTCTGGCGACTTCGGCGACCCCGAAATTAAGACTGGACGAAGCACTAGTCCCTATATCGTATCTGATTCCAGTCTTCCGTGAGGTCGCACAGTTTCTGGTTGACCCAATCGTGTTCGCTGCAGGCGACAACACCAGGGAACCGAAGCATGTCTGCCCGATCGTCCATCCAGAGTTCTCGATAGTGAACGGGTTTTCTGTTGTGGGCCCAAATCGCATCTCCGCCGAGCAATCTGGCAATGTGCATGGAGACAGGGAAGTCGTAGATGTTCGGTGAATGAATCAGCGATCCCGCATATTCTGCAGTCGCCATGAGTGGGTAAATGCTGCCATTCATTTCATCGGAGGTTCTTCCTGACAGATTCAGGGCGTCCACCATTCGGGCACATTCTTCGTCGCGTTGCTGGAATCCGATCAGGTAGATTCCTGTGCCGTCCGTGCTGCGGTTGTCCCGCAGATCGGGCAAATCGTTAAGTATCTGTCGAGCGGTCCTCGAAGTGTCATCGGCGCCGCATCGCAATCGATCGGGAGCGACTTCGACCCATGTGCCCTGCTCTCCCATTTCCGGTGCAAAGACCAGCGAATAGTACGGAGTTTCGTCGTCATGCAGATGTACGATGATCGAATAGCCATTGCCCGAACGATCGCGGTATTGTTTTGTCCCGTCGATCGGATCGATGGCGATGGACAGCTTTGCGTCGCTGGAGAATAGAGCCATGTCGCCCGTTGCTTCTTCGCCTTCAATCCGACACGTGCGCAGAACAGGATCGGCATCTCGCAGGGCGGCGACCAGGATTTCCTGAACGGAAAGGTCAGCCAGCGTTAACGCATCTGTATTGGAATTGCCCGATGACTTTCCTTCCACGGCGATATTGAATTGCCGCAGGCGTTTGGCGACGGCGCCACACCACCGCATGACTGGCGGCAATGCATCTGCCAGGGCGGCAATGATCTGATCAAGGTTGTCATGCATTCGATGAGTCTTCTGTGTTTACAGTGATTCGTGGCCGTGAAAGACGCGTTTCAGGCTGAAATACCGGCATGCCCACCAGCCAGAACGGTTTAAGAAAATAGGTACATGGTCTTAGTGGCTGTCTTCAAGCCAGCGAATAAGTGTTTGCGGGACATCGATGCCGCACGATTTTTCCAGAGCTTTCCATCCGGGAACGGCATTGACTTCGATCACCATTGGCTGTTCATGCTCGTTGTACATAAGGTCGACGCCTGCGAATACGCAGCCGGTGACAATCGCCGCCTGGAGTGCCAGGTCGAGTTCCGCTCGTGTTGGCTGCCATGCCTGACAAGCAGCGTTTTGTGCGGCATTGGCCCGGAAATCGCCATTGCTGGGCGAGCGTTTCATGCAGCCGACAAGTTTACCATCAAGCAGCAGGATGCGGATGTCCGTCAGTGAACCGCGATTGAAACGCTGCAGATAGATGGTCGCCTGCAATCGTTCCAATGTTCGGAAAGTTCGCAACGCCAGTTCCGGATGGTCAACTCGCATGATGCCGCGACCTTCCGCTCCAAACAGCGGCTTGACGACCACGTCACCGCCCAGATCTTCAAACGCCTCCAGCGCAGCATCGCTGTCTTCGCAGACAACGGTGTCGGGGACCCGAATCCCGGCGGCCGCCAGTTTCTGCGTTGTCAGGTATTTGTCGACAGCACACTCGATGGCTTTGGGATCGTTGATGATACACACGCCGGTGGCTGCCACGGCCGCCAGAAAATCCATTCGGCAGACGACCTGTTCCAGTGAACCAGGTGGCATGGTGCGTACGATGATCGCGTCCAGGCCTGTCGCGTCTATATCGCCCATGTGCAACTGGCTGATGTTGTCACGGACACCGGCGCGCAACTGCTGAAACTGCAGCGCAAATACATCATGTCCGGCGCTGGCGGCCGCGGAGCAGATTTTGTCCACGTACCAGCTGCCTTCATTACCAAGAACCCCAATGCGCATACCAACCCTTCTCGATCATGTTTGCCGCTTAGTGGCAGATCGAGATTTATAACAAAGACTGAATCCACTTTCCCGCATTGTTGACCGAGTTACGCAACGAAAATTGAAGTAGGGTCCACTGTGTGCGGACCCTGCTTCTGCTTCGCTGCTGTTCTGCGGCCTCTATTTTTGACGTCGTTTCGACTTCCTTTTCTTTCGACGGCTGTGCTTCTTCGCCGATTTTTCGGCTGTGGATTTCTGACGCTTTTTGCGAACGGCCTCAACGTACCCGTTGGTCAGCTGAGTTAGTTCGCACTGACGCACGTCAAACGTTTCTGCTTCTCCGCGAATGTCTTCGGTGAAAACAAACGGCAGGCAGATAGCCAGCACTCGGTACGGTTCACCACTGTTGGACGGAGTGTGCCGATACATCACTGGCTGTTCACGACCTTCTGGCGACGTGTCGCCAATCCAGAGAAACGAAACCAGTTCGGAGATCTGTTGCACCACCGTCACGTAGCTGCCGATCTGAATATCTTCAGCTGCCAGCCTGCGAGAGATCGTCTGCAGTAATTGCTCAGATTGTGTTGTTGCAGCGGACATGGCGGCGACGAATCATCGGAAACAGGACGGTGGACATATTTCAAACCGGAAATTGAGTCACATCGTTGACACACACACGACATTAAGGTTCATTGCAACAACCGCCGTCACAGGGAAGTCCTGACAGCTTTGATTTCATCGACCTTCGGCGGTTGGTGATCGAAAGTCGTTGCCCTGCAAAAAGACGCCCCAACCATTCCTGGCCCCAGGTCGACACATGCCTTCTTATTCGTTTCGCCCTTATCGCCCATCGCGTCTTTCGCCGGATGCAATGCTTGACCGAGCACGCACATACTACGACCTGATGGAGAATCGGCGCAGCGTTCGTCATTTCTCGCCGGACCCGGTGCCACGGAAGCTTATCGAACTGGCGATCGCCACGGCGTCCACTGCGCCATCAGGCGCACACCGTCAGCCGTGGAGCTTCGTCGCCGTCAGCGAACCGCAGATCAAACGTGAAATTCGAATGGCCGCCGAAGCGGAAGAACGGACGTCGTATGAAGGTGGGCGGATGCCGCCCGAGTGGCTGGAAGCACTCGCCCCGCTGGGCACTGACTGGCACAAACCGTATCTTGAAACCGTACCGTGGATTGTTGTTGTATTTGAGCAGATCCACGGCGTCGCACCCGATGGCCACGCGATAAAAAACTATTACGTCAAAGAGAGCGTTGGGATCGCCTGCGGATTATTCGTGGCAGCGATTCAGAATATGGGCCTGGCGACACTCACGCATACTCCCAGCCCATGGGATTCCTGTCGAACATCCTCGACCGGCCCAGTCATGAAAACCCCTTCGTCCTGTTTCCCATTGGGTACCCGGCCGATGACGCCGTCGTGCCGGAGCTGCGCCGCAAGTCCCTTGACGACGTCGCTACCTGGAATCCGGTTAATGATGATCAATGAAGGCAGTGAAATTGCCGTCCGGTTCATTCAGGATCCTCCTCTTCCTGATGAATTGGATGTCCAACTACGGAATCGACTCGCCCACATTTCAACCGCACAGCACGATCATGGAGCAAGTTCATACCGTGTTTCTGCCAGGTCGGCGAGATACGCATCGTCGCGGGTGTTCTACATCCCAAATGACGTTCGCAGCAGGTCGGGCATCAGTTTTCCGTACTGAAAAGTGTTGCCGCTGCGAAGGTTGTGGAAGACGACAACGGCGGGGCTGAACAGAGCTTTGTCCAGGGCGTAGAAGTCGTGGTTGGCTTCTTTGAACAGTTCCAGAAACAGTCTTCCATGCGAATCTGATGAACACGATGGTGTCTCAGCGCCGATATGCTGAATCTGTTCATCGTCGCAGTCGACCCACAGGTTAACGATGCTACCGTACAAGATCGCATCATTGGTGCGGCCGATGCCGGCGAGATCATTTTTTGCTACAGGCGGTAGCGGTGCTGAACCTGTCCCGCTGATGATGGTCGCCACCGGAAAGCTGAGTTCGTGGAGCTTGTGCATGGCAGTTTCGACGGACCGCGCGACGACCTGAATATTTCCAGCCTGCGACGCTGTCGGTGCTACCGCGATGGAAAGTTGGTCTACGTCGCCGACCTGACCAAGCATCTGGTCGATCGCTGATTGCGTCGGCAGACTACCCGCTTCAAGAACGCCCACACAACATGTCTTGTCTTCACTGACGCTGAACTCTTCGAACAGTGCTTCGCCAGCTGTCGTTGCTCGCATCGGGCCGGAACCCATTGCGAAAAAGTCGTCTGTGGCGATTTTCCAGCCGGCATATTGGGACAACAGGCAGGCCTGAAGCGGATGGTCAGTGCTCACAAAGACCTGCGGGAGATCAACCGACGGACCGGCGGCCTGCAGTCGAACTTTCCCCAGTCCCGCCATGCACATTTCGGCAAGGTGTAGTCCGGCGGCCAGGCCGCCAGCCACGTTAACTCCAAAGTCAAGGATCTCGGCTCGATCCTGCTGGACGTGGGCAAGCCTCAGGACATCCTGATCGGTGACAGCCGTTCGATAAAGTTTGTGTGCGTGATTGTTGAGGGACAATAATTCTGCCATGACGCTGTCTGTTTGGCGACCGATGGGAAATGGATGAAGCGTGGTTGTTGTTTCCGGCCGCACCGTCACTGCTCGTGACGCCATCAACCGGTGAACTGCTGGCTGAAGGATACCAATTCGTTTGCCAACCGCCACATGCACGACACTTGGGTTTGCGGTTGGTATTCTGTGAGGTCGAACAGGAGTGAGCAGTTTTTTCCGTGGGAGAGATGCAATGAAGATTGTGCAGGAGCTGTTATTTACCAAAGAGTTTGTCGGGCGGGTCGAGTGGCTTGGCAGCGCCACGGCTCGTGAAGGAAAAATGCAGACTCCAGACAGTGTTGAACTCGTCGCTAACCAGGGCATCCGGGGAGAACATCACCTCCGCGAATCCGGCGAGTCCGAGCGCCAGGTCACGTTAATTCAGCACGAACATTTGCCGGTGGTGGCAGGACTCATGGGGCTGGAAACGGCTGATCCCGGAGCGGTTCGCCGAAATATTGTTGTCTCCGGCATAAATCTTGCTGCACTTAGGTCTCAACGGTTCAAAATAGGAGAAGCCGTGCTAAAGGGAACAGGAGATTGCGCCCCCTGCTCAAGGATGGAACAAACCCTTGGCGTGGGCGCATATGAGGCAATGATTGGCCACAGTGGAATCACGGCCGTTGTGGAGTCCGGGGGGACGGTTTGTATCGGAGACGCGGTCCGGGGCGATGAGTCGACAAGTGTATAGTTTTTCTGACGTGTGTTAGAAGTCGAACGCCGAATCGTCTGTGATCTTCTGTCGGCCACTCTTTTTTCCGGAATCCCTGACAAAATCTGCCGGGCGTTGTCTTTATGTCCAGAAGAGTGTTTTCAACGGATCGAAAACGGTCTCTCCCACGGATCGGTGAATTGGCGAGAGTTGAGATCAGGTCGGGTCAATGATTTCACGTTCGAGAATCTTCAATTCAATATTTTGCCGCCCCAAACAGTGGCGCAGAAACCGCGGCAATAAGCTGCAGTGTGCGGCAGATTTGCTCGAGCTTCGTCAGCTCTTGAGTGCGGTGACGGTGCAGTTTGGCGCCTCCCGGGATACCACGATCTACCAGAGCGATCCCGATGCCAGCAATGGTGCTGGTGAATTCATTGTCGTGGGTGGCGGGATCCATGGCCTGGTACAGTTTGATGTCGGTGGGATTCCGGACGGCTCCACGATCATTGATGCCGTTCTGACCTTAAATGCGGCCCATTCGTCCGGCGGTGGCGGGTCTGTCGCAGTGCATCCGGTTTCCGCCGCGTGGGGAGAATCCGGATCGAACGCAGTGGGCGATGAGAATGTGGGGGCTCCCGCACGGGAATTTGATGCGACCTGGCTGTATTCACAATATGACGGACAGCTTTGGAGTAACCCCGGCGGCGACTTTGGATCGTCTTCGGCCTTAACAGCTTTTGACGGTGTCGGCGCATACGAATTGGCGGGTGGTGGCCTGATTGATGATGTTCAGCGGTGGCTTGATGACGCTGCTGCAAACTTCGGGTGGTTGATTGAAGCAAGCGGTGGGGCAGTCGCCTCATTCATCAGCAAAGACGGGCCCGACGCCAGCCTTGCTCCGCTGCTGGAAGTCACCTACGAAGGACCGCCGGCCATTGTGGAAGGTCGCATTTGGAACGACGTGAATGCGGATGGTGTACAGCCGGATCCAGCGCTTGCTGCTTTGGATCTGGATATTGTGGCAGGCAATACTTACTTCAACGCTTTTGGTGGCCAGGAATACTGGTTTCGTTCCAGCCAAAACAACCAGTGGTATTTTCTGACATCGGATGGAACACTCACCGCATGGTCAGGGACTGGCGGTTCACTTGACGGCAACGTCGTTGCTTCGCTTGATGCGGGCCTCTATTACAGCCAGCCCGAGTTGGTCCCACGGGCATCTTCAGGCGAGCTGGAGCCCTGGCTGGACGGCTGGACAGTGGAACTGCTCGATGGAAATGGAGTTGTCCTCAGCACAACTCAGACGACAGGGCGAGACCTTGACCTTGACGGCACGATCGATGTGGCCACAGAGGGTGGTTGGTACAGTTTTGACGTGACGCTGGGAGCAACCTACACCGTCCGGCAGATTGTCCCGGATGGCTGGATGGAAGGAACGCGAATCGAATTTGATCCGTCCAGTGCCACGGCTCGGATGGTGAATGAACTGGAGCTTGGGTTTCGAGATTCGTACTACGAGGACTTCGGTGGCCTGGGTGAAAAATGGGTCTTCAGCCCCGGCAGTGGATGGCACTACATTACCCCGGCAGGTGGTCTGTTTCGCTGGGACGGTCAGGGAATTACTGAGTCGTCGCCGTTGAGTGGTACTCTTGTTGCGACCGTTGGCTCTGTGTATTTCGACGATCCGTCACTGTTGTTCGACGGGCAGTACAGCGACTCACCATCGGGATCAGAGACGGGGCGGGTGATCAAACGCGTGGACTTCGGCAACTTCGAATCCAATGAGGTCAGCGGCCGAGTGTGGCTGGACTTTTTCGCGAATGCAGTGCGCGACGATGTCACGCTTGCTCCGGAGTATCTGAAGCTGTTTCCACTGGAGGCGCTGTCGGAGAATCATGAATGGTTTTACGACTACGAACACGACGATTGGTACATTATTAATCCTGACGGGCAGGCGAGTTACTGGGGGCCGCATCAGGACGAGGAAGGTGGCCCTTTTGACAGGCCCGGCGATGATCCTCAGATGCGCGAGTTTATTGAATCCGAGATTGAACCGTGGGTCAATGGTCGCAGTGTGGAACTGATTGATCACGATGGTAACGTTGTTGCGACGACGGTGACGAAGAATGTCGATGTCAACGGCGATGGCACAATTCAGTTTGAAACAGAGCGAGGCTGGTACATCTTCGAAGGCGTCCGACCGGGTGATTACACTGTTCGTACAACTCCCGAGGAGGGCTGGACCCAAACGGCTCCACTGACCACGGAGCAGACGATTGCGATTGTGCTGGACATGCAACTGGACCTTCGTTCGACAGTGAGTGACTTTCTCAACTGGGGTGGTGCCAACGAACGCTGGCTGATTGACGCAAACAATCTATGGTACTACATCATGGAAAACGGAGAGTTATACGAGTGGGAAGTCGGCACTGGAAAATCGCAGGGGCTTAAAGGAAGACTCGTCGGCCAGTTGACATCAGCGTTTTACCACGATTTAAGCCTCCTGACCGATCCGGACGCCGCGGCAATTTCCGTCAGTGTCAAGAGAGGTGTCAAGGGAGCCGATGTGTTGTTCGGCAACCACAGGCTTCTGGACCAGCTCATTACTGCACTGGAATAGTGACAGTTCGCCTGACGGCAGGCTGAACTCGATAGCCGGTCCCCGTTCGTCGCGCAATAACTTCGCCGGAAATGTGTTCCACACGTGCCCGACAAGTGTTGCCATCGGCCCGGCGTGATGTGGCGAATCGGAACGATGCCGCCAATACAAAAGGCGTTGGCCGCAACAAACGACGGCCGCATACTGAACACGCACCGGCCCGGACTGCCCGGTTCGATGGCCCGCCATGTTCGTTTACCGCGACGCCCCTGCAGACGTGCGACACCTCGTGCCGGCTGTCATGTGTTAAACAGGCATATACTGACGCGCACCGACAGCAGTTTGGAATGCCATGCGTCGTGCACCGTTGTCCGTCACCTGGGGCGCCCGTCTATTCAACTGGCTTCACAATGACCGTTGCCGAATCAATTGCAGCTGTCGATTGAGGTCGATCTCCGTGGTCCGTTGGCATCGAGCCAAGCATACGGACTACCTCCATACTTTCGTCGTCGGCAGTTCGGCCGAATGCCGTGTATTGTCCGTCCAGGTGAGTGTGTGCTCCCAGGCAGATGAAAAACTGCGACCCGGCCGAATTGGGACTAGTCGAACGCGCCATCGACAGGACGCCTTCCACATGCGGCGTGTCGTTGAATTCGGCATCGATGTTGTACCCGGGGCCGCCGGTACCAGTGCCTTCCGGGCAGCCGCCCTGGATCATGAAACCACCGATAATTCGATGAAATGACAGGCCGCTGTAGTACCCGATCTTTGTCAGGCCGATCATGTTGCCACAATGCCCGGGAGCCACATCGGGAAGCAGATCCACCAGAATTCGTCCGTGCGTTGTGTTGAATTCGATTTGGTACTTATTGGCGTCAAAGTCGACGTCCTTGATCGCTTCCTGAACTTCCGATTGGCGGTTTGCAGTCATGTTTTTGGGCTTGGCTGGGAGAATGGATACCGTTTGTGTGTAAGCGGAAGGGTCGTCGATAAGCGACGATGACGCAAGCGTACGGGAATTCGTCACTCGTACTGGGGCACATAGGTTTGTCGCCCCAGCGGTTCTTCGAGACGTCACAGATACGGCTAAATAGGCCAGACGCGACCGTGAGCAGTCGTTGAGCACCGAGGCTTAGTGGCAGAATCAGCGGTCCGTTCGGCGGTTGCGGGCATTGCTCCGGACTTCCCAATTGAGTCTTTTGCCCAGATGTCTACAATCCGGCCACAAGCCTTGCAAAATGTCGGCTTACGACGAAGGTCCGTTGCTGTTTACGAGATTTACACAAGCCACAGAATATGACTCCTCCTAACCCCTTCGGTGCCGAAGCCACATTGTCAACAGCGGCCGGCGACGTTAAGTACTTTCGTCTCCGCAAGCTGACTGAAGATGGCATCGGTGACATCGACACCCTGCCCTTTTCTATTCGCGTGTTGCTGGAAGCGTGCCTCCGTAACGTCGATGGTTTCGTTGTGAATTCGGACGACGTCACGAATCTGGCCACATGGGACGCGGCAGCCCCGGCTCAGGTGGAAGTACCGTTTAAGCCCGGCCGAGTTGTGCTGCAGGACTTCACAGGGGTTCCGGCCGTTGTTGACCTCGCTGCTCTGCGAAGCGCCATGGTCCGGATGGGCGGTGATCCCACAAAGATCAATCCGCTGGTGCCCTGCGATCTCGTCGTCGACCACAGCGTGCAGGTTGATGAGTTCGCCAGCCGGTTCGCGTTGAAGCACAACGTGGAAACCGAATTCAAGCGTAACAAGGAACGCTACGAGTTTCTGCGCTGGGGACAGAAGGCTCTGGAGAACTTCAGCGTCGTTCCACCGGCCACCGGAATCGTTCATCAGGTGAATCTGGAATACCTTTCCAAGGTCGTGATGGTCAGCGACGGTGTTGCCTATCCCGACAGTCTGGTGGGTACCGACAGTCACACCACGATGATTAACGGTCTGGGCGTTGTTGGTTGGGGCGTCGGCGGAATTGAAGCCGAAGCCGTGATGCTTGGTCAGCCGATTTACATGCTGACTCCGGAAGTCGTCGGCTTCAAACTCACCGGCGCTCTGCCGGAAGGTGCGACCGCGACCGACCTTGTTCTGACGGTGACGCAATTGCTGCGAGCTCACGGCGTTGTCGGCAAGTTTGTCGAATTCTACGGTGAAGGCATGGCCCGGTTGGGGCTGGCTGACCGCGCGACTCTGGCCAACATGGCTCCTGAATACGGCGCCACCATGGGCTTCTTCCCTGTCGATGGCGAAACGCTGAATTATCTGCACCGCACCGGTCGTCCGGCAGACCTTGTCGATCTTGTGGAACGCTACACGAAAGAACAGGGGCTGTTCCGCACGGATGATGCTCCGGAACCACGCTTCAGCAGCAAGCTGGGTCTCGATATGAACACCGTTGTTCCGTCGTTGGCGGGACCGAAACGTCCTCAGGATCGCATCCTGCTTTCGGATATGCAGCCGGCCTGGAAAAAAGCACTCGGCGAAACATTTGGCAAAGACGCCCCGGCCGATCCCGTTTCCGTGGAAGACAATGGGAACAGCTCCGAGATCACGGATGGAGTCGTTGTGATTGCGGCCATTACCAGCTGTACCAACACCAGTAATCCCAGTGTGATGGTCGGTGCCGGACTGCTGGCTCGCAACGCTGTGGCCAAAGGCTTGCAACGCAAGCCGTGGGTCAAGACTAGTCTTGCTCCGGGCTCGCGTGTTGTGACCGAATATCTGGCGAAATCCGGTCTGGACCAACCACTCAACGAACTTGGTTTCCAGACAGTCGGCTATGGTTGCACGACCTGTATCGGCAACAGCGGACCATTGCCGGAGCCCGTCGCAAACGCCGTCACGAACGGTGATCTCGTTGCCGCGTCCGTCCTTTCCGGAAATCGCAATTTTGAAGGACGCATCAACCCGCTGGTGAAGGCCAACTACCTTGCCAGCCCGCCACTGGTTGTTGCGTACTCGCTGGTCGGCACTATCGACATCGACCTGGACACGGAACCGCTCGGTCAGGATCCCGATGGTAACGACGTCTTTCTGCGAGATCTGTGGCCGACACAGGAAGAAATCGCCGATACGATCGCGTCTTCCATGACGCCTGAGATGTTCACCGAACAATATGCGTCGGCCGCCGACGGACCGGAAGAATGGCAGGCGATCCAGAGTTCCGATGCCGACCTGTACCCATGGAACGCGGACAGTACCTACGTTCAGGAGCCACCGTTCTTCATCGATATGCCCGTTGAGCCCGCTCCGATTTCCGCCATCGAAGGGGCTCGGTGTCTTGTTTCGGTCGGCGATTCGACCACGACAGATCACATCAGCCCGGCCGGCGCGATCAAACCGGACAGTCCCGCTGGCCTGTATCTGCAGGAACAGGGCGTACAGATCAAAGACTTCAACAGCTACGGCAGTCGCCGCGGCAATGACCGCGTGATGACGCGCGGCACGTTTGCCAATATTCGTCTGAAGAACATGTTGGCGCCAGGCACAGAAGGCAGCGTCAGCATTCATTATCCGTCCGGAGAACAGACTTCAATTTACGACGCTGCGATGAAGTACAAAGTCGATGGCACACCGCTGGTTGTCCTGGCGGGAGCAGAATACGGCACCGGCTCGTCACGAGACTGGGCCGCCAAAGGCACGTTCCTGTTGGGCATCAAGGCCGTGATTGCAACCAGCTATGAACGCATTCACCGCAGTAATCTGGTGGGCATGGGCGTGCTGCCGCTGCAGTACCGCGAAGGCGAAAGCCGTGAAAGTCTGGAACTCGATGGTACCGAGGTCTTCGATATTCGTCTGGATGATTCCCTTGAGCCGCGCCAGGCGGTGGAAGTCACGGCGCGCAAGAGCAACGGTGATGAGGTTCACTTCGTCACCACATGTCGCATCGACACGCCTGTCGAAGTCGATTACTACCGCAATGGAGGGATTCTGCACACAGTATTGAGGCAGCTGGCGAAGAGTTGAGTGGCGGCCCCTTCGATTATCCCCATCATGCTGTTGTTTCCGCCGAGGGATTATGAGAGTCCTGTTAACTGAGAGCGAGATCAGCGAGCGCGTGAAAGCGCTCGGGCGCCAGTTGAGCGACGAATATTTCGGGCGGCCGCTCACAATTCTGGGCGTGTTGACGGGAAGCATCGTGTTGCTGGCGGATCTGATCCGAGCGACTTCCGTACCACTGCGCGTGGCGTTGATTCAGGCGGCCAGCTATCGCGGTGCTGAAACAACGCCCGGACGGCTGACCATCAACCAGTCCCTCGTGCCCGACCTGCGGGGACGCGACGTTGTGATTCTGGATGACATTTTTGATACCGGCAACACGATGGTCGGACTGTATGAGGCTGTGAAGGATTTTCAGCCGGCGAGTGTTCGGTCAGCCGTGCTGTTGTGGAAGACGGCTCGCACGGAAGTGGATCTGGAACCCGACTACTTCGGCTTTAAGATTCCCGATGAATTTGTGGTCGGATATGGACTCGATTACAACGACGATTTCCGCCATCTTCCATATATTGGCGTGATGGAAGACGAAGATCTAAAACGCGCCACAGCAACGCCGCAGGACGGATGAAATGAAAACGAACCAACGGCTGCGACGCATTGTTGTGTCAATCGGTGTCCTTGCCACGCTGGTCAATGGACCGGTGCACGCACACAAACCCAATGTGATCATGATTCTGGCCGATGACCAGGGAACCGTGGATCTGAACTGCTACGGCGCGACGGACCTTACGACTCCCGAACTGGATCGGCTGGCGTCGCAGGGCGTGCGGTTTACTCAGTTCTATGCCGCTGCTCCGGTGTGTTCGCCTTCGCGGGCGGCGTTCATCACGGGTCTGTTTCCACAGCGCGCGGGCGTGCCGGGAAACGTTTCGTCGCACTCAGGGAATGCGGGAATGCCGGCGGCCACTCAAACTGTGGCCGAATTGTTTGCAGCTAACGGCTACATGACCGGCCACGTCGGCAAATGGCATCTTGGTTATACACCGGCGACGATGCCGAACGGTCAGGGCTTTGTCGATTCCTTTGGCCACATGGGCGGCTGCATCGACAACTACTCTCACTTCTTCTACTGGAATGGTCCCAACCGTCACGACCTGTGGCGCAATGGCCGGGAGGTGTTTCATGACGGCGACTTTTTTCCCGACCTGATGGCGGCGGATGCCGTTCGGTTTATTGAACACAACAAAGATCGCCCCTTCATGATGTACTGGGCGCTTAACACTCCCCATTATCCTCTGCAGGGGACTGACAAGTGGCGCACCCACTACGCTCACCTGGATGCCCCGCGCAGGATGTATGCTGCCTTTGTGTCCACGACCGACGAAATCGTTGGTCGCGTTCTGAAGCGTCTTGATGACCTGGGACTACGAGACAACACCGTTGTCGTCTATCAGTCGGATCACGGGCACAGCACAGAAGAACGTACGTTCGGCGGTGGCGGCAGTGCCGGGCCTTTTCGTGGAGCCAAATTCAGCTTGTTCGAAGGCGGGATCCGTGTGCCGGCGATGATCTCATGGCCAAAGGTGATTCCGGCTGGTGTCATTCGTCACCAAATGGCAACTGCCTGCGATTGGTTGCCGACACTGGTTTCTCTTTGCGATCTGGACGCGGGAGAACGTATGTTTGATGGCAAAGACATTTCTGATGTCCTGCAAGCGGCGAACGCTCAATCACCGCACGAGATCTTTCACTGGGAATCCGGCGGTGGAAAGAAAAATCGGCAGTGGGCCGTTCGAAGAGGTGACTGGAAACTGATTGGCAACCCGAACGACACCAGCAATATGGCTCCCATCACAAACGACGACAGGCGGTTTCTGGTGAATCTGAGTGATTCTGTCCATGAATTGGAGAACCTTGCGGCCCGGCACCCGGACGTCGTCAGAGAGCTGGAACAGCTGCACAACGAATGGATCCGGGATGTCAGCCAGCACTGACCAAAGTGTCACCGACTCTGCTGCAACTGCCACGATTGCAGATGACTCGCGAATCGCCGCGCAATGGAAACCGATCGTCGTCACACTGATGGCGGTCGCTCTTGTCCTGCGGGTCATCATGGCGTTTGTCGTGGAACGACATGTTCAATCAGCCGGGCGACCGTTTCTGATTGAAGGGGACGCCAACGGCTATTGGGAACTCGCGGAGAAAATCGCGGCTGGCCGGGACTACGTTATCTATGGTCGACACGTTCTGCGTGTACCAGGTTTCCCGCTGCTGTTGGCCGCATCGATTGATCTGTTCGGCCACAGCGTTCTGGCTGCCCGCCTGGTCCTGGCCGTGCTGGGCACTGGCTGTTGCTGGTTGACGTATTGTCTTGGCCGGCAGGTTCACTCAAGACGTATCGGATTCTGGGCGGCGCTGTACGTTGCCATCTGTCCACTGCACATCGGCAACAGTGTTTTGATTTTATCGGAGACGCTGTTTACGTTCTGGATGCTGGTGAGTCTGTTATCACTGCTGTGGTTACTTCGAAGTGGCGACGAGGCATGTGATGCTGCTCACGATCGCACGAGTTCATGGCGAGTCGTGTGCCGGTCACTTTTGACAGGTGCGCTAATTGGTGTAACCGTGCTGTCGCGGCCTGGGTTTCTTCCCTGGCTGATCATCTCCTGCGCGGCCGTGCCGTTTCTGTTGAAGCGTTCGTTCGCGCTGCGGGCAACAGTCTGTGCGGGACTTGTCGCGGGGTGTTTTCTTGTGCTGCTGCCCTGGGCTGCCAGAAATGCGACGGTGACCGGGCACTGGGTCTTCACGTCACTGTGGTCCGGACCAAGTCTGTACGATGGCCTTAATCCTCAGGCCACGGGTGCCAGCGATATGCAGTTTTTTGAGGATGACAACGTACTGGCCCGAATGTCCGAATTCGAAATGAACCAATACTACACACAGAAGTCGATAGCGTTTGCACGGGCAAATCCGGGGCGAGTCATCAGCCTGGCGGTGAGCAAGGCCACCGCATTTCTTAGTCCCGTGCCAAATATCGCGATGACGGCAGGATGGGTGGTTTCTGGTGTTTGCGTTGTTTACTGGGTGTTCCTGGCGGTCAGCACAATCGCTGGTCTCGCGTCACGACAGTGGGAACGTTCTGACTTGCTGGTTCTGCTCGGACCGCTGCTGCTGTTTCTGCTGGTTCATATGGTGTTCGTTGGTTCGGTCAGGTATCGTCTGCCGGTGGAGTTTCCACTCTCAGTGCTGGGAGCTATTGGCTGGCGTCACTTCATGCTGAGTAAACGAGACTAGCGCAGCATCAGCCCTGTATTGATGCGTGCCAGTGGCAGGATGCCACCGTTCCCATGAAAATCGTTCCAGTTCTGAAATGGATGGTCAGACTGACGTTGCTCACAGCGATCGTTGCCGGCGGCGCTGCGCTCTATTATTGGAACCACAGCGACCGCCTGGTTCACGACGAGATCCTGAAGCGGTTCGACGAAGCCGCCCCCGAACTGAAATTGTCCGTGGGCGCGACACGGCTGCACGGTGCTCACGGCGCTACCCTGACCGACGTCGAAATCCGCGACCGCCAGACCGGGCAGCCGTTGTTTCGGGCGAATGAGATCTCCATTGACATTGATTCGAATCGACTGCTTGAGCAGCAACAGGTGTCTGTCAACGCGGTGCGTCTGGACTCGGTCGATGTTCTGCTGGTCAGAGAAGAGGACGGTCGTTGGAACTGGCAGCAGTACGAGTTTCATCCGCCGCAGAACTCTCCTGTCCAGATGCCACATATTTCTTTGAAGAACGTTCGAGTTCAGCTGACGCTGAAGCACGGTGGCGGGATCCCTGAGGCGCGAGTCCTGCTAACCAGTTCGGCGATCCAGGCGCTACCTGCATCGCAGAACAAATACGACTTTGATGGCGGCATTAATCTGCCTGGTGTTGGCCTGTTGAACGTCGCCGGCGCATGGGATCTCACGACGCGAAACTGGAATCTGGGTGGCCGATTGAGGGGTGTGCAGGCGGACAAAAGTCTGATGGGACTGGCTCAGGCCACCAACCCCGGGATTCAGAATCATCTTACGCAGATTGAGTCGATGTTGGGACGAGTTCTGCCTCGGCCTCCGAGTGGTCGGGTTTCAACGCCACGACCAGCGGGAGCGGCATTGGTGATCGGAAACGACGGTCGCACAGCGCCGCAGTTTGTGGGAGTGCTTGATGTGGACTTCAGCGTCAGTGGCTCACCGGAACTGGCAGTACCGGCATTCAAGTTGAAAGTTGAAGTCCGTGACGGTCGTCTGGTGTCCCCCGTCTTTCCAATCGTGCTGACGGACGTGCAGGCAACGTTTTTCAAGGATAATCAGAATCTTGAGTTTCGGCTGACTCGGGCAAAGAGCGATGAGGCACACCTGTCCGGATGGCTGCAGATGCAACAGGGGACAGGCTCGCCGACGGGCCGCGCGCGGTTTGACGTCCAGACATTTCGGGTGAACAGGAAACTACAGCCGCTGATGCCGCCCAGAATCCAGCGTCTGTTTGATACGTTTCAGCCCGATGCGCTTGTTTCCGGTGGTTGCGATCTTTGGCAACAGCCGGACGGCAGCTGGCGCCCCGAGAATCTTGAGGCCACAATCGACAGTGGCACGGTGACGTATCGTAAGTTTCGATATCCGGTCGATGGACTGACCGGCACGCTGAAACAGCGACCGTTCGTCAATTCGCCGGAAAACGGTTTTGATCTGGCTCATGGTTATGAGCCGGCCATGACGGAACGCGATGTGATGCTGGACGTGACGATCGCGGGACGCCTGGGAACGCGACCATTTGCGTCCGCCGGATGGTGGATGAATCCAGGGCCGGCCGCAGAGTTGCTGTTTGATATGCATGTCACAGATTTTCCGCTGGACAGTCGTTTCCGTAATGCGCTGGAAGACAATCAGCGGGCCGTCATCGATACGCTCAATCTTGAGGGCACGGCACACGCAGACCTTGTCTTCTATCGCCCGCCGGGACTTGACAGGCCTACACATAACTTTATCAACGCGCACGTCTTTGATGCAAAAATGCGGTTCGCCAGGTTCCCGTACGACATTGACAATCTCAGCGGCAACGCGACTTTCAATGGAAAAACGAAACACTGGCAGTTTGCTGACCTTCAGGGACAGCACGAAAACGGTCGGATTTTTGCGACCGGAAGTTTTCAGGGATTGCCGGCACCTGGCGTTCTGGATCTAACGATTAACGCCCGGAACGCGGCGTTGGATTCCGATCTGTACAACGCCCTAAGCAAGCCGCAACGTGATCTTTGGAATATGATCGATCCGGACGGCTTCTGCGATCTGACAGCGCAGGTTCACTGGACGGCAAGTCCCGGTCAGTCCGCAATCGTAGTGTTTCCAGCACATTCTCCGGTACGCATTTTTAACACTCGAATCAAACCGAAACCGTTTCCGCTGGAAATGCTGGTCAAGGAAGCAACACTCAGTTTTGACCCGAACGACGAAAAGTTTGCCGGTGTTCAACATTGTGAGATTCATTCATTTCAGGCGTTCCACAACAAAACTCCCATTCGAGCGACCGGCTGGGCCGATGCCAGGCCGGATGGAGAATGGCAGGTACACCTGAACGACGTGACGGCCGTGAATCTCAAGCCGGATGATCAGCTGCGCGCGGCCATGCCGACATCATGGCGACAAACACTGAATCGTCTGTACCAGCGCGGATCGGTGTCGATTGAGAACTCGGAAATGGATTTCCGAGGTGTGATGACCGGCAACTACAATCCGACCGCACGTTGGGATCTGAACATGCGATTCCGTGACTGTGCCGTGCAGGCCGGGCTTGATGTGACCCGGATTTACGGTTTGGTCACTGCTCAGGGCGCCTGGGACGGATTTCACCTTCACAACACAGGAACGATTAAACTGGATACAGCTGAGGTCCTCGAAATGCCCTTCACCGATGTGGAGGGGCCATATTCGGTCAACGATGTCGAACTGGTGCTGGGGAGTCGGAAAGTGTTTGTGGACAATGGTCTGACGCAGGTTGACCGGCGGCAGCGCATCAAGGCCCGGGCATACGGTGGCGATTTAGTTCTGGATGCGCTGGTTGACCTGCGTGAAAACGGCCGTTACCAATTCTACACGGAAATCAACGACGCATTGCTGGAAGACTATGCGGCACTGCATATTCCTGACCAGAAAACGCTTAAGGGTGTCATCAAAGCCTGGATGTCCCTGGAAGGGACGGGCGATTCGGCGGCAGACGTGGAAGGAGAGGGACAACTGCAGATTAGCCCTGCGGCACTGTACGAACTGCCGGTCATGGTGCATCTGATGGGAGCATTGTCGCAGTTGAAGTTCAACGTGCAGGATCGCACGGCTTTTGACTACGCGAGGATGGATTTCAGTGTCGGCCGCGAAGCGTTCAACTTCAAACGCATCAACCTTGTCGGGAAATCAATCAGTCTGCTCGGTCGCGGTACTGTGGGTTTTGAAGGTGACGTGCATTTGGATTTCTTTTCGCGGCCACCGCGTCCAACGGCTGCGTCGCTGCCGATTATTAACCGACTGTGGACTCAGTGGACAATGGTCGAAATCCGTGGCACAACCTCGCGACCGCTTACAACGCCGAAACCGCTGGGACAGCTCGATCAAAACATGCAACAGTTCTTAAAGGCGTTCAATCCCACGCCCGGCGGCCCGATTCCATTGCTTGTCGTTCCGCGTGCTTTTCCGCAGGGCAACCTGCTTCTGCGACGCACGAGACAGCAATCCGCGGCGGATCTGCAGCGGAAACAGTAGAGGCACCTACAGCGCATGACGCTGACTCGTGGCTTCGAAAGACGCGTCCCAGCCTGAGTAAACGTAGGCCAGGACCTGTTCTGGCGCGCCTGTCGTTGGCAGGACAGGTCCTGTCCGACATGCCTTTCTGTACCCTGCTCTACTCCTTCTTCAGCATCGCCTCGTACCGTTTCTTAAACTTGCTGACTTTGGGGCCAACCACCGCCTGGCAATACGGCTGCCGTGGATTCAGCTCGAAGTACTCCTGATGGTAGTCTTCCGCAGGATACCACTTTTTCAGCTCTTCCAGTGTCGTCACGATGGGAGCGTCGAAGTCGTCGGCGGCATTCAATGCTTCGATGGCCTTTTTTGCGACGGCTTTCTGTTTGGCATTGTGATAGAAGATGGCTGACCGATACTGGGTGCCGACATCGGCCCCCTGACGATTGAGCGTTGTGGGATCGTGAGTGTGGAAGAACACGTCCAGCATCTGTTCGTAAGTAATGACTTTCGGGTCATATGTGATTTGAATGCCCTCAGCGTGCCCTGTGATTCCACTACAGACCTGTGAATATGTTGGATTCGGCAGTCGGCCGCCCGTGTAACCGGACGTGACCTTGCTGACACCTTTCAACCGCACAAACACGGCTTCGGTACACCAAAAGCAGCCGGCAGCGAATGTGGCGGTGTCAGTGCGTGAATCTTCGACTGAGGTCATAGCGTATTCCTTTGCGGCATTCGATCGTGTCGTCGGATTCGACGACTGATGACCACCATCAATAGCTGTGTTGTATGCTTTGTGGGTCGCGATTTCAAAAGATTGGCGAAGATTGATCGCTGAATTCGTCCGACACAACGATCTCAGTTGGGCAGCGCCATTTGTTTCGTTTGTTCAGCGTTCTTCATTACCCGAAGCGTAAGCGAGGCGATCGTCGCAACTGGTCTTCTCGCTGACGCTTTTTGAAGTTGCGCTATTGTGGTCCCCTCTCCCTACGAATTCGGAAAAACACTTGTTGTCGAAGTATTTGAACTTGATCCGAATTCTTGGGGAGAGTGTAGTGTCTCCGAAATCCATGCAAGTTTCGACACGTATTTTCGCGTTCGGTGTTAATGATTTCACACAGGAGGTGGAACCATGCGTCGAGCCGTAGAAATTGAATTATCGAAAGAAGAACGAGCCACTTTGTTGAAGTGGTCTCGCGGGAAGAAGACGGAAGCTCGTCTTGTCGATCGCGCGAGAATCATTCTGCTCGCAGCACGTGGTCTGCAGAACATAGACATCTCCGACGAACTCGGAATGACGCAGCAAACAGTTGGTAAATGGCGAAAACGATTTGCTGAGCAACGACTGGCGGGCATTGAGAAAGACCTTCCACGTGGAGGTCGCAAACCTTCTGTTCGATCTCGTCTCGAAGCCACCATCGTGCGTCGGACGACTCAGGAGATGCCTGAGAACGCGACGCAATGGTCAGTGCGTTCCATGGCGAAGGCCGTTGGCACGAGCAAGGCCACCGTTCAGCGCGTCTGGAGTGATAACGGCCTGAAGCCTCATCTGCGAAAGACGTTCAAGTCGTCCAACGACAAACGCTTCGCAGAAAAAGTGATCGACGTTGTTGGCCTATATCTGAATCCTCCCGAACGCGCTTTGGTGCTGTCCTGCGATGAGAAAATCCAAATTCAGGCGTTGGATCGCACGCAGAAAAGTCTGCCAATGTTCCCGGGACGATTGAAGACGATGACACACGACTACAAACGCAACGGAACGAAAACTTTGTTCGCTGCGATCGAACTGGCGGAAGGAAAGATCATCGCAGAGTGCATGCCCCGCCATCGTCATCAGGAGTGGTTGAAGTTCCTGAAAAAGATCGATGCGGAGACCCCGCTGGATCTGGACCTTCACCTTATTGTTGATAACTACTGCACTCACAAACATGAAAGGTGAAAGTCTGGCTAAAACGTCACAAACGATTTCACATCCATTTCATTCCGACCAGCAGTTCATGGCTGAACGTCATTGAACGATGGTTCGGCCACATCACACAGGACCGAATTCGTAACGGGGTTTTCCGTAGCGTTAAGGAGCTCATCGGCGCTATCATGAAATACGTCGACGCTCACAACGCGGATCCGGAGACTTTCGTCTGGACGAAGTCAGCAGAACAGATTCTCGAAAAAGCGGCTCGAGCAAGGGCAGCCCTCGATAATTCAACGACTGCCTGAGACACTACACTAGGGGGCAAGAAATAGCGCACCTTCAAAACTTACGCTTCGGTTTAGAATGAAGAAAGAAGGTGGCGATGTCCAGTTAGTCCACGAAAATGAATTCGTTGCAGTTGAACAGGGACAGGCACAGATGGGTCAGACCATCATCGCTGTCCTCTGACTCTGCCAGAAAAGCGTGCGCCTCCTGTGTCTCTTTCGCTGATGGTCGTCGGCCGAGCAGACTCAGGAACACGTGTTGGATCTGATCATCTGTGGGCGAGTCGGCAATAGAGTCCGCGAGTCGCCGGGCTGTAGTCGCGGAAAACTCTGAATTCAACAAGTGCAGCGACTGCGGAGCAGTTGTCGATACGCCGCGGTCCGGGCAACTGGCGTTGGCACTTGGACGGTCGAAGACTTCGAAAATCGGGTATCGCAGGTTTCGTCTGGCAAACACGTAAATGCTGCGACGATCGTGTTCCGTTTTGTCCTGTGTTACCTTCCACTGGTTTTTCAGCAATGTGGCCAGCAGTTCCTTCGGTAGCGGCGGCCGCACACCAGGGCCACCTGATTTTCGATTCAGAACGCCGGCCGCGAAGAGCATCGCGTCCCGCACAGCTTCGCCTTCCAGTCGCCAGCGAGGATACCGCGACAACAACCGAGCGTTCGTATCGGTTGCCAGCGATGTCTGCCAACGTTGGATTTCGGCGTCCGTAGCGCCGTCCGCAAGAAGGCTGCGCTGTTGATAGGTCGCGGAAGTTAGGATCAATCGGTGCAGTTTTTTCAGGTTCCAGCCATTGTCAACAAACCACTTTGACAGCCAGTCGAGCAAGGTGTAGTGGCTCGGTTCTGAGCCCATGATGCCGAACTCACTGGGCGTGTCGACGATTCCCGTGCCGAAGTGATGCTGCCAGATTCGATTCACGATCACGCGAGCGGTCAGCGGATTGTCCGGTGACGTCAGCCATGCGGTCAGAGCCGTCCGGCGACCGGCGGTATGGCTGTGGGCGACGGGTGAGAATACCTGTTCCGAACCGTTGATGACACGCAGAACTCCTGCAGTGACCGCGGGGCCGGGGCGGCGAAAATCGCCTCGCAACATCAAATGGCTGGCCGCTGTGAATGGGGGTTTTTCGCGCAGGCTGGTCACAGATTTGTTCTTCTGCAGTTGAATGGCCGGTTCAAACACGGCCCGCAGACGATAGAAATCAGCCTGGCTGATGGGGTCGTATTTGTGGTTGTGGCAGCGGGCACATCCGATCTGCAGTCCGAGCACTACTTCGCCAACCGTCGACGTGATTTCGTTGAGCAGTGTGTGACGACGTTCTTCCTGAAGATTGATGTCCGGCATGTCGGGGCCGGATAGACAAAATTGCGTCGCGATTCGCGCAGATTCATCGTCGGGATAAAGTTCGTCACCGGCAATCTGACGCCGAAGAAATTCATCGTACGGCATGTCGGTGTTGAGTGCGTCGATGACCCAGTCGCGGTACTTCCATGCCTCCGGACGCACTTTATCGTGTTCGAACCCATCTGTTTCAGCGAAGCGAGCCAGATCCAGCCAGTGCTGAGCCCATCGTTCGCCGTAGCCATTTGACGTCAGCAACCGGTCGACAAGTCTGTCGTATGCGTCATTTGACTGGTCGGACAGAAATGCGTCAATTTCAGCGGGCGTAGGCGGCAGTCCGATAAGGTCAAAACTGAGTCGTCTGATCAACGTCTGGCGGGACGCAGCAGGTTGTGGTTCCAATGCGTGCTGTTCCAGTCCGGCGGCAATGAAGTTGTCGATCGTGTTGCGCTGCCATCGTGCGAACCGGGTGACCGGTACGTCCACCTTTTGCAGCACGTAAAATGACCAGTGCTGGCGATCATCTGCGGTAATCGGTGGCTCATTGTAGCCGTCGGTTTCTTCAGCACCGGCGGTCGAGGCCACGGCGGACAGGATGACAAGAATACCGGCTACTCGAAAAAACAGCATTTACGTCAGCCGATCAATTCGTGGACAACATGAGCTTCATCCGGTCCCGTCAATCGCTTGTCCAGGCCGTTGTGGAAGTACGTCAGCTGATCGTGGTCGACGCCCAGCAGGTGCAGAATCGTGGCGTGGAAGTCATTGACCGAAACCTTGTCAGTTTCTGCCCGCAATCCGATGTCATCGGTGGCTCCGTACGCTCGCCCTCCCGAGATTCCTGCACCCGCCAGCCATGCACAATAGCCCCACGGATTGTGATCGCGTCCCTTGCCCTGTTCACTCATTGGCATACGACCGAACTCGCCACCCCAGATCACGAGCGTGTCTTCCAGCAGACCTCGCTGTTTCAAATCCGTCAGCAAACCAGCGATCGGCTTGTCCGTGCGACCGCAGTATTGCGTGTGGTTTTTGTCAACGTCAGAATGTGCGTCCCAACCGCCCGTGTCGCCGGAATAAAGCTGTACAAAGCGGACACCGTTTTCAATCATTCGCCGAGCCAGCAGGCAACGCCGACCGAATTCAGAGGTCTCTTTCTGATCGACGCCGTACATCGAGAGCGTGTGTTGCGACTCACCACGGATGTCGACCAGGGCCGGCGCCTCCGCCTGCATGCGAAACGCCAGTTCATAGGCTTTTACTCGAGCTGACAGTTGGTCATCGTTGTCGCGTTGCTCCAGATGCCGCCGGTTAAGTGACTGAATCAAACGCAGGTTTCGTCGCTGTTGCGCCGGACTGACGCCTGCCTGAGGCTTCAGGTCCAGAATCGGCGATGCTCCGGGACGCATCGTCACGCCCTGAAACGATGCCGACAAATAGCCGTTGCCCCAGGCCGGTGGGCCACCTTTCAGACCACCACCGGGATCCGGCAGTACAACAAACGCCGGCATGTTTTCGTTCTCAGAGCCTAGTCCGTACGCGACCCAGCTGCCGACGCTGGGGCTGCCCATCAGAATGCTGCCGGTATTCATCTGATACACGGACTGCGGATGATTCACACTGTCGCCGTGAAGCGATCGGACCACACAGATGTCGTCCGCATGTTCAGCAATGTGAGGCAGAAAGTCACTGACTTCCAGACCCGATTTTCCGTGTGGTCGGAATCGCCGCAATGTTGCCAGCAACGGATTCTTGGCGACGTCTCGCCGAGTCATCACATTGCCGAAACTTTCAGGCAACGGTTGCCCGGCGAATCTTGTGAGGGCCGGCTTCGGATCGAACAGATCCACATGACTGGGGCCACCATGCATAAACAGCCAGATGACTCTTTTCGCCCGAGGTGGAAAATGAGTTTGTGGCGTGCTGGCGACTGAGGCGGCAGCTGTCATCGCCGAATACGCCAACATCCCCGCGCCACCACCTGCCTGGGCGAGGAATCGTCGTCGACTGTTGTTTTCGGTTAAGTGCTCAATTCCCATGTCTCACAATATAGTAACTGTGAGCGTCAATTGCCCAGCGAAATCATGCATTGCGAAGTTCTGGCACACGCATGGCATGTTTTCGCTCAGCAGACTTGCTCTTCGCCGCCGGCGGTTCACGTGCGTTTCTATCGGGTGGCGGCATGGAAGGCCCTGAAAACGCCCAAATGCGGACCGGCAACCAGCGTTTACCTGATGGACCTGCATGAAGTGCAGGAGAACACCGGGCCGGATGACTACGTGATCCAGAAACGCCGGCAACTGAGCGACGCGAATCTGCGCGGGCGGATGTACAGACTGTGCATCAAGGCCGGGGTCGAGCGCTGGCCGAAGATCTTTCAGAACCTTAGGTCGACACGGCAGACGACGCTGGAACAGTTCTACCCTCGCGGGACCGTCTGTGCCTGGATGGGCAACACTGAAGACATTGCCGAAGCTCATTACGTTCAGGAGCTGGAAGAGTTCCGAATCGAGGCAGCGAAGACACCGACCACCGATGTAGGGTGTGGGGTTGAATTAAAACTACACCCTGACAAAAAAGTGCGAAAAGT
>JBDONA010000769.1:0-11367 GCA_039831575.1 Fuerstiella sp. | reverse complement strand
TTTGTGAGCGTCAGGTTCATCCCGGAAAACACTGTGTTTTCTGTTCACTTCTGCCCTGCTCCGTTCGTTTCCGTCAAAAACGGCGCATGAAAAACGGAAGAGGATGGGAATCGAACCCACCAGTGATGCGTTAACACCACTCAACGGTTTTGAAGACCGTGGCGGTCACCAGACCAGCAAACTCTTCCCTGTATTAAAAACATCATTCAATTCGAAATTCCGAAACGGTTTCCCGTCTTGTAGCGACCCCGTATGCACCACCGGCACAGTGAGTGGCCCGTGCCGGATCGTTGCCAGCCTGGCAGTATCACCGTGCCGCGAGGATTCAGACTTGCCCAAAGTAGAAGAGATTTTGGCTGGAGTCCAGCGGAAGGCACGAAAGAAAGCAAAGAAGTCGAAGCTGGCCACTTCACCGAAGTCAGATAACGACTTCCCACTCAGTCCGCACAACAGCGGGAAGTGCAGGAGCAGATCGTGTCAGTCTGCGAGTGAAGAAATGCTTCATGTCGCAGGCGCGTACAGAGAATTGCAGAATGTCGTGACAGACAGCCGTTCTTCGTCCACACGAAATCCGATTCGCAGTCGCTGTCAGATGATCTCGTGGATCGGCTCGATTCCCTGGTCGACCAGATACCGCGGCACGCCGCTCAGATCGAACACGCGTGTGCCGTTCAGGTCAAGATCCACATTGTGATACAACGTGGCGAAGACTTCCTGGAACTTCACCGGACGCTTCTCGGCGTATTCACCCGATCGGTTTGTCGCGCCGACCACCTGACCGGTCTGCATCCCTCCACCCGCCAACATCGCACAAGACACGCGCGGCCAGTGGTCGCGACTCGAACGTGCGTTGATCTTTGGCGTCCGTCCGAATTCTCCCCAAACGACCACTGACACATCCTGATCCAGCCCCCGCTCGTGCAGATCGGTGATCAGGGCCGACAGCCCCTGATCCAGCAGCGGGAATTCTTCACGTGAACGCGGAAAATTCATCCCGTCGCCGCCGTGCCAGTCCCAGCGACTGTAGTTCAACGACACAAACCGCGCGCCCGCTTCGACCAACCGCCGGGCGATGCAGAAGTTTTCGATCATCTTCGGTGCACCGTCACGCTGGAATTTCTCGACGCTCTGCCCATACCGGGCCACGATCTTTGGATCCTCCTGCGACAGATCGAGCGCATCCGCCAGTTTCGAATCGGTCAGAATCCCCATCGCCTGCTGCTCGTAGACGTCCATATTCGCCATCATGCCGCTGGAATCCACGCTCCGTCTGAACTGGTCCAACGACTGTCGTAGAATTCGCCGGTCCTGTAACCGGTCCAGCGTAATCCCCTGCAACACCATATTGTCTGCCGAACTCCGCGCCTTACTCCCCACCATGTTGAACGGCGAATGCGAAGTGCCCAGGAATCCACCCGTGCCCGGTTCACCCCAGGTCCGGTTTCCGGTCTTGTACATCAAGGCCACGTTTGCCGGCACGGCCTGATTGACCTGCCCCTGCAAACTGGAAACCCACGCCCCCGCCGACGGCCATCCGCCCGGCGGTTTTTGACTGCCAAACCGACGCCCTGTCATGCACTGATAAGCATCGTGTCGACCGTCGGCGTCTGAGATCGACCGCACCGGAATGAACTTGTCCATCATCGACGCCATACGCGGGAACAACTCGCAAATCTCGATCCCCGGAACATTCGTGGCGATTGGGTTGAACTCACCCCGAATTTCTTTTGGCGCGTTCGGCTTGGGATCCCACAAGTCAATATGCGACGGCCCACCTGGCAGATAGATATTGATGATCGCCTTGTGCGAACGTCCGCTCCCTGCATCCCCCTCAGCACGCAGCGCCTGAGGGAGCGACAGCCCGCCCAGCGCCATTCCGCCGACCTTCAGGAAGTTGCGCCGCGAGATCCCGTCACACAACCTGCTGGAACGGCCGGTCGATCGTCCGTAAATTGTCAACATCGAAGTAGCTCCTGCACATAGAGAACTCAACAAGCGATGTTGAAATGATAGCCGTGATCACCGCCACAGGTCAATTCGTCAGTTCTCAACGGGGCGTTGGGACAGAAAATTCAGCCGGGATGCAGCTGTCTTGTGCGATGGAAGCCAGCTGAGCATAAGAGGCCGCAGCGAACCAGTTCGGCGGGGAGCTGCGCGTGCGATTTTCGAACTGGCAACAAGACTGCGGGCCACCGTGGAGCTGGATGAGCGGTTTGAGGAACTGCATTCCCCGACAGGTGAACAGGCAGCATTTGCTGCGGTGCACTTCGCACTTAGCGTAACTTCCAGAAGGTAGGCATTTCCGTCGCAAAAAACACGGGGAGTCGACAGAAACATTGCTCTTTCCATCCCAATGCCCATTCCGTGGCCTTATTCCGGTCGTTCTGCCAGTAGGGATTGCTTTCGCGACTGACGCCGTCTATGAACGCCAACCGTCCTCCGAAATACGCCTTTTGCACCGACGCAGTGTCGATGACGCTTCTCACATATTTATTCGTACGCGGACCACTGACGATGCCCATGACGTTGCCAGAGGTTGGAGATTCTTCTGAAGGATTGACGTGTGCTGGGCGGTCTTCAAACACCGAAGTCACGGTTAGAAGTTTTTTGCGGCAGTGTTGGCGAACAGCAGACGGACCAGGAATTGGATCAGCAGGCCTGTTGCGGTCGCAGCCGTTCGAGCTGCATGCGGAGGTCGATGTGATGATGTGCATAATACGGAAATGCGTCTCCGGCAAGTGACAAGCAGCCGTTGCTGTGCTCCAACTCGCTCACAGAGCTTCATCCACAACGCGGCTACGTCGGCTGCTGATGACATGGGGGATTCGCCCAGCACAGCGTTCTTTCCACCCCAATTCCCATTCAATGGCCTTTTTCCTGTCGCCCTCCCGGTAGGGATTACTAGCGCGACTGACACTGCCCCTGAACGGGAAGGTCCCAGGACACACCGGGCATGCGTTGCAATTTCACTTGGCCGGACCGGGCCAGGTCGATTGCAGGCGCCGGATCACCGGTGAGTACAAAGCGGAGAGCCAGGTCTCTGGGGATTTCAGTCCATCCCGGAGCACTTACGTGGTGCGTGGCTGGGGCATTGGGCTCCTTTCGCCAGGTCATCCCCATGTAGGCTTCGGCGTAATAATTCCCAGGCGCCAGACCGGTGGTGTCCACCCGGCATTCTCCGTCAACCAGCGGCTGGATTTCTCCAGGCTGCAATTGAAGTTCCTTCGGCCCCAGCATTTCAGCGTGAGTTGAATACTTAACCGTGATTCGCCCGTTGCAGTCGACAACCGCGACTGGCTCTTTCGGGCTCCTGTGCTTAACGGCTGTGGACCGTAGACGCACCATTCGGCAACCTTGACCAGGGCCTCGGCGAAGGCTCGCCCGTGCCCGAGCGCATGCACCACGTAGTCGTCGCAGATTCGTTCACGCAGCCGATTGGCTGTGCGGTTGATCGCATGCAACAACGGATTCCACCAGAAGATAACGGCTGCCAACTGCTGCACCAGCGACGTTCGATTGTCATGGCGAGCGATGTGAGCGACCTCATGCGTCAACACGCTGAGCAACTGTTCGTCCGTGAGCGTTTCGCTGAGTCCCGTTGGCAGCACGACTGTCGGCCGGGACAATCCCAGCGAAAGGGGGGCTGGTGCGATGGAAGATTCAGCGAGGGTCAGTCGCTTCGAACTGCCGACCTCACGCACCGCACGATCGAACAGCCCAATAAGCCTGGTCTCCGCGGTCTTAGTCATGGATCTTCGTAACCTGCGAACGACCAGCAGTCCTGACGCAAGACGAAGCAACATCCGGAAACTGCCAATGATCCAGACGATGATCAAACCACACACGAACCAATGCTGCCAATTCCAGAGAACGACTGTTGCCGTGGCGTCGTTATCGAATGTCGCAATTTGTGTCGTCTGCGGTGTTTCGGCCAGCGAGGATTCTGTGACGCCAGAATCGCGAGGCATGTCCGATGGATCCGACAGCTGTCGGGCAGGTTCAATGACTTCCGGTCGATACGAATATTCCAAAACCGGGCCCGCTGGTGGTGCCGACTCGGTCGGGATCCCGACATTTGGTTCAGTGCTGGTTGAGCGTTGATTTTCGTTGGTGAGCGGCGTGTTGGAATCCTCAGCCGGAGTTATGGCGATCGGCAGCGCGGACGGCGACGTCGTGGCGTTTCTTGCCATCAAATCAGGGTGATGACTGTTCAATTCAAAGGGAACCAGTCCCCAACCAAGCTGCCCGGCCAGAAAGATGACGCCGGACATGACAAGACAAAGAAGGCGCTACTGAGCAGCACAGTGTGCCGCAACGGCAACGCTCTGCGACGAACGACGGTCGCGGCCAGAATGACTGACGTGCAAATCACCACACTCGCGAAAGCGACGTTGATCAGAAACAGAGCAATGTCATTCAGGATGGTCGTTCCCTGGAGCATGATCATTTGCGTCCCTTTCGCTGTTTTGCCTGGTCGTCCAGCATGCTGCGAAGCCGTTCGACATCCTCGGGCTGCAGACGCTTGGCGCCCAGCAAGTTCATGACCAGTTCGCTGGCCGATCCACCGAAGAAATCATCGACGAAACTTCCGGCCAGTGATTGCGAGGCTTTCTCCCGCGACACCGTCGCGTAATAGCGATAGCCTGATGACTTCCTGACGCGGCGGAGCCAACCGCGTTTCTCCAGTCGATCAATCTGATTCAGGATCGTCGTTCTGGCAATGTCGCGCTGTTGCGAAATCTGCTGCCAGACTTCGGCGACCGTCGCGCCGTCCGATTTCTGATCCCAGATCACTTCGAGAATCTCGTGCTGAGCCGGAGTCAGTGTTCCGTCATGCTGAGCCATTTGTACACCCCGATTGTTGCGATCAATGAAGGACCGAATGCCAGACGACATGTGTCGTCAATGCTCAGTGTAGTGTTGACGACGGTTGTCGTCAACTGGAATTCCGCTCGCAATGTTTTGCAACAAGCTCTGTGACTGAGCAATCAGGAAGAGGCGACGCAGTCTGGCGTACAACACAGGGCCGCCCGTCAAGCTGACGGCATGCAGGCGTATCTACTAACGTTTGGTAGTTCTGCCGGGACGCTACGTTCCCGCCTTCTATTCAACGATCGCGCTCAGATCGAATAACTGGGATTGCGTGGAAGGTTGCTTCTTCGCGCAGCGGGAATGATCCTGAGCGCCCGTGCGATGTGCCCAGGCATCATAGAGCGTGGCCAGGCGTTTCACGACATGGGGATGTTTGTCGACCAGGTTCACCGTCTCTGTGCGATCTTTGGATAGATCATAGAGTTCCCATTCCTGGGCCCGTTCGGCAACCAGCTTCCAACGGCCATCACGTACGGCGTGGTTGCCGCTGAATTCCCAGTAGACTGGCTTGTCTGCACGTTCGGCCGATCCTTGCAAGGCTGGCAGCAAAGAGACGCCTTCCATGGGCAGAATATCATCTCCGCCAAAGTTTGAGGGATATTCCGTCCCGGACAATTCAACAACCGTTGGCATGATGTCCACGATGTGCCCGGTGTAGTTCGTTATCTCGCCACGAGCACGAATGCCCTTTGGCCAGTGAACGATCAGGGGTGTTAACGTTCCGCCTTCATGGGCGTATTGCTTGTACAGGCGCAACGGTGAATTGCACATGTTCGCCCAGCGGGCATCGTAGGCAATGTCGCTGTGCTGCGGTCCCGGCACAGTGATGTCGTTTCTCATTCGCTGATAAGGACAGGCGCCATTGTCAGAGAAAAACAGGATCAGGGTATTATCCAGTTCGCCGGTTGATTTCAGGTGTTCTATCAGACGGCCAATATTCTGATCCAGGCGGTCGACCATCGCGGCGTACACGGCCATCATCGGTTCCAGGAAGCGGACTTCCTTGTCGCTGAGATCGTCCCATGCCTCCACTTTGGGATCCCGATCAGCAAGACGCCATGTGTCGTCCGCAATTCCGAGTTGTTGAAGTCGGGTGTGGCGCTGCCGGCGGATAACGTCCCAGCCCACCTTGTACCGATCCTTGTACTTCGCAATGTCTTCGGGCAGTGCGTGTAGTGGGAAGTGAGGTGCATTGTGTGCGACGTACAGGAAGAACGGTTGATCCTTTGGTGCCGCCTCTTTCAGGAAGTCGATCGCGTAGTCGGTGAACGCATCCGTCGAATAGAAGTCGTCAGGCACCTGATATTCGGCACGGTCAAGTCGCATTAGATTTTCACCCGTGCCCCAGTGATCTCCGGAGCCCCAGTCCTCACCGGTGAAAAAATTGATGCAGCCGCTGAGAAACCCGAAGTAGCGATCAAATCCTCGGTCCGGTGGCGTGCCAGCCACGTGCCACTTGCCGCTCATCATCGTGGCGTAGCCAGCCGACCGCAGCACTTCGGCCAGTGTGACGTGACCAGGCTTCTTCAGGTTTGCGGATTGTTGATGCCATAGACCGGTCAGCAGTGAGGCACGCGTCTCTGAGCACTTGGCGTTGTTGTGGAAATCTGTAAATCGCAGTCCGTTGGCTGCCAGGCGATCCAGATTTGGTGTGTCAATTTCGCCGCCATAGCAGCCGATGTCCGAGAAGCCCATATCATCACAAACAATGACGACAATGTTGGGCCGGTCGTCAGCCTGCACTGTCACGCACATGAAAACGATGGCGAAGATCGTGAGTAACCTGCTCATGAATTGTTCTCCGGCCGTCCGCAGCTCTTGTGGCGTGCTGCCCGAGTTCACGTCCGGCAGTTATGAAAGTTGGCACATAGAATCTGAAATGAACATATCGGGAGTAAGGCCCGATTGCCAACTTTCAGAACAAATCTGGCACAACATGCGAGTGCAGTTCGAAGATTCAGAGAGTATTTGTCGAGAAGAATGTCGACAACGGCTTCGATTGCCTTTTAAGACATTCATTTCCGTTCCGATAATTGCCTGGACGCTTGTTAACTGACGCCACGTGAGTAACCTTTCGACTCTGCTCCGCTCCCGCCCTGCCACCGTACCCTCATTACAGCAATTTACTTATTGCCGTAGACGATACTGGATCGTGGGAGTAACGAAACTGCTCTTCAAAAAAACATCCTTCGCGGCCACAAGTCAGCGTGAAATGCTGTAAGGGTGCGACAGTTGCAACCCACCGCCGGGAAACGCCCAGCTCCTGACTTCCCCGAAATCTGCTGATTCATTATTGATAACACTCGTATGACAAGCACAGCACTCAACAAAGCCAGGAATATGACGCTCATCCCCCGCACGATGATAAAGAAACATCTCTCTCATTTGTTGATCGTTTGCGTTTTGCCGGCGCTGTTGGCAGTCAGGCCGGCAACCGCCGCCGAGCCGTTTGGCTTCAAACCCAATGACGTGGTCGCCCTGTATGGCAATGGTCTTGCCGACCGAATGCAGCATGACCCGTGGGTTGAGACCATTTTGCAGAGCCAGTTGAAAGGCCTGAACGTCAGCTTTCGCAACATGAGCTTTTCCGGGGATATCGTCAACAGGAAGCCTCGCAACAAAGGCTTCACCAACGATGCCGAGTATCTGCAGCATGTTGCACCCGATGTGGTCTTCATCATGTATGGCTACAACGAATCGTTTGCCGGGCCGGAGGGTGCGGATGCATACCAGGGCGAGCTGGTGAAGCTGGTCGAAAAATACCGGGCCCTGCGAAAAGAAAAAGAAGTCGACGCGAGGTTTGTTCTGTTCAGTCCCATCGCGTATGAAAATACCGGCAATCCCGGTCTCCCGGACGGGACGCAACTCAATGGAAATCTGGCAGCATTCACGGAAGCCACTCGGCGAGCGGCCGCCGCATCAGACGCGACCTTTGTTGATCTCTATTCGCGAACCTTTCAGTTGTTCGCATCCAGCGACGAACAATTCACGCACAACGGGATCCATCTGAATGCGAAAGGTTATCGTCGGCTGGCCGGGATCGTTTCGCGGGCACTGCTGGGTAAACCGGCGCCGCGCAATACCAGCTTTGCCGATTTGCACGCCGCCATTAAGGACAAGAACTGGCACTGGCACAATCGCTATCGGGCCACCGATGGCAACGACATCTGGGGCGGCCGGTCAACGCTGACCTTTGTCGATGGTCAGAGCAACGCTGACGTTCTGAAGCACGAGCTGATGATGCTGGACGTCCTGACGGCAAATCGGGACCAGGTGATCTGGGCCGCCGCCGATGGCCGGAAGATTGAAGCCGACGACAGCAATGTTCCGCCACCGGTCAAGGTGATCTCCAACGTTGGGGGAGGCAGCAAGAGTTCAAATGCTGATAAGGAGGGGAGTACTAACTATCCAAGCCCCCAAGACAGCATTGCCCAGACGAACGTGCCCGAGGGCTACGAGCTGAACGTCTTTGCTTCCGAGGAAATGTTTCCGGACCTGGCCAATCCCGTGCAGATGCAGGTCGATGCCAAGGGTCGCCTGTGGGCAGCAAGCTGGAATACATATCCCAAGTGGGAACCGCTCAAGAAAATGAACGACAGTCTCATGATCTTTGAGGATACGGATAACGACGGCGTCGCAGACAAACGAAAGATTTTCGCCCACGTACACAATCCGCTCGGTTTTGAATTCTGGGGTGGTGGCGTCCTTGTGACATCAGGCACGGACCTGCTGTTCCTCAAAGATACCGACGGTGACGACAAAGCCGATGTGCGTTATCCCATTCTGCAGGGATTGGGGACAGCCGACACGCATCATGCCGCAAACAATCTTGTCTACGGTCCCGATGGTGGCATCTACTGGCAAAGCGGTATCTTTCTGGTTCACAACCACGAGACGCCCTGGAAACAGAACCTCAACATCGGTTCCTCGGGAATGTACCGTTTCGATCCGCGCACGTTCGTGATCACTCCGCACGCCGGAAACTCACCCAATCCGCACGGAACCACTTTCGATTACTGGGGTTACTGCTACGCCAACGACGGCACCGGCGGAAAGTCGTATCAGGTGCGACCGGAGGGCAAGGGATTCAAGATGCACACACTGCTGACGAAGGAGTTCCGGCCCGTCTCAGCCAATGCAATCCTTTCGTCGGAGCACTTTCCAGAGGACATGCAGAATGATTTCCTGATCTGTAACACGATTGGATTTCTGGGAGTCAAACAATATGACCTCGACCGCGACGGTGACGGCGACAAGCGAAAGTTTGGTGAGGTCTGGGGAACTCCGGTTAAAGACCTGATCAACAGTCGCGATCGCAATTTCCGGCCGACGGATGCAGTCATCGGGGCAGACGGGGCTCTGTATGTGTCTGACTGGTGCAACGTGATCATCGGCCACATGCAGCACAACATTCGTGACCCCAATCGCGATCACTATCACGGTCGTATCGTGCGTCTGACCATGAAGGGACGTCCGCTGCAGAAGCCGGTGGAAATTCACGGTCAGCCGATCGCCGCGCTGCTGGAAAACCTGAAGCATCGCGTTGACGGCATTCGTCACAGGACTCGTATTGAATTGAGCGGCCGTGATTCGAAGGCCGTCATCGCTGCCGCGCAGGAATGGATGGCGAACTTCGATCCAAATGACGAGACAGAAGCTCACCATCTTCTGGAAGCGCTGTGGCTGCATCAGCAGCACAACGTAAAAAATGAAGAGCTGCTTAACACGCTGCTGGCGTCGACAGTGGGGCATGCGGTTGTTGCCGCCGGCACGGTGAAGCACTTCTGGCACAATGTGGATACCAGGGGGGCGAGCGGCTTCGCGGCTCCGGCGGAAGTCGAATTCGTCAAGTTTGATCCACCCAAACGCCTGAGCCCTGCAGACCAGAAGGTCTACGAACTGGGCGCGACGATTTACCAGCGACATTCGCACTGCGCGACCTGCCACCTGGCGCACGGCAAAGGAAACGGTATCGTTTATCCGTCACTCGTCCGCAGTCCGTGGGTCAACGGCAGCGAAGACCGACTGATCAAGATGGCTCTGCATGGCCTGTGGGGCAGGATTACCGTTCACGGCAAGACTTACGATCCAGCGCGTGGCGTGCCACCAATGACGGCGTTTCGGAATCTGCTTAATGATGAGGAACTGGCTGCCGTGCTGACGTTTGTCCGCAACACGTGGGGCAACAGCGCATCCACAATTTCGGCCGACGTGGTCAAACAGGTTCGCGCGAATACTCTCGATCGGACGACATTCTGGAAGCCGGATGAGTTGCTTGCCGAGCATCCCCTGGAAGCAGCCCTGGTCCTCAAGGACATCGGAATCGATCCGGAAGGCTTTTCCAACACGGAACTGGAGGATGAACTGCTCGGTATCGATCCCGCTGAATTGGTTAACGTCACGATGGCGCAGGGCAACGCCGAGCGAGGCAAGACCCTGTTCTATAAATCAGCGGCCGCCTGTTTCGCCTGTCACGATCCACCGTCCGGAGCGATTCGTCTGGGACCCGACCTGGCAAAAATCAAGTCCGTCCTGAAGCCGGAGGAACTGGTGGATTCCGTACTGCGTCCGTCTAAGCGGATCGACAAAGACTTTGCACAGGTCATCGTGCTGACGGTCGAGGGCAAGCAGTTTACCGGCATCCGGGTCTCGGAAAGCGACAGCGAAATCGTACTGCGAAACCTGGCCCAGCCGCAGCCGATCGTCTTTGCGAAAGAAGATGTCGAAGAAGTCTTTGATTCTCGAACATCACTGATGCCGGCGAACCTGGCAAGGCAGTTGAAGAACCGCGGGGAATTCAACGACCTGATGAAATACGTCATCGAAATCAGAAACCGATAACGTTCGCAAATCCATCTACGTCGCAATTGTCCTGGACACTATGTCCACGCAGGAACAGCAACAGCTCGCCGCGAATCAACGCGGTGAGCTGTTTTGATTTCAGCGTCGAGGCAACCAGATGCGGTTGGCACATTCCTGCAACGGCACGATCGACTTACCGTAATTCGAAGGCGAGGTGTGGTAACGGAGTATAACGGGAGCATCTGCCACAGCCGGAGAGATGAGGAAGGCCTCTGCAAGGGGCCGCCCTACCAGCACGAAGACATCTGAGGTTTCTTCAAGTGTTGAGTTGAGAAAATGTCTGGAATTGTTACGTGTTCAGGAAGCGTACGATGGGGGGGTTCCTGGCGTGAATCGTGATCAGGTATTTCTGTGGATCGTAGGGAGTTCTTGTCTTCCAGACGACGAACAGAATTGGAATCCAGCGAGAGGCCGGCTTTCGAATGGCGGCATGGTGCTTCATTCCACGACTGCGTTGCAGCAGGTAGTAAGCCTTGCTCCAGGGACACCATTTGCGAGCGTGATCAGCGAACTCGTGAAATGTCTGCCTCAGGTATTTCGGACAGGCGTATCGGCGATGTACAGTCTTTGATTTTCCGCTCTGTTTGGTGACCGGTGCAATCCCGCTGAAGGTGGTCACATCGTCTGCCTTTT
>JBDONA010000087.1:0-2760 GCA_039831575.1 Fuerstiella sp. | reverse complement strand
GTTATTCTCGGAGGTCAGCAGGCGGCCAACGGCCTGCTGCGAGCCGAACACGGCTTCCACAGAATCCGAGGATACAAGGACCTCCCTAAGCTGCTCGAAGCTCTGCAACGCGAACTCCTTGACAAATAAACTCTGTCTCGCTGAAATCAATTCTCAAGCCAATACCGTCACTCACGTTTCAACTACCGACGGGACACCCTCAACCAACGCCCATCGGGGTGCGAATTGTCGAGCGCCCAATTACCATGGATGAAGCCATACTGAAGCCGGCCCTGGGCGTCTTTGCTCAGCAACCCGTGACGTGAGTGCAGCGTCCTGACTGAGTCGAGCAGACGATCACGCAGCGAGTCGGCGTTGTCATTGTCGTGATGCAGGTGGATTTCGACGTCGCCATAGCCCGATCGAACAAGCTTCGCCAGCTTCTCCAGATGTTCCTCACAATAGCATTCGATGGGATAGAAAAACGTATGCTGCGGCGGTCGGCCACGAGAGTCACTGCAACTATCAACGGTGCGAGGATACTCCGTCAGCCAGCGATCCATGCGCTGCCGTTGAAGATCCGAATCTGCCCCTTGCCACTCGGGCTCAAAGTGGTCCGCAACACACAGGAAAACGTGCGTCGGATTTGGAATCGATCGCCGTCCCGTCGCATAGGCTCTTGCCAGCGATGACAGCCCCATTCCCCGAATTCGTAGCATGAGGTTGGAAATTCATCTGTAATGTTTGAGCAACGTTTCTAACAGAACCGGAATAACGCAACGCTTGTGGGAAGTGGGGGCGCTGGCCCGGAGATTTTCGTGTCGAAGAGTGTACGGGCACAGTACATGGCGCGGAAGGGTCGGATAAGTATTGCTGCGCAAAAAAAGAAGCTCATTCAGCCACCCATCAGACGCATTGCGGAACGCCGTGACGAACCCACGTTTCGAGCTCGCAACATTCCATTCGAAGCCTCTGCCCCAGCGACTGATTCCTGCCCCACGGCACAGGCCTCACGCGGCGGAGGGGACTCGAAGCAAAGACATCATGTCGTCGACGGATGTCGATTCGAAAGTGTCCTGATCCAGGCAGACCCCGAGGATTCGATTGGCGTTAGTCTCAGAGATTCCACCTCGCAGATAGCGTTCAAATTTCTCTTTCAACAGTGGAATCCCCTCGGTTCGGCGGCGACGATGACCGACCGGGTAGTCGACGACCACGTTGTCGGTGTGACTGCCATCGGTGAAGAAGACCTGAATCGCGTTACCGATGGCGCGCTTGTCAGGTTCGAGGTACTCACGGGTGAATCGATCATTCTCCCGGCATTCCATTTTTTCCCGCAGCGCATCAATGCGGGGATCAGCAGCAATCTCGTCCTCGTATTCATTCGCTGTCAGGCGTCCAAAGATCAGAGGCACGGCCACCATATATTGAAGGCAATGATCACGGTCCGCCGGGTTGTCCAGCGGTCCGGACTTGTTGATGATGCGGTTGGCCGACTGCTGAGTTTCAAGCACGATCCGATCGATCTCATTAAGACGGTCAACGACCAGGGGGTGCAGCGTCAGGGCCGCCTCAACAGCTGTCTGGGCGTGAAACTCTGCCGGAAACGATATCTTGAACAGCACGTTTTCCATCACGTAGGTTCCGAACGGCTGACGGAAGGCCAGCTCCTGGCCGCCAAAGAGTACATCCTGAAACCCCCAGCCTTTGGCGGTGATCGCCGTGGGATAGCCCATCTCTCCGCGCTGAGCGGTCATCGCGAGGAACAGCCCTCTGGAAGTCGCATCACCGGCCGCCCAGGATTTCCTGGAACCGGTATTGGGCGCGTGACGATAGGTTCGTAAAGAACAACCATCAAGCCACGCGTGGGACACGGCGTTGAGGATCTCGTCCCGGGTGCACCCCAACATTTGTGCCGTGACTGCAGCGGAAGCAATCCGCACCAGCATGACATGATCCAGGCCCACACGGTTAAAGGAATTCTCCAGGGCAATCACTCCCTGGATCTCATGTGACTTGATCATCGCGATCAGGATGTCCTTCATCGTCAGAGAACGGACGCCCGTGCGTGATTGATAGTCCGCCAATGCCAGAATCGCCCCCAGATTGTCCGACGGGTGGCCCCATTCGGCGGCCAGCCACGTGTCGTTGAAATCCAGCCACCGAATCATCGCTCCGATATTCCAGGCAGCACGAATGGGATCGAGCTCGAAGGCAGTCCCCGGCACCCGGGCGCCGACATTCTGCAACTCCGTGCCTGGAACGATGGGGCCCAGCAGCCTGGTACACGCGGGATACTGCAGCGCGTACAAGCCGCAACCGATAGAATCCATCCAGCAATAGCGGGCGGTCTCCATCGCTTCACGAGAAGCACAGACGTCGTCACGCAGGACGTAGTCTGCGATGTCCTGTATGACCTGGTCGAACTGCGGCCTCACAGTCGAAGCGGGCAACGATAAACTCATGGCGTCGTGCGTTCTACAGAATATGATGCGGAATCGTGGCCGCGAAAGACGCGTGCCTGAACGGGAAAACGACCGGCCCAAAAGCCAGAACGCTTCGCAAAAATAAGCAAACGGCTCTAACGTTGTTCCAGCGGAACCCAGGGGCGACTGTCCGGGCCGGTGTAGTTGGCGCCGGGGCGAATGATTTTCCCATCCTCGCGTTGTTCGATGACGTGCGCACCCCAGCCGGTAATGCGGGCCAGGACGAACAACGGAGTGAACATCGCCGTCGGAATATCCATCTTGTTGTAGGAGACGGCAGAAAACCAATCAAGAT
>JBDONA010000326.1:0-2776 GCA_039831575.1 Fuerstiella sp. | reverse complement strand
AGGAAAAGCCAGGATGCAAGCGTTAGTTGCATCTTGTGGCAATCGATCGTTGTGGCCGGACAAGGTGCGGCGACCACGGGAAAGCTGTTTTCCCATCCTTGGTTTTGGCGGTGGCGAGCAACCGGCAAAAACAGTTCCGACCATTCTCGATAATCACGATTCTCTTTGGCATGCTGAACCTGTTTCCTGAATTCGACGAAACGATTCACGGGTGTGCCGCTGCGCTGCGCGCGAAAACGACCAGCTGCGTTGCATTGCTGGATCGGTGTCTGACTCGCATCGACCAGTGGGAAGCGTTGGTCCACGCATGGGTGTCAATCGACCGCGAAACTGCGCGCCAGACAGCTTACTTACGAGATCGTGAGCTGGCAGACGGACACGACCGAGGGCCACTGCACGGAATTCCGCTTGGCATCAAGGATATCTTTGACGTCGCTGGCCATGTTACGGCTGCCGGTTCAACGGCATGGTCCGCGCACGAACCCAAGGCCAGCGACTGTCCTGTTGTCTCAAGGTTGCGCGACGCAGGCGCCATCATTATTGGAAAGACAGTCACCACACAGTTTGCCTGTTTCGATCCACCGGTGACGCGCAACCCGTGGAACAGGAATCACACACCGGGCGGTTCGTCCAGCGGATCCGCGGCCGCTGTCGCGACGGGTATGTGTCTGGCAGCGATTGGTTCTCAAACCGGAGGCTCCATCACTCGACCATCCACTTACTGCGGAATCGCAGGGTGTAAACCTTCCTACGGAACAGTCAGTCTTCGCGGCGTCGTGGCGGTCGCTGAACACCTGGATCACCCCGGCCCGATGGCCCGCTGCGTGACCGATCTCGCGATCTTGCTGAACGTTATCCGTGACAGTCCGGATGCGGCGTTCATTAGCTCAGCCGCAGACATTCCTCCTCGGATTGGGTGGATTCATGGACTGTTCGGCGAAGAAGCAGACGACGATGCTCGCGAGGCTGTGGCCAACGCCGTAAAAACGCTGTCCGCTGCCGGCGCTTCGATCGTTGACGTCCCGCTGCCGCACGACTTCGACAGCGTTCTTGAACAACACGGCATCATCATGGCTGTCGAAGCTGCACAAACACATCGCGACCACTTTGCGGCCGATCCGGACGACTACTCGCCAGCCATCCGAGACCTCATTGAACGCGGCATGGCGACTTCGCAAACACGTTTTATGGCGGCGCTGGACCATCGGCAGCAACTGTGCCGGGGCATCGACAGTTGTTTCATGGACGTCGACGTCCTGATCTGTCCTGCCACGACCGGGACTGCTCCCGACCGATCAACGACCGGCAGCCCTGCCATGAATTCGCCCTTCAGCTTCACCGGGTTACCGACCGTCTCGATTCCGACACAATGCGCGGGCAACGGCCTGCCGCTTGCCGTACAACTGGTCGGTAGAATCCGCGACGATTCCACTTTGCTGAAATCGGCGATATGGTGTGAGTCGCAACTTGCTGCCGCCAACCGTGAACCGTAACGAAAAACTGAAATATGATGACACTCGCGCGAATCGCTGCTCATTCCTTACTCATGCTGGCCGTGTTGCAAAGCACTGCACAGGCCGCTGATAAACCGCTCAAGGTCTACATTCTGGCTGGCCAATCCAATATGGAAGGCCATGCGCGAGTTGGAGTCCTCGACTACCTGGGCGACGACCCGCAGACGGCACCTCTGCTGGCCGAGATTAAAAATCCCGATGGCAGCCATCGCCTCATCAAGGATACGTGGATTTCGTTTCAGACCGGCGTGCGGGGAATAATTGACGGTGACAATCGTGAAGTCTTTGGGCAACTCACAACCGGCTTTGGCAGTCAGGCAAATCGGGACTATGAACAGCCAGGTGAAAAAATCGGTCCCGAACTGGCCTTTGGAATCACGCTGCAGAAGAATTTGAACGAACCGATCCTGATTATCAAGACGGCATGGGGCGGACAGTCGCTGCACACAAACTTCCGTTCGCCGAGTTCCGGTCCCTACGTGCCGTCGAAAGATGATATCGCCCGTGGAAAATTCGAAAGCGAAGAGCAAAAAGAAAAACTCAGGAAGGCCACCGGCGCCCGCTATCGCCAGATGGTCGAACACGTTCAGTTTGTGTTGCAGGACATCAAACGCGTGTATCCCGATTACGACTCAAGAAGCGGCTATGAACTCGCGGGCTTCGTCTGGTTTCAGGGATTCAACGACATGGTTGGCCGCAACGTCTATCCGCTGGTCAATCCCGATAGTATCGTGCCGCGATTTGCGAAATACACCGAATGGTTTGCCAACTTCATTCGCGACACACGTCAGGATTTGTCCGCACCCGACATGCCGTTCATCGTTGGGGTGATGGGCGTCAGTGGAGCCGATGCCAACGAGGGGAACCTGGATTTCCGCCGCAGCCAAGCGACGGTCGCGGACATTCCCGAATTCCAGGGCAATGTCGTGGCCGTCCCGACGGCTCCGTATTGGGACGAGCGTCTGGCGGTCATCGATAAAAAGCGAGGACAGATCCGACAGAAGGGACACCTGCTCAGAACAAACAATGCGAAACACGAAAATGCCGACGGCGAGATGACACCGAAGGATATCAAAGCATTTCTTGCTGAATACGAAAAACAACTGTTCACCGCCGAAGAATCCGCGCTGGATAAACGTGGCAAGTCCAACGCGGGCTACCACTATCTGGGGTCAGCAAAGACCTTCTGCCAGATCGGCCAGGCCTTTGCCGAAGCGTTGTTGCCATGATCGATGGAGCGATACGTGCGACCAACGTCGCCG
>JBDONA010000061.1:0-12338 GCA_039831575.1 Fuerstiella sp. | reverse complement strand
TGGTGCAGAAGCGGTGTGCAGGGATCCACCTGTCCGCTGCTGCCATCACAAACGTAACGCAGGATCACTTTGATTATCACGGAACTGCTGAGGCTTACCAATCCGCGAAGGCTGACATTGCGAACCTTCTGTATCCCGACGCACCATTGCTGTTGAACGTGGACGATGCCGGCTGTCGCAACATTATGGCAGCCATCGATCATGGCACACGTTTTGTCACCTACGGCATCGACAATCCTGATGCGGAGTTGACGTCGACGGTTCTGAGCAGAACGCATCGATCTCAGCGGATACAGTTAAGGCTGGCTCAGGGTGATGCGGAAGTCCGGTTGAGGCTTATTGGCCGACACAACGTTGCCAACTGTCTGGCCGCGGCTGGCCTTGCCGAACAACTGGGTGTCAGTCTGCCACATATCGTAGACGGCCTGCAGGCAGTGCATGCCGTTCCCGGACGTGTGGAACGGATCGACGAAGGCCAGCCGTTCCAGGTGCTTGTGGACTATGCTCACACGCCGGACGCACTGGCCCAGTGTCTCGACACAATTCGAGAGGTCGTACCGGGCCGGCTTATTTGTGTATTTGGAGCGGGAGGTGAACGAGATCGCAGCAAACGGCCTCTGATGGCTCAGGCGGCGATGGCGGCGGATGTTTCCGTCGTCACGTCTGACAATCCTCGCAGCGAAGATCCACGTCAAATCATCGACGACATTACCGCCGGCTTTTCTGCAAACGCTTATCACCTGGTGGAAGTCGACCGCCGAGAAGCCATCGCTGTGGCACTGGACCAGGCTGAGTCCGGCGACGTGGTCATTGTCGCCGGCAAGGGGCATGAAACCTCACAGGAAACAGCGGGCGTGATGCTGCCATTTGACGACCGCGAAGTGATCCGGCAACTGTTGCGTGCAGCAGACACCGCAGCTGTTGACGACCTGCAGCCGCAGTTCTCCATGCAGAGGTCCTCGTGAGCCGTCCGGACGGCCTGCCCGGAGTTGCCGAGCCACTTCCGGGTTCCAGTATATTGGCCGGTTTGTCTTGTGTTGTGTGGGCCGGAGTCCCGGCGGAAAGTGCAGAAACCAGTCATACCGGTAAACCGTGCGGGCGTTTCCCCCGAAGCTCTGCTGATGTCGCCAGAATTGATGAAGTTGGACTTAACAGCGCATTCGAAACGGGACGATGTCAAAGTCAGCATCGGACCGTCATCACCGGCAATTATTGCCGCAAGGGCATTCACGGAAGGAATGTCCACGGATCAGCGCTGTGGAAAAGGCTGACTTGAACAATGTATCCGTTAACTGTTGAACACGTTTGCGAACTGGTGGATGGAACGGTCTGCGGCGACATAACGATCGCCGCCACCGTGGATGGATGCGTCATTGACAGCCGGCAGGTGCAGCGGGGCGATGTCTTCATTGCCCTTCCTGGCGCGCAGACCCACGGAGTTGAGTTTACGGCAGCGGCACTCCGCGATGGTGCGGACGTCGTCATTGTGGATGAGTCAGCGGCTGGCACTTGTCGCACACCGTACATTAAAGTGGCTGATGCACAGGTCGCACTCGCACAACTCGGCTGGCACAACCGCCAGACCAGCGACGCGCTGGTGATCGCGGTCACTGGCAGTGTGGGCAAAACGACTGCACGTCGCATGATTACAGCCGCACTGGAAGCTGTTCACGCGGGAATCCAGAGTCCCGGGAATTTCAACAATCATCTGGGAGTGCCGCTCAGCCTGCTGGAGCTGCAGTGCGGTGATGAGTTTGCGGTCATTGAAGTCGGATCATCTGCACCGGGTGAAGTGGAAATGCTCGCGTCCATCGTACGACCGGAATTCTCTGTCGTTACGAGTGTTAGTCCGGCCCACCTTGACGGACTGAAGTCCCTGCAGGCCGTGCAGCAGGAAAAGCAGGCACTCGTTGCCGCTCTGTCGAAAAACGGGGTTGCCTTCCTGAATGCAGATGATCCTCTGGTCGCCGAAATGAAGGCATCAGCGCCGGGGCGAGTTGTAACATTTGGCACGGCGGAAACGGCTGACGTACGTGCGACCGCTGTGAGCATAACCGATGATGCTCTGGTCTTGACGGTTGATGAAGACCAGTACACGGTGCGAGTCTGCGGCCGTCACAATGTGACCAACGTTCTGGCCGCCATCGCCGTCGGCATGGAGGTGGGACTTGCACCCGAACAGATCAACGCCGGACTTTCGACGTATGCACCTGAGCCAGGGCGTTGCTGCCCGTTGCAGATCGGTTCATGGACCGTCATCGATGACACCTACAACTCGAATCCGGCTGCGGTGAATGCTGCGATTCGCACAGCGGAAGAATTCAGGCACTGTCGCCATCGCGTGCTGGTGCTGAACGATATGATGGGCCTTGGCGAGCAGGCGGCAGATCTGCACTATGGCATGGGGGCGGCTTTGGCTTCGTCAAAGCTGGACCACATCGCAGTCACCGGAGACTTTGCCGACGACGTTGTCGAAGGTTTCCTGGCGTGCGGCGGGTCATTAAATCGGATTTCGTGCTTCGCCAACCTGACAGTGCTGACATCAATGCTGGACTGTTTGCTGGGCGATAATGACCTGGTCCTTGTCAAAGGCTCACGTGCCACTCGCATGGAGCAGGTCGTGGAATCACTCAGGCGGCTGGCCTGCACAGATGTGGCCGACCGTCGGGCCGCGTAAGGGCTACGCCGTATTCGCGAGTCAGGCTGTGTCCGCCGTTTTTAACTGTCGCCCAATTCCCTGTTCAGCACGTCGACCATCATCCGTAATCTGCCGACCGCGCGGCGGTTGAAGGTGAACGACAGGCGATAAAGATCCTTCAGGTGGACTTCGTCGACCTCCAGTTTGTGAGGCTCTGCCTTTTCAATTCGTCCGGATTCCACGACGTCGTGAAATTCATCGTTCAGTCGCTCGATGAGCTCATCAGATGGTTCACGGTGCAGTCTGAGGACCAGCCGATCGCGGACGAACCGCATGCTGTTGTACACGCTGTAAAAATCGAGAACTTCGTCGATGGCCTCCTCAACATCGTCTGTGACCATGAACAGACTCATGTCGCTGGGTGAGATCATGCCATTTTCCAGCAGTTCGGTTTTGATGTACTCCAGCCAACCCTTCCAATACGTGCCGCCGGGTTTGTCCAGAAAGACGATTGGCATCAGGTCTCGTTTTCCCGTCTGGACCAATGTCAGTGTTTCGAACGCTTCATCCTGAGTCCCGAAACCGCCTGGACAGGAAACGACGGCGTGAACTTCCTTCACGAATAACAGTTTGCGCGTGAAGAAGTACTTCAGGTTGACCAGCTTGTCGTCCCCCGCAATGATGGGATTGGCTTCCTGTTCAAAGGGCAGCAGAATGTTCAGCCCCATGGCCATTTCGCGACCGGAACCGGCATGAGCGGCCTCCATGATCCCGCCGCCAGCGCCCGTAACCACCATCCAGCCTTCTTCGGCGACGCGTTTGCCAAACAGTTCTGCCTGCTTCCACTCCGGAGAATCCGGGGCTGTACGCGCAGATCCGAAGACGGTCACTTTGCGGTTGCGGCGGTAAGGAGTAAAGACCTTGAACGCGTAGCGCAATTCTCGCAGGACGCGGCTGAGGATTTTCAGGTCCCCGCGAGTTGCACCGTCGGCCTCCAGCTTGTCGGCGGTCGCTTTGATTTCCTGAATCAGTTCGGAGTGCTTTCGCAGCTCCGAAACATGTTCGATCACTTCCAGTTCAGATTCACGCGGATGGGTGAGATGCTTTTTCGCCATCTGGCAATTGCCTCCGTGCAACAACGTTCGTCAGGCTTGACGTTCGAATTCACTGGTGACGCCCACATTCCCGGCTCGCCGAATCAGCGACGGCTGGCGCAGTACGACGTCTTTCTGACCATTCAGCCGTCAATCGCCTGCATGGCGTCGCTGCGAGTATTGTAGATAGCCCAAATGGTATCCAGAGCAGTAATCTTCAGAAGTTCACGAGCCATGTCGTTGGCACCACACAGAACCAGTTCACCGCCACGACGCTTGAGAAACTTATGACATCGCAGCAGCAGTGCCAGAAATACGGATCCGAAGTAGCCAACGTCCTTCAGGTCCACGATCACAAGCGGAACTTCCTGGGTCGTCAGTGGGTCCATGATCACATCAGCCGCCTGCTCAACCAGATCCCAGTTGAGAGACTCGACGCTCTTCGCGGGGACAACTACGACAACATTGCCGTGCCATTCAATTTTGAAACTGTCCTGAACCTCTGACACGGATCACCTCGCAACAACAAGACCACGGTTGACACGACATGCTACCAGAGCCGCCAGTCTTCAGCCAGTGAGTGCGGGGGAGCAATTTCCATGGTTGCCGTCACCCCGGAGCGTAGGGTGCGTCTGGTCGGATATCCGGAATCCACCTCCGGTCGACACTCTGTTGCCAACAAAATACGGAACGACCGACTGCAGCGGACACAACGACATCAAATGTCGTCGCGGTAGACGGTGACGGACTCGGACACGACCAGGGGCTCGGCCATCTGACGGTATCGAACGCTGGCCTTAACAACTCCGTTGCTCACCGGGCGAGCTCCCATCATCTTAACCTGGAAAGCCTGTTTCCGCCCTGGTGCGATTCGCACGATGATGTTGTACTGGACCAGATTTCCTGCAAGAAGTTTTGCCGGAACTTCTGCACTACCTGCGCCCACAACCTGAATTTCATCCGGAACAGCAATCGTCAGCTCCACGTCCGTTGCGTCAGCAGTGCCGCGGTTGTCAATCGTGATGGTGAAGCCGAAGGTTTCACCCAGCGCCACCGGGCCGTCAAGCTGGCTGATATCAGCACTGACGTTGTGCAGATCTTCCACAACGGTGGTAGACACGTAGTCATCGCTGCGGAAGCCCGCGTTCTCCAGAATCGTAACCGTACTTTCCCGGGAACCGGCTGACGTCGGCATCAATTCAATCTGCAACAGTATCTGCTGGCCGGCGCCGATTCGATCAAGGTTCCATGTTACGCTGCGGCTGGCTTCGCTGTAGCGACCCCCGTTGTCGGCACTGATGAAACGCATGCCTTCGGGGACCTGTTCGATCACTTTGGCGTCGATGGCATCGAAGTTCGTCTCGTTGGTTACCACGTTTTCGTAAACGCCTGAACGACCAACGTATCGTCGTTTGGGGCCGCGTCGAACGATCTGTAACTGAGCACCGACGACGTTGGTCTGCCAGGCTGCCTGATCATTGGCACCACCGCTTGCGGTCAGCTCCGCGTTTGTTTGATGTTCACCGGGCTCTCCGGCAACGACTGAAAGGGTAATCTCCCGCTGTTCACCGGGTCTCATGGATTGAATTTCGTATTCCAGATCACGACCCTGTGGATGGTTGAATCCACCACCGTTCGGCAACACCGTTCTGAGAACGACGTCACGAGCTTCGCCGGTGCCTTCGTTCGTAATAACATATCGATACGAGACTTCTTCACCGAGTCTTACTTCCTTGGGGCCCTGCATCTGCAACCGCAGTTTGGGGGCGGTAATGACCGTCGTCGCCTGCACACGTGCTTTGAACCTCACAGATGCAATACCATCCAGCGTGCCTTCGCCGGTGGGTGTGACCTGAACTCTGATATCCCTGGTTTCCCCAGGTTTGATGGTGTCAAAGTGCCAGATAAGCTTGCCTGTGGTACGATCAAGATCCGGTTGCGGTCGTGCCCCGTTCACTTTTACGCCAGCACTGACCTCGTCTTCCACGACGACATCAAACGCAGTGGCATCACCTTCGTTGCGGACAAGAATGCTGTAGTCCAGCGGTGAACCAACAGAAGCGTTTTCCGGAGCCGTCTTCTCCAGCACAATATTAGGCCGCATGACAGCAGAGACGAGACGGATGTCGTTTTCTGAATTCTGTGGTGGAAATCGGCGAACACCGTCGTTGGCAGGCCGCCGCCGCGGCTCCGTCGATGGCTGAGCCTCGAACGTACGAGAGTTCAATTCCGGCTGACTGGGAGTCGTCAGCGGCGGAGTCTCTTCAAACTGTCCCGGTATCGGGAACGGACGGGTGTCGAAAGGATTCGCCTGACGGTCCGCCGGAAGTTCAAGCGATCCGTCCCGTGTTTCAGGATGCCGGTCGTTCAGGTATCTATTGTCAGTGTCCGAGTCGGTACTGTCTGACCGGGGAAATGTGGGTTCCGGCAACGCCAGTGGCGAAGTGTCCGGCAGGTCCGGAATTGTCTGCAGGCCACCGTTGAATGGCAGGTCTTCAGCGAAGGGCAGAGCCGTGTCGTCGCCCGGCGGGGTTGTCAGCGGTGCTGTCTCCACGGGGACGGAATCAGAAAACGGTTCCCGCGGGGCCGGCACCAGGTCCTCGGCAAAGGAACGCTGAGCGTTGTCGGCTTCAACGGCGTTCGGTTGTGCCGACTCGGGAAGGCCGGGAAACGGTTCGTTCTGTCGGCCGGTCGGCGCAGCTGGTTCCGGTTGACCACCGAACGGCTGCTTCTCAGACGGCAGGTCAAACATGGGAGCCCCATTGCTTAACGAACGAGACTGTCCCTTTGTCGGCGCCGGTTTCAGCTGAGGTATTTCTGAATCATCAAATCGGGCCGTTCCACTCGGCTGTATCTGCACGGTCTGTGAGGGTGAGGTTGTGTCTGTCGGTGTATCCGTCTGTTCGCCAAAGAACAGGAATGGCTCAGTTCTTTTTTGGGCCGGAACGGCGTGATCTGCTGCCGGTCGGCTTTCCGCTGCAGGCGTCATGTCTGGTAATTCGTCAGCAAGTGTGGTACCTCCGAACAGCGGAAATGGAGTGTCTGCAATCGCATCGTCGGCGACGTTTGGTGTGGGCCGCAGCGCCATCGGCTGAGGCTCAGGTATCCCGGGAAACGGTGACGCGGTTGGCGTCGCGTCTTCAGTGAACGTTGGTTCCTTCTCAAAACCCACTGGTTTGACGGAGACCAGATCACTGTCCTGGTACTGAGCCGCAACGACCGGCCTGTCTGGCGTCTGCATCTGTGCGAAAGGATTACCACCCTGCGCCAACTGTTCGGCACGGACCGTCGTGTCGACCGGCGGAGTGAAGTCCTGCGGCGGCAAGGGGCCCCCTCCAAAGTTTCCCTCGGGGTCGAATGAATCTTCAACCGGCGGTTCGGTGAGAACGAATCCTGGTATGCCGGCGTTGGAACGCTCCATCGCCAGGTCGAAGTCTGATTTTGTCGTGGCTGCAGTTATCGACTGTTCGCCGGATTGACCAATCAGTTTTTCCAGTGCTGCGTCAGTGGAAGCGACGGAATCCGGGTGCGACAGTCGGTTCTGAACTTCAAGGGTGACCAGGCTGCCAATGCCAATCACGCCGACGACCGAAACTGTTTTCCAGAATGAAGCTTGCATGGGAATCCTTCCCCAGCCACAAAAAAATGATGGCGCGACGCCCCCGTCAGACATCGCCGAACGTCCGTGTAACGCCGGCACTTTTAGCAGAAACGAAAAAATACCGAAAGACGTGTTTCCGCAGGAGAAAGAGCAGTTTCGGCCAGTTTTGCGGTCAGTCGGCGCGACCTGGTTGAGATTGCCCTGACGGAGAGAATCGACCCCTGTTGAGCGTTGGAGGCTCACGGCCCTGTTCCTTTCGCACCCTCCATGTATGAAGTTCAGCGATGGCGGCATCCCATTGCCGTTGGCATGAGTCTACGGAGGATTCGCGACGCGGGCGGAGGTTCGGGCAACACATCCGACGTGGCCGATGTTGGTGATTAGCCTTACGAATCACGACTTTTCCACGTTTTGTCCTGAATCGTGAGATCCGTTCTGTGCTTATACGGTCGTCACTTTTCTGCTTTCTGTTGTTGGGTCGCGGTCAAATTCGGAATACGAAGGAATCGCAATAATTGACGTACTGGTCCGGACTTTGTGCCAGGAATGGGCGGGGCGCTGCAGAGTCTGAAAAGACTGCAGCCGTGAAATGATCAACGACCTGCGATATTGTTCGCCGCAGGACTGAGGACCGTGTAAACTCGGATTCGACATGCTCCTTCTTGGAAGACACAGGAATCAGACAGGTGAACGACAGCAATCATCTTCTGAGTCTGGTCGCCATAGTGTTTACATTCGCAGCGTCAGAGTTAACAGCTGCGGATGGGCCAGACTTTGGCGGGGCGGGCCGTACATTTATTAAGACGTACTGTATTGAGTGCCACAGCGGCGATCAGCCGAAGGCCGGGTTGTCTCTTGTGCCGTTTCGTGATTCGGCCTCACTGGTGAAGCAGCGCAAGGCGTGGGATGTCGTTCTCGGCCGGATCGCGACAGGTGAAATGCCGCCAAAGGGGCAGCGAAAGCCGTCCGTTGCCGAGGCCGTGGCGTTTACTGATCTTGTCAAAGCGATCTTCGACGACCACGACCGCAACGCGAAACCCAATCCGGGGCGTGTCACGATGCGACGTCTGAATCGCGTCGAGTATCGCAACACGGTTCGCGATCTCATCGGTGTTGACTTTGATCCTACGGAAGATTTTCCGTCTGACGATATCGGTTACGGCTTCGACAATATTGGCGATGTGCTCACGTTGTCACCATTCTTGATGGAACGCTATGTCGCCGCGGCCGAGCAGATCATGAGCCAGGCGATCGTGCCCGTGCCGCCGCCCGTAATTGAGCGGCACCTGAATTCCATTTACACAGAACCGGCTTCCGCGGAATCCAGTACGCTGGTGGTAAACGGATTCCGGCCAATGCGCACCAACGGCACGAAGTTCATCCACCTCGGGCCGATCAACACTCCGTATAAATGGGACCCCGACGGGACCTACATTTTCCGCACTCGCGTTTACGCCGACAGCGAGGATGGCAATCCGATCCGTGTTTCGATCCTTGTGCATGGCAAAGACCTGCCAGATCCTTCGCCGGAGGCTGAGCTGGATAAGTTTCTGGGACGTGCACAACGACCGGCCAGAATTCTGAAGACCTTCCTCATCAAGGCCACCACGCCGGAAGCCGCGGAAACACTCGAAGTTCGCGTGCCGGCGATGCCCAATCGGCATCGCATGCAGATTGCGATCGACAAGGCTCCCGAAGGCGGACCGCATTCGACTCTGTGGGTACAGTATCTGAGGCTGAACGGACCGCTCGATCCGCGACCGCGCAGCCATCACCGACTGCTTGCGACCAGTGAGAACAATCAGTCCGGACAGACGCGCGAAGTGATGTCCCGTTTTCTGCGAAGGGCCTTCCGACGCCCCGTTATGCCCGACGAACTCGACCGGTCGACCGAACTGGTCGATGCTGTGATGGCGGAGGGTGATACATGGGAGGCGGCCATTCAGTTCGCCATGACCGGCGCCCTGTGTTCGCCGAAGTTTCTGTTCCGTATGGAACTCGATACGAGTCCGCAGAGCCCCGACGACCGCGATCTCAATGAGTTTCAGCTTGCATCCCGGTTGTCATATTTCCTCTGGAGTTCGATGTCTGACGAGACGCTGATGGACCTCGCCGAACAGAAGCAACTCACAGCCAACCTTGATGTCCAGGTCAGACGCATGCTGAGCGATCCAAGGTCGTCGTCGCTGGTGAGCAACTTTGCCATGCAATGGCTGCAGTTGCAGCGCATCGATTTCATCTCACCTGACGGTGGGCTCTTTCCTGAGTTCAACGTCAACCTGCGAAAGTCGATGGTTCAGGAGACGGAGATGTTTCTGGAATCCATTCTGCGTGAAGACCGCAGCATCCTGGACCTTATCGACGCTGATTATACATTTCTGAACGGACCGCTGGCACAGCACTACGGGATCGTCGACACCAACGGGAATCCGTCTGGTGGGAATCCGGCCAAACGCGGCCAGCCGATCAAGGGCGACCGGTTTGTTCGTGTCTCGCTGCAGGACCGAACCCGAGGTGGGCTGATGACTCACGCCAGCGTGCTGACCGTGACGTCCAACCCGACGCGCACGTCGCCCGTGAAACGAGGCCGCTGGGTACTGGAGCAGATCATGGGAGCACCGCCACCGGCTCCGCCACCGCAGGTCCCCGAACTTTCCGAAGCCGAAGGCGATGTGACCGCGGCTTCACTGCGCGAGCGCATGGAGGTCCACCGGCGCGACCCGGCGTGTGCGAACTGTCATGCGAAGATGGACCCGATCGGTTTCGCACTGGAAAACTTCAACGCCGTCGGTGCATGGCGAAACAGGGATGGAGCGTTCGACATTGACGCAACCGGCGAATACACCGACGGCTCAACGTTTGTCGGACCGGCGGGATTGAAATCGTTCGTGATGGAACGCAAAGAACAGTTTGTGCGTTGTCTGGTTGAGAAAATGCTGATCTACGCAGTTGGTCGAGGTCTCGAATACTATGACCGACCGACAGTCGAGAAGATCGTGGCTTCGCTGCCGCATGACGAATATCGTTTCTCGGCGCTCGTCACGCGAATTGTCAAATGCAACGCGTTTCGTCAGCGCCGCGGACTTCAGGATTTCTAACGGCGTTCGCCACAGCGCAGGCCGAGCAGTAATTTATTCAAACTCTGGCGATTGTGGTGAACTGGAGATAATGGATGAACACACACGCAAAACTCATTTCGCGTCAGACGCTTCTTCGTGGCTTTGGTGTTTCGTTGTCCTTGCCGTGGCTCGACACTATGGGGCCGCCCCGTGCCACGGCCGAGACCACTGATCGGGTGAAGGTGGCTCCCGCGCGCATGGCGTTTTTGTATGTCCCCAACGGCAAACACATGCCGGATTGGACGCCGACGCAGACCGGCAGCGGTTTTCAGCTTTCGCCGATTCTGGAACCGCTGAAAGCCGTACAGCATCAGTTGCTGGTTTTGAGCGGACTGACTTCGGATAAGGCGCGTGCACACGGCGACGGCGGCGGTGGGCACGCGCGGGCGATGGCCGCATTTCTGACGGGCGTGCATCCCAACAAAACCGATGGGACCGACATCCGCAACGGTATTTCGGTCGATCAGGCCGCAGCTGCCCGTATTGGCGGACGGACGCGGCTGCCATCGCTCGAAATCGGCACAGAGCATGGCGCCATGGCCGGGAACTGCGATTCCGGGTACAGCTGCGTTTACACGTCCACTATGTCGTGGCGATCGGCCACCCAGCCGCTGCCCAAGCAGGTTAATCCGAAGATCGTGTTCGAGCGACTGTTTGGTTCCGGCGACAAGGCTCAGAAACAACGCAACGTGCGGCGTAAGAGTATTCTTGACTACGTGCGTGAAGATTCCCGGGGTCTGGCCGGCAGTCTTTCGACGAATGATCGCCGCAAGCTGGACGAATACTTCAGTTCGATCCGCGACATCGAGCTACGGATGGCGCGGGCCGAGAAACTGCCGCCCATCAGAGTTCCGGATTACCGTGCTCCCGATGGTATCCCTGAGAGTTTCGAAGAACACATTCACCTGATGTGCGATCTGCTGGTGCTGGCGTTTCAGGCCGACATCACGCGAGTTGCCACATTTGTGATCGCCAACGAAGCAAGCAACAAGCCGTATCCGTTTATCGACGTGCCCGAAGGTCATCACGACCTCTCACATCATGGCGGCGATGCCGCGAAGCACGACAAGCTGCGAAAAATCAATCTGTTCCACACGAAACAACTCGCCTATTTATTGGAACGGCTGGATAGAATTGAGGAAGGCGATGGCACGCTGCTCGATCATTCCATGATTGCCTACGGCAGCGGCATTCATGACGGCAACGCTCACAACAACGCGGACCTGCCAATTGTGCTGGCAGGCGGCGGCTGCGGAACGCTGAGCACGGGGCGTCACATCAGTTACGAAGCCGAGACACCATTGAACAATTTGTGGATGTCAATGCTCGACCGCATGGACGCCGATGTGGAGAAAATCGGCGACAGCACGGGCTTGCTGCCGGAACTGTCTGATGCGAAGCACTAACGGGGTGTTCGGCGCTGGTCTGGTGTCGGACACATCATTAGTCACTGAGTCGAGGTCTATTACGTCGCGGCTCGCTGACTATTCCCACTCGATCGTGGACGGCGGTTTTGAGCTCACGTCGTAGACCAGTCGATTAATGCCGCGAACCGAGTTGATGATGCGTGTCGAAATCCGTTGCAGCACTTCATGTGGGAACGGGAACCAGTCGGCCGTCATGAAGTCTTCGGATTCGATCGCTCGAATGGCGGCAACGTTTTCATAGGTGCGGCAATCGCCCATCACGCCGACGCTCTGTACCGGCAACAGTACGACGAATGCCTGCTGAATGTCTCGATACAACCCGGCCGTGTGCAACTCTTCGATCAGAACTGCGTCGGCTTCGCGAATGATTTCCAGCCGTTCCTCAGTCACTTCGCCCAGACAGCGTACGGCCAGACCCGGACCGGGAAACGGATGCCGCCAGACCATCTGTTCCGGCAG
>JBDONA010000900.1:0-2781 GCA_039831575.1 Fuerstiella sp. | reverse complement strand
CACCGAGATACAGGCCGTCAGTTGCCAGCGGCAGATCCGGAAAACTCACTCGATCGCCGTTTGCCGAAGCATTGGTTCCAGGAAGTAAATTATTGACGGCGGTAACTGTGGTGGAAGCGACGTCTGCTGCTGTCGCCCCACTTGCACCGCTGACGTTGATCACACCATTGCCGGTGGGATCGGTCGTGGAATAGCGGAACGCCTGTCCCAGGACCTGAAACTCCATGAAATTAACCGACGCACCGTCCATGACGGTCAGGCTGCCGCCGACAGTGATGCTGGCACCAATGACATTAGGGATACTGACACGATTCGGAGCCGCCGCGTCGATGAACGCTTCGGTGGCTCCAAACAGAAAGTCAATTCGCGCCTCGACAAGAGCCGCAACATCGGCACCTGTGTCCCCAATCGCTGCCGCTATATCGTTAGCCGATTTTGGCACACCGCTCGTAAAGGTAAATGTTGTGCCATTGTATGTAAACGATTCCCCTTCAAGCGTCGTTCCAACAGCACCGGACGGCAGAACAATTGTGCCGCCTTTCATAAAGGCGTCAGAAACGGAAGGCAGGTCCGGAATACTGATGCGATTGGGTACATCAGTATCATGGTCCAGTGCAGTCCCCGCAGGGAAGACCGTGTTGATGGCCGCGATGGCCCGCTGTGTTGCGACTGCAAGCGTTATGCCACCGGAAATGTCGATGTCGGCAACTGTCGCAGCCAGGACCGGGGCCACGACGGGGCTGTCGGTGAATGTAAACGTCTTCCCACGCACAGTGAACGAATGCAGTTCCAGATCACTCACAGCAACCGTGCCACTCAGGTCCAGCGTACCACCGGTGGAATCCATCGCCGATGTGGTCTGCAGTTGAATGAAAGTGCCATTCTGGTAGGCGATGCCACCCAGCTCATTGTTGATAATGGTGACGGCACGCTCCGTCAACATGGTGTTGGCCTCACCGGTGTTCAGCCGGATATCCGTTGTCAGCACCGGAGCCTGCGTAAAGGTGAACGTGGTGCCTCGGATCGTGAACGATTCCCCTTCCGAAGTCACCGGATTGATGCCGCCCAGGCTGATCGAAATGCCGCCCAGCCCGGTATGAGCGTTGACAGCGATGACCGTCGCCTGAGCCACCTGTTCTGCCGTAAACGTGGTCTGAATCTTGATCTCGTTTTGGTTGACCGGTGCAGTGCTGACGTAGGTGAACGTCTTTCCCAGTAAGTCGAATGATTCGTCCATTGCGGCCGCCCCCGACGGCACGGTCATGTGAGTGCCCATTTCGAACTCGAACGTTGTTCCATCAATGCGGAACTGATCCCCGTCAGAAAGATCCGGGGCACCAAGGGCATAGATTTCGAACGCCGCATCGTCACCGATGCTCATCGACCCCGCAGTGCTGAAATCGAATCGCAATCGCAGATTGGCTTCACCAGCGAAATTGCTGAGGTCAACTTTCGCCTGCCGCCATGTTCCGGTATTGTCGAACGCTTCCACGACGTCCGGGAATGGCTGAGCGCCCGGTTGGGCTGTGGAGTTATCTGCTGTGGTATCGAATCGGCCCCAGTCGTATTCGTCGTGTTGTATCGAATCTTCCGTTGTGTTGTTGGTGACAACAAGATGCCATTCACCGTCCTGCCCACCCACAAAGACGCGGAACGAGTCCCGCATCAGATCGTCGGGGCTAGGGCCATAATCGTAATCAGCACCTTCTGTGGCCAGAAAGTAGTCAAAGTATAAAGCCGGTTTGTCTGCTTCTGAGTAATCTTCGAGGCTGAACTCGCTACTGACAACCGAGCCATGCGCACCGCCCGGGAAGTTGACGTTATTGACCTCTGTGGTTGACCAGCCGTTTTTGTTGCCGTTACTCCGCGAACCACCACCGTCAAAACCGAAGTACAGACTGTTGTTGACACCCGTTTGTCTGATAGTGCTGTTATCAAATGCCGGGTAAACACCGTGCTCTTCACTGTCTGCTGTTCGCTCTGTTGTGGTCCTGTGCCAAAGGTTCTTGTCCAGCGTGCCGAATGCCAGTCCGGTGACCGCCGTGCTCCCGACATTCACAAAGTCGGCCGCGTCGACAAAAATCGGCTGAGCCTGGCCAGATGTATTGAAGGCGTACAATCGACCCGATGTGGTAACGGCAAACAACAGGTTGGCGAAACTTCTGCCTTCAACGTTCGCCGGTCCGGCAGACAACCCCGCAAACGTCTGGCCGACGATTGGATCGAACGTGCCTCCAACGAAGTTAAATGAAGTCAGCCTGGCACGAAACGTCGTCGCCGCATTGGATGCGTTAACGGTAAACAGCTCGCCATTGTCCGTAACAACATACATCGTGATCGGGCCCCCGATAAAGGCGGCCCCTGTTACCGTTCCTCCACTGCCAGCACCAGCAAATGTGTTGATCTGACCGACATCCGGCTGTGTCGTACCTGCTCCCAAGTTGGCCGACGCCGGAGTCGTCCGGTTTGTCCCGTTGACGGCCCCGGTCGCCGAGTTGAAGTTGTACAGAATATTTGTCGTGTAGTCGGCCGCAACGTTTTGAGTCGCAGGATCAGGGATCGTTCGGTCAGAACGGTTGCCCACTGCATAGAGACCATTATCGCCGGGCCCGGAGAAAGCCGTGGCCTGGAACGCAATATATCCGTTTGGATTTACGACAGCCGCGGGCGGTGTTGCGTTGTTCAGTACGTTGACGGTGATGGGGGCGTTGCCGATGACGCTGTTGGCCGCCGTCCCGGTATCAATCATCATATAGTCAACCGCGGCGGATGTTTCATTCC
>JBDONA010000329.1:0-2783 GCA_039831575.1 Fuerstiella sp. | reverse complement strand
TGCCGCAGCGTTCGCCGATTCCGTTGATCGTCCCCTGGACCTGAATGGCTCCGGCGTTGAGTCCCGCCATCGAGTTAGCAACGGCAAGTGCGCTGTCGTTGTGACAGTGAATGCCGACCGCCACGCCCATCTCTTTCCTCAATCCTGCGACGCCGGCGTCAATGAGTTCCGGCAGAGACCCACCGTTTGTATCACACATGCAGATCATGTCAGCCCCGGCTTCGGCCGCCGCCTGCCATGTCTGCATCGCGTAATCCGGATTGGCCTGCCAGCCATCGAAGCAGTGTTCTGCGTCGTAGATAACTTCCCGCCCTTCGGACTTTGCATAGGCGACGGAATCCCGAATCATGGCAAGATTCTCCTCCAGCGAAACTCGCAACACTTCGGTGACGTGCAGATCCCAGGTCTTGCCGACAATCGTGATGACCGGTGCCTTGCTGTTCACCAGCGCCTGCATACCGATGTCGTCGGAGGCCAAAATGTCCTTGCGGCGAGTCATTCCGAAGGCGGTGATCTTTGCGTGTTTCCACTCCATGTCGGCGGCCCGCCGAAAGAACTCTTCGTCCTTGGGGTTGGACAACGGGTAACCACCTTCGATGTAGTCAAATCCCAGTTCGTCAAGCTTGGTGGCAATCATCAGTTTGTCCTGCAGAGAGAAGTTGACACCTTCTCCCTGAGAACCATCGCGAAGTGTTGTGTCGTAGAGTTGGATGCGGGCCATGATTTTGAGTTTCGAGTTGAGTTCCGCGTCGAAGCGAATTTGGTCTGCTGATTATGCAGATCGGAAACACCACCAGACAATCTTTGTCATCGGTGAAATCTGTAAACAAGTCCTCATGATTCTGCGGGACTGAGTATAGGATCGTGGTATTTCCGACAGGCAACAAAAAAAGCCCTCAGGAGACCTGAGGGCTTGTAACGATGATTTCGGTTTACCTCAGGCAAGTCACTTTCTGCTGCTGACGATCACGTCGCAGATGCAGATAATCTGAATTGAAGTAATCACAGACGTCACGGTAACTTTGCCTTTGTAAAACTTCGACGCGGGTTACAGAACGACACGGACTCACGCCAAAGGTTCCCGGATGCTATCTGGTGAAGTGCCGACGGTCAACGAGAATCCATCTGCACCACCACAGTCTTCAGACAAAGCCAGTATTCAGCCGCTTCAGCACAGGAACTGCCAGCCGTGCCTCACCCGCCACCCCGGCAAGCGAGGTGGCGGCGTGAACGACTCGCTACCGCGCGACGAGTTCCTTCATCTTTCTGACGGCGCGTTCGAGACCGACCATCACGGCGTGGCTGATGATACTGTGGCCGATGTTGAGTTCGTGGACTCCGTCGATGTCAGCAATCCGATGCACGTTGCGGTACGTCAGGCCGTGCCCCATGTTCAAAATGAGGCCACGTTGAATGGCGGACTGACCGGCTGCGACGATCCTGTCGAATTCGGCGTTTTCCTCTTCGACAGTCCGGGCGTCGGCGTAGGCTCCAGTGTGCAGCTCGATGGCCTCAACACCCAGTTCGGCTGAAGCTTCTACCTGGGCGACATCCGGATCGATAAACAGGCTGATGGCGATGTCGCAATCCTGCAATTGTGCAACGGTTCGTTGAACCCGGTCGCGGTTGCCAATGACGTCGAGTCCGCCTTCGGTCGTGACTTCTTCGCGTTTTTCAGGAACAAGCGTGGCCTGTTCCGGCAGAATGTCGAGGGCGATGTCGACAATCTCCTGTTCGACTGCCATTTCCAGATTCAGTTTCACTCGAATCATCTGTCGCAGAATGCGTACGTCGCGATCCTGGATGTGGCGACGATCTTCTCGCAAATGCACAGTGATGCCATCGGCTCCGCCCAATTCCGCAAGGACGGCCGCATGCACCGGGTCAGGCTCGTTGGTCCTCCGCGCCTGCCGCACGGTGGCGACGTGGTCAATGTTGACTCCAAGAAGTGGCATGTATGAAACTCCGATAAACGATGGCAAGAACCGAAAGACTGAGACCGGCCTTCACTTCTCAAATCTTACAAAAATCAGCTGTCGGTCGTCGGAACGTAGTCGCCCGCCTGCTGATACACAATGCGACGAGAGTTTTACGGTGCCGTCTGGCCGACGCGAGTCTCACTTCCGGGGTTCAATTTAAAAATCTCCAATTTCCCTCCGGAGGTCCTGGCCGACGGCAACCCATGAATCGCGGAGAATTCTGCCTCAAAAACTGTGGTGCTGATTGGAATGCTGTTTGCTGCCACGTTAAGGTGGAGGCCTTACTGCCGATCCGGCAGTTCCGCTCGACTTTAGCAGACAACGCGTCTGGTGGAGTTCGCCTAAACAACATTTGAGCAGTGTACCTTGGTATAGTGTTTGCGATGTCCCGCCCTTACGTCTCAATGAATGCGTTGAACACTACGTGTACATCGTTTTGTTTCCGCACAAACAATACAGGTCGAGAGCTACGCTATGAGTTCAGCCTCAGAAGTGTCTGAGTCGAGTACCGGAACCGAATCCGGTTGTGACGCCAAGGTGATGATCGAAGCCAAGGGGCTAAGCAAGTTCTACGGAGAATTTGCAGCGACGCTGGATGTGTCGTTTACCGTTCCCAGAGGTCAGGTCTGCGCGTTTTTGGGCCCCAACGGTGCCGGCAAGAGCACAACGATGAAGATGCTGACCGGCTATCTTTCACCCAGTCGGGGTGAGTCGTGGCTGGGTGGCCTGAGCATCGCGACCGACCGCATCAAAGCCAGCGAGAAGCTGGGATACCTGCCGGAAAACGGTCCGCTGTACACAGAA
>JBDONA010000024.1:0-2785 GCA_039831575.1 Fuerstiella sp. | reverse complement strand
TGAGAGCGACATCTTCGCGATCCTGCTCTGCCGCCCGCTGCGATTTTTTTTAAAGCTTGCCTTCAGTCGTTTTAATGATACCCAGACCGTCTTGACAGAACATGTCAGGCCCAGTGCATCTTTGCGTTCCTGCAGTGTTGCATCAGGACACTCTCGAAGGCTCTTCTCCAGAGCCTTTTCTGTCCCGCCAGTGATTGCCCGCTTGCGACCGCAACGGTCGTAATGTGGTTTCAGCGACTTTTCCGTTCTCCACTGCCGGACAAGTTTGCTGACCGTACTCGCAGCCACACCAAACCTCGCACCAACGGCACAACAGGAAACGTTTCCGCGTTCATACGCTGCCACAATGCGCTCACGTAAATCCATCGACAAACTCGCAGCCATCCGTCACCTCCTTGATGGAAGGCAATGGTAGAGCTGACTCCAAAAACGTCTACAACTTTTCGTAAATTGCTCTAGCTGCTGCTTCGACTCGCCACGCACAGAACACTCAGCGAAGCCAGAAGAGTTTTATGAATTACTGCGGCGAGTCACGGACGGCCGACGCCTCGACATCTTTAACAGGCGACCCATTGAAGGGTTCACGGGGTGGGGCAATGAATCAATGGACTGATGACAAGGCGTGGTCTGATCGGTTTATCCCTGAGATCAAGCAGCATCTTTCCGCAGTGCTGATTAAGGAGGCACCGGCCATTGAGGACGCCGAACGGAACACGGATCTGATTGTACTGAAACTTGATTCAGTGCGGGTTGCCTGCCGAATCCGAAGGCATGAATACCTGCAGCGATATTCAAACGAGTTCACAATTCGCACAGGCCGGCCATCCGGCACAAAAACGGAACTGGCGAAAGTGTTCGAGGGTTGGGGGGATTACATGTTCTACGGGTTCGCAAACGCTGAGCAGACAGCACTTGCGGCGTGGTTCATCGGTGATCTGAAGGCGTTTCGTATTTGGGTATTTCGGGAGCTATACAAAGGTTCAGGAATGCCGGGCGTGGAGAAGCACAACGCGGACGGTTCAAGTTCGTTCTTTGTGTTCGATCGGAGAGCGGTTAAGGACTTCATCGTCAGTGAAGCCCCATGAGCTACGTCACCGCTTGGGTTAGTGTACGAACGTCCAATCACAAAGCGGTCATGAGCCACGTGGACAACACCAAACAACTATGAAAAACATTGAGTCACCACAGCCGTATTACGATCAGGGTGGGGTCACGATTTACCACGGTGACAATCGTGAAGTGTTGTTGACGCTCCCGGACTCCAGTGTCGACGCGGTGATAGCAGACCCTCCGTACGGCATTTCATTCATGAATAAACGGTGGGACTACGACATCCCGACAGTTGGACAGTGGGAAGAATGTCTGCGAGTGCTGAATCCTGGTGGTCACATGCTGGTGTTCTGCGGGACACGGACACAGCACAGGATGGCGGTGAACGTCGAAGATGCGGGGTTTGAGATTCGGGATGCCATCGCGTGGCTATACGGGTCTGGGTTTCCGAAATCACTCGATGTGAGCAAAGCGATAGACAGGGCTGCTGGCGCGGAACGGGAAGTTGTTGCAACAGGACAGGCATTTGGTCGCGGGGCAATGGGAAACAAAAGTCGAGTGGAGCAGGGATATCGACCTACGGAAGTGAATCCAGATGGCGGGCACGCTGCGGTAACCGCTCCAGCCACGGACGCCGCCAAGCAGTGGGACGGCTGGGGCACGGCACTGAAGCCCGCTATGGAGCTGATAACGGTCGCGAGGAAGCCACTGGACGGCACTGTGGCGTCGAATGTGTTGGAGTATGGGACTGGTGCTTTGAATATAGATGGGTGCAGGATTTCGGTGGATGAGGCAGTTGATGACCCTCGGTTGGGAGGCAAAGGCACCTGGTCGTCGAAGGCTATGGCGAAGAATGCCTACGGTGAATACGAAGGCAAAGATGTAGGGAGTTCACCAAAAGGTCGCTGGCCCGCCAACGTAATTGAGCGGCAGATCCGTATCGTCCAGCAATGCGTGGGCCGCTTCCTTGGCCGGATCGTATTCGCCTAATTCCGACTCATCCATTTCCGATGCGGTAACGCTTGTTTCACACGATGTGCGAATAATTGAATCAAATGACATTTTACATTCCAAAGGAGAAATAATGAGTAAAAACAATCCGTGTCGTGTCCGGCGAAATCAAAGCTGGCCAGTTGCTCCCAAGTATGCCCCGATTGAGGCATTGATGATACTGAGTACCAAACCAATGATGTTAAGGATGAGCCCAGCGACCGCTGAACCACCGTTTGTTGCACCCTTACCCTTCACTGAACAAATCAAGCCGATGATCGTGACGGGAAAACCAACAATGGGGATGAACCATGCAAGCATTCCTATGATGCCAAGAACAAGTCCGGTGGTCGCACTGCCGGTGGGATTGCTTTCTGGTGTAGCCACAGTTGGGGGGCCTTTCGTATGAAGCCGAACATATCTTAGAAGGAATATGTCCGCATAAGACGGACACCGAACCCCGACGAACATCTACCTTCCACCGTCGCTGTCTTCGAGTCCGAGACAGGGCGTTCCAGTGCGAAGTACTGCTGCCGGCCTAATAAACAGCGTTTCCCCGGCCCGCAACGTCTCAACAAAACACGAAAAACAAGCGATGGGGCAAAAAAACAACAAAACTGCCGTGTTTTCGCTCACTGATTCGCCCGTGACGACGGCGGCCCAGCTCATTCTGCAGCTGAACAAGCGACGATGAATCGCGTCGTTCTGAGCGGTGTCATTTGGTGTCACATGGTCTCAAACCGTC
>JBDONA010000334.1:0-2785 GCA_039831575.1 Fuerstiella sp. | reverse complement strand
ATTATCGGGGGCGATCGGATTTGACTGGGTCATCGTCGATCAGGGTGGCGTGTCGTGGTTGATCAGTTGGCCACGTAAAAAGCTGATCAAACAATAACTGCAACACCGCAGTACTCTTTGGCTGCCTAGAAATAGGCCGTCCCGAACAAGGAATCCCCGTCTGAGGAGTCCGGAATTCGGTTGCAAATTCAGACTGGCAACAGCTCAACGTTCGCTCCGGCTGTTGTGAGATTCGTGGTGAACTAGTGACGGAAGGCTGTGTTCGGTGAGCCTCGTCGTTGCGAATTCAATCAGCGAACTACACACGTAGATACTTTGGTTAAGAGTCCACAGGACGCGGGTTCGATTCCCGCCGCCTCCACTCAAAAGCCACTTGCGATTTGTCGCAAGTGGCTTTTTCATTGGGATTACGAACTAATCAGGCACGCAATGAGTCGCCATTCTTGGTCTTATTGGTCTGATCTTGATCTGATATTTGTTTCACCGTACAATATCAGACCGGGCATCCATTATTCACAGGCGGCTATCAGATGTTGAAATTGACCAAGTTGAAGGACGGGAGGTTTGTCAGAAATCTCGGTCCAAGTGGTGGGCAGCAAAAGTTCTACCTTGGTCGAGACGAGCGGGACGCTTTGCTCCGAGTAGCTCAATTGGAAAAGCTCTGGGATTCGCGGCAGGAATCTTGCCGGATGCTGGAGGAAACACCTGCGTGGGATGAAGTGTCTTCCGCAGTTGGAAAGTCAATTGCAACCGGGGAACGGGTTGTCATTCTGGATATTGATGCCCCACCGGAATTGGCTGTCGGCATCATTTCGGAAATCAGGGATGCGGTTCCGCAACTGGAAATACGTCTTTCGAACCAACAAGCCCAACAGGGAGGTGAGGAGTTTTTTCGTGCCGAGGCAGCCAAACATGCAGACCTTGCAAAACGTTTCACCCTAAGAGAGGGCAACCAAACACTTGCTGAAGCAATTGACGCCTACATCGAGTCTGTGAGGGAAAACGAGGAATACAAACTGCAAGGCGGACTTCTTACCGAATGGGGGCAGGCGAAAATTCGGCAAATTGAGTTTGTCAGCCAGCACTCCCCTGCGATTCAGTTGGGAGAATTCGATAACGAGCAGATCGCCAAAATTATCGGATTCCTCGCCAGCCGACGACCACAGAGCCGTTACGAAAAACCAATAAGTCGCTCTTACGCAAAGGCATTGATCAAGGAGTTTCGCCAATTCATCAGGTGGCTCCACACCTCAAAAGACTTCCATTGGCGAACACCGGACGATTATGAAGTGCGATCACAACGAATCAAAATGAACGAAGACGAGAGAGATTTTCTCACACCCTTCGTGGAAGTTTATTCAACAAAGGAGCTTGCAACATTATGGCTGTATGCGACCCCGTGGGAGCGATGCCTGATGGTGCTTGGTCTGAACTGCGGTTTCGGCATGGCCGAGATTGGCACGTTGAGGAAGAGCGAGGTATTCCTCGACCAACCGCATCAATGGGGAGAAGTTTTGGGAATTGAGGGTAAGGACGACGCATCATGGATACGTCGTGTTCGAGCAAAAACGAATTGTTATGGTGACTGGATTCTCTGGGGCGAGACTGTCGCTGCAATCAATTGGATCAACGAGCACCGGCCAAACTCTGAACTTCCCTATGTTGTCGTCACTCAGAACGGAAGGCCGCTCAAAGAGGACGGCAAACGAAACAGTAGGATTGCCAACATTTGGGCTTCATTGACCAAGCGAATTCAGCAGGATGATTCTGAGTTTGAAAAACGTTCATTCAACAAACTCAGAAAGACATCTTCAAATTCCATTCGCCGGAAGTATGGCGATGACATTGCCGAATTGTTCCTTTCTCATGGAAGCCCTCTGTCCAATCACCAGCATTTGGGCAATTACACGAATCCCCGCTTAGCTGTGCTTCATGAAGCAATTGAGTGGTATCGTGAATCGCTCTGTAGTGTGTTCGTCAAAGTGACTGATCCCTTCCCAGAGCGGGAGAAAAAGGGCGGAGCCAACATCAGTCTTGGGCGAATCCAAATGCTGCACGAGCTTCACGACAAAGGTATGCCAATCGACCTCATCGCCAAGAAGGTCAATGTCAGCAGAGAGACCGTGAGGCGACGACTTGCTCAAAGCTGATTCTGCAAGCGACCACTTCCGAAGCGGTCGTCACATTAACATGAGCGTCGTTTAATTCGTCTAGTTCAATTTAATGTTGGAACCTTATTTTTGTCCAAAATGCCCGTGTGCGATGCCAAGACTGCCTCACTCACGGCCCCACCAATCGTGATTGTGGCGAAATAAGCCACATATACTGGCATAATCGCTCTCAGGGACACAAACGCCAGTCTTCAACATCGCAGCGTCACATTAAATTGAATGCCTCTGAATTGATGCTGTCTTTATAAGGTGAAGCCCAAATTTATGACAAAAATGATTCAGCCGCTCTCGGCTTTGAAGTCCGCCTTCAGTCAATCTCATGTCGGGCGTCATTCAGCTACGCCGACCATGCGAAGCACGATCCGCAACGCTGCGGCCGTTCAACAGGCTGCATGGAGGTGGACCATCAGGCTTCCGCACACTCTGGATCGACATGCTTACACGAAGTGTGCAACGACGCACGTAATATCGTCTGTCGACCTGTTCTTTAATGCAAGATCCACGTGTCGATCGCGGGCTGGGAGGGGACCAGTTTCGCGGCTCAGCGGGGACCGGCGGATGGGTTGCGGTGCGAGTTGGGCGAGGTTCGAATTCCTGACACGGAGCGGTACGGG
>JBDONA010000958.1:0-12365 GCA_039831575.1 Fuerstiella sp. | reverse complement strand
AACCATTGCCAATCCCGAAACGATCGAAATTCCCCTTGAGGTCACCGCCGATACGATTCGCGAGTTCGCGGTGCAGGAGAAACAGCCCAACAACGGGAACCTCAAAGCACTGTGGAATGCGCACAACGAGTGGAAAACAAAAAACGGCTACGGCCACCCGCCCGCCATCTGGATCGACTGGGTGGAACTCGAAGGGCCACATTCGGCACCCAAAGCGAATACGCGTTCTCCGCTGCAACTGGTTCTCGACAGGAACTCAAGTTTGACTGAGCAGCAAGGAGCTCGCGCGATTCTCACCGACTTCGCCAACGCTGCATTTCGACGAGTGAAACCAGAAGTAGACTTCATCGATCAACTCGTTGCGATCTACGAAACACGCCGCAAAGCAGGCGACTCTTTCGATGAGGCAATTCGCACGCCGCTCAGCGTCATTCTGGCTTCGCCTGGATTTCTCTATCTCTTCGAACCTGGTGACGAAGCCAACCGACGCCAGCTCAACGATCGCGAACTCGCCGTACGGCTGTCCTACTTCCTCTGGAGCGGACCGCCGGATGCGGAACTGCTGCTGCTCGCAGAACAGAACAAACTGCATCTTCCAGAAGTACTTCGGCAGCAGGTTGACCGGCTGATTGCCGATCCGCGTTCGAATGAATTCGTAGCCGGCTTCGTCCATCAATGGCTGGACATGGAGCGACTCGATTTCTTTCAGTTCGATGTCAACCTCCACCGGGATTTTGATGAAAGCACCAGGGCCGCCACGCGCGAAGAGGTCTATCAGTCGTTCGCCCACCTGCTTCGCGGTTCGCAAGACGGTCGTCTGGAAAAACTCCTGAAGAGCGACTACGTGTTCGTCAACGGCCTGCTCGCCACCTACTACGGCATCGAAGGCGTCACGGGCGACGAGTTCCGCAAAATCAAACTGCCCGCCGATTCGCCTCGAGGCGGATTACTCGGCATGGCCGCCATTCATGCCATGGGCAGCGATGGCATCGTGAGCAGCCCAGTCGAACGTGGAGCCTGGGTTCTGCGCCACCTCTTGAACGATCCACCACCGCCAGCACCGCCGAACGTCCCGCAAATCTCCCGGCTGAATGACCAGGTGCTCACCACGCGCGAACGCCTGCTCGCCCACCAGGAAGAAGCCCAGTGCGCCAGTTGCCACCGCAAAATCGACCCCATCGGTTTCGGTCTGGAGAACTTCAACGCCGCCGGTAAGTGGCGCACCACGGACCATGCCGGAGGAAAAGGGAAGAACGGGAAGACCTGGACGATCGACGCCTCTGGAGCATTCCACAATGGCCCAGAATTCAACGACTACCACGATCTGCGCGACCTCATCGCTGAAAGAAAACAAGACTTCGCCCGCGGCTTCACCGAGCACCTGATCGAGTACGCGTTAGGTCGTCCCTTCGGCTTCACCGACGAAGACCTGGCAAACGAGATCGTCAGCTCCGCGAAAAGCAATCAGTTTGCCGTCAGCGAGTTCGTTCACTCCCTTGTTCAAAGCCAATCGTTCCGGACGAAGTGAATGAAAAGGACCGTTGACTCGTCAGCGAGGGACGAGCCCAGTTAACACAAAACACACCTTCGTTCACACGTTGGGTTTCCAGGAGATTTCAACAATCCAATGACCAACACATTCGGAATGCTTCTCTGCTCCTCGCTTATTTGCTCAAGTACGCAGACCTTATCCGCTAATGCGGACAAACCGAACATCATCGTCATCCTTACCGATGATCAGGGCTGGGGTGATCTGAGCGTCCACGGTAACACCAATATCAGCACGCCGAATATCGACCGACTCGCTTCGCAGGGCATGGCATTCGATCGCTTTTATGTCTGCCCGATCTGCTCGCCAACACGAGCTGAGTTTATGACGGGTCGCTACAACCCCCGCACGGGTGTGAAGTCGGCCAGTCGTGGTGAAGAGCGCTTGGATTTGGACGAGACGACCATTTTCGAAGACTTCACAGCCGCAGGCTACCATACCGCGGCATTTGGAAAATGGCACAACGGTATGCAACCGCCCTATCATCCGAACGCCCGGGGTATCGATGAATACTACGGTTTCTGTTCCGGACACTGGGGGCATTACTACTGGCCGATGCTGGAGCACAACGGCCGGATCGTGACCGGTGAAGGCTTCGTGATCGACGACTTCACTAACCGTGCAATGAACTACATCGAAGATCACAAAGAGCAAGCCTTCTTTGTCTATCTCCCTTACTGCACTCCTCACTCTCCGATGCAGGTTCCGGATCGCTGGTGGAAGAAGTTCGAGAACCACGACCTGCCGCTCCGTGCCCGCAAAGATCAGCAGGAGAACCTGCCCCATGCGCGGGCAGCACTGGCGATGTGCGAAAACATCGACTGGAACGTGGGACGCCTGTTGAAAAAACTCGACGATCTCGAAATTGCCAACAATACCATCGTCATCTATTTCTCGGACAACGGGCCCAACGGCTATCGCTGGAATGGCGATATGAAAGGCAAAAAAGGCGCGGTCGATGAAGGCGGAGTACGTTCCCCGTTCTTCATGCGCTGGCCCGGTAAAATAAAAGCCGGTGGCAAAACAGATACCGTTTCCGGAAGTATCGATTTGAAACCCACTCTACTCGATCTCGCCGGCATCAGTGACACCGGTGCGTTACCCATGGATGGAGTCAGCCTGAAGCCTCTTCTTTTCGAGGACGCCGAAAGCTGGCCTGACCGACTTTACGTCAATCACTTCAACGGAAAGACCAGTGTACGAAGCCAGCGATTCAGGCTCGGGTTCAAGGGTGGACTTTACGATATGCAGAACGATCCCGGCCAGCGGGTCGACGTGAGGGACAAGTTCTCGAAAGTATATCGAGAGCTGACCGCGGCCGGAGAGAAGTTCGACAAGGAAGTTGTCGGCGAACTGCCGGAGGGCAAGGACGAGCGTCCGTTCACGATCGGGCATCCGGACTTTGCTTTCACTCAACTACCTGCTCGCGACGCCATTGCCACGGGAGATATTCGGCGATCCGGCAGAGCTCCCAACTGTTCGTACTACACGAACTGGATCAATGAAAAGGACACCATTTCCTGGAACGCCGATGTGCAGATCGAAGGCGAGTACCAGGCGCAGGTTTACTACACCTGCTCCGAAGATGATCTGGGGACGGTGCTCAAACTAAGCTGCGGTGAATCTGCCATCACGAAAGAAGTGACAGTCGCCAACGACCCGCCTCTCGTTGGAGCGGAATCGGATCGCTCGCCCCGCAGAAGCGAATCCCTCGTGAAAGATTTTGTCCCCCTGAATCTCGGCGTCATTCGCCTGAAGAAGGGAAAGAGGCCACTGGTGCTTTCAGCACTGGAAATACCGGGCAAACAATCGATCGAGATGCGGCTAATCATGCTCAATCGCATTTCGAAAGTTAAAGACTAATCGAACCCGAAGCTGAACAGCTGGTTCAGCATAAGGGGTCTTCACTAAACTGTTCCGTGACCTTTGACGTAATAATGATTAAACAAATCTATTGCCTGTTGGCCACCCTGTTCGGGTGCACTGCAGCCGTCCAGGCTGATTCACCGAATATCATTTTGATTCTGACCGATGACCAGGGTTGGAGTCAGCGGTCAGGTTTAATGGATCCGGAGAATCCAAAGTCCGGCTCCAGCTACCTTCACACTCCGGCGATGGATCGGATAGCGGAAGAGGGAATGCGTTTTACCGGTGGCTATTCACCCGCCCCGCTTTGCACCCCGACCCGGCGCAGCATCCTCTGCGGGACGAGTGCGGCTCGCTCTGGATCGGAATTCGTCAGTAAGTGGGTGCCGGCTGATCATATGACGCTTCCATGGGCACTGAAGCAGGCGAATCCTGAATACCAATGCGCCCACTTCGGGAAGTGGGGAGAGAAGATGATTTCTTCACCCGCAGAGTGCGGCTACGACGTGAGCGACGGGCACACCGGAAACGTCACAGGAGGCATGGCAGAAAAGATGCAGCCGGCCCACATCGTCGAAGATCCGAAACGTACTGGCTCAGTCACCGATCGGTCGATCGAATTCATCCGGGAGCAAGCCAAAGCAGGCAAGCCTTTCTATACTCAGGTCAGTTACTATGCAGTGCACCTGCGAACCGAATTGTTGCAGACCTCACTGGATAAGTATCAGAACAAGGGCGTCCCTGATCGGGCTTATTCGCAGGGATGGGCCGGGATGCTTGAAGAACTCGACAGCGGCATTGGCAGGCTCCTGGACGAGCTGGATGCTCTGGGAATATCTGACAATACCTATGTCGTTTTCACGACGGACAACGGAGGACGCGGCACCGTTCCAGGCGGCGACCCCAAGAGTCCTGCGCCGAATGTGCCATTGTCCGGGGCCAAGCATTCCCTGCTCGAAGGCGGCATTCGCGTCCCCTTGATGGTTCGAGGCCCCTCTATCGAAGCTGGATCGGTTTGCCGGATCCCAGTGGCAGGCTATGACTTTCTACCTACCTTTTATGAGTTGGCTGGCGGGAAAGGCAATCTCTCCGAAGAACTCGATGGAGGAAGCTTTGTCACCCTGTTTTCCAATCCGAAAACCGATTCGGTGAAGCGCCCGATCGATGGGCTGGTTTTCTCTCGGCCCCGGCAGGGAATGGCGGTGATTCGGGCCGGTAAATGGAAGCTGCTGGCAGAGGTGAATACTAAGCGCGAAATTCAATCGGCCAGACTCTTCAATGTCGTTGAGGATATCGCCGAAGAGCTTGATCTATCCACGACGCAGGCTGACAAAGCCAGGCAACTACAAGCACGCCTTGGAACCTATCTCGAAACCGTGGTTGATCCATCTCCGACAATGAAGCGGAGAAAGAAGGAAGAATGATGTAAACGGTGCCAGGCAATTTTGGGCTACTATCTGTTTTCGGCTCGTACCAAACCATTTTAAAGACTTAGTGGTAGGAAAGGATCTAGACGATAAAAATGAGAGTACTGATTTTGATTCTGATCATCATCGCCGCCGGCACGCTGGCGCAGGCAAGCGACAAGCCAAACGTGGTGTTTATTCTGAGCGATGACCAGGGCTGGGGCGACTACGGCTTCATGGGCCACCCGCACATTAAAACGCCCAATCTCGATCAGCTGGCAGGCGAGGGCTTGCTCTATGAACGCGGCTACACAACCGCGGCGATTTGCCGTCCATCTTTGGCAAGCATCGCTACCGGGCTTTATCCGCACCAGACGGCCGTGCGGGGCAATGGCCCCTTTATGGGTGAAGACGTTGATCATAAACGATTGAGGAAAAACAAAGAACTGTTGCCTCTGGCACGTGAGCGTTCACAAGCTATGACGGCAACTTTGGCGTATGCGCCTTCCATGGCAAAACAGTTGCGGGATAACGGGTATGCCACGCTTCAGACCGGGAAATGGTGGGAGGAGAATTCTCTCGACCACGGATTTACGGATGGCATGACGCAAGGTGGTCATGCCGGAGATCGCGGGCTCCAGATCGGTCGCAAAACCATGCAGCCGATTTACAACTTCGTAGACAAGGCGCAGGAGGCGGCGCAACCGTTCTTTATCTGGTATGCCCCTTTCCTGCCGCACATTCCCCACAATGCACCGGATCAGCTCTACCAGAAGTACAAAGACCTTGCCCCGGATGAATCGACAGCGCGCTATTGGGCCAATATCGCCTGGCTCGACGAGACCTGCGGCCAGCTAGTGGACTATTTAAAAGAAAAGGATCTTTACGATAACACGCTCTTCGTTTTCACCGCCGACAACGGTTGGCGGTCAGACCCGAAGAAGGTCAGCTGGTATGTGCGGTCTAAAAAAGAACCGGTCGAAGCCGGGGTGCGCACGCCGATCTTCCTGACCCATAAGAATAGGATTTTACCCCGTCGTGATAAGGAGACCTTGGCGAGCAATATCGATATCGCTCCGACGATCTTGAAGGCCTGCGGCATCGATCCCGATAAGGCGATGTCAGGACTGGATCTGAGAAACCCAGAGGCCCTTGCCAGACGCGACCGCATCTTTGTTGATTTGTATGAGGTGAATATCCGGCTCGACGCTGTTGAAGATGTGGATAGCGATTTAGTCGCCCGTGTCATAATTGATGGCTGGGACAAGCTGATCGTCCGGCCGGACAGTCTTGAACTCTATGACCTGAAGAATGATCCCGATGACCGCACCGATCTCACTGCTCAAGATCCCGACAAGGTGCAGGAGCTGTCCGGGGTGATCGATGACTGGCTGGAGGAAACCCCGACTGTCTTTCCAAGGACACCTTAGGATTCATTAGTCATCATTCGATTTACCAATACGCGATAACGAAACAGTTCATGAAATCACCGGCAGCAACATAGTCACCCCTCAGGGAACTACCCCCCCAAAGAGGATTAGAAAGCGTTAGATAAAAACATGACAACTGTTCAACGTTTTAACTTGTTTGACGTTTGGTATCAGCGACCACTCCGAGGATTGATGAACAACTTTCGCGGAATTAGCCTTAGCGTCACACTCATGCTACTGTCGATCTGCACGCGGCACGTCGGAGCCGAGGAAACTGATCGGCAAGCATTGCCTCCGATCCAGTTCGTGGGAGGCGATACTCGTTTCACTGCGGCAAATCAAGAACGCGTCGATCTCGTTACGCAAATACCTGGATTGGTAGCTTTATGGGATTTTGTTCAACGGCGGGAATCGTGGCAGACGCACAATCCATTTATTTCCATCCCGGGAGAATCTGGCGGGCGGACCTATGAACTCGAACCGAGAAACATATCGCTCGACTTTTGGCATCAGGGACCACAAGCGACGCTTGCCGATTTTGAGTTGCTTGGGCGAGGACCATTCGGTCAAGCCGTCCGCTTTGCGTATCCTCGTAGCAAAGCGCATTTACCGGTCCTGGCCGTGCCACGAAAGAGTCTTCACGACTCACCTTTGGATATCAAAGGCAAAGGAAAATCGGTCACGTTGGTGGTATGGTTGCTTTACGAAAGAGGCAATCATGCGATCGCTGGAATGTGGCATGAGGGCACTGTTACGCCGAAGGGAGAACCTCCCGTAGTACAGGTGTCCGGCAAGCGGCAGTTTGGGCTTTTCGCTGGTCTGCAGGCAAACAAGGGCGGGATCGGTGCTCACATTTCGGAAAATGGTGGTGCATCGTTTGGCGACATCTACGCTCGGCACCTTGCGTCCGCGCCAACGAAAATGAAACAAATCAAACCGGATACGAAACCCGCCGATTCCGATTCATACTGGAACGCAGTCGGTCTGGTATTTCACAACGAAGAAAATCGTGTGACCGCCTACGTGAATGGTTTGGCCGATGAAGTTTGGGTAGAGAATCCGAAGTCGTCACGATTCTTTCAACATGCCTATCGCGCTTGGCAGCAGGGACAGCTGGCTGCTATGGATGGAATCCAACCCGGTGAGGACGTGAATTTTCCAAAGGATCAGTTCTATAATCCTCCCGAGCATAAACCAGTTGAAACGAGAATAATCGAGCGGACGTCCGATCGCGTCGTGCGGCTGGAAACCTATCCGTTCACAAAGGTCGAGGCTACCTATCAGGTGCAACCGGACGGAACATTAGGGAAACCACTGAAGCGTGAGCTGGTTGCATTGAAATCCAACCCCTACTATTTCGGCTCTGATATCTACGCTCCCAAGTCAATTGAGGAAGGCGGGCCGTTTACGATAGGTCGCGTCATCCACAGCAATCGACACGCGACGCTTTCCGCGTGGATCGGTGGTGTCGCCGTCTTCGACCGCGCGCTTTCTGACGACGAAATGAAAAGGCTCGCGACAATTGGAAATTGCTCGGGCGCGGTTCAGTAAAGTATCAAAACCTAACAAACAGTTGGACGGCTAATTATTGGATTCTATGAGAAATAGGCTTATGAAGAATACGAGAACAAGGTGGAGCATTCAGCTGGCCATGCTGCTCCTCCCCGCTCTTTCGGTCCTAAACCTGCAGGCACAGGAAGCCCAGGCAGAGTCAAAGCCCGACGAAATCGTGGCAGCCGACCTGCTGACCGTCAGAGATCCGGGGTCGGAAGCGGAGTCACGGTTGCGGGTCATCCGCTTGACGACGCGGGGCGGTTCTACGGGCTATGGGGATTACCTGGATTACGGTCTACCCGCCGAAAATGCGGAAGAGGCGCTGGCTCGATTGGTGAACCGATACGCTGCGCAGGGTCACAAGCAAAATATCTTCCTGACCGACCCGTCGATGCGGGCCGTTGGCAGCGGTCACACGGTCATCGGCCAGACTGCCAATGACGTACTCCATGCCAAAACGCGCGAATGGCCCGGGCGCGCAATGTACCACAGAGATGGCTTTGGCCCGATGTGGCAGGGCCCGGGAAAATCAGCATTAGTCATTGCCCTGCAGGCAGCCCTGCTCGACCTCGCCGGGGAAACCGGCCCCTGCCAGGTCCGACTCTGTCCGTCGATCACGATTGACCGGGAGGAAGGCGGCAAGCGCCGCCTTTGCACTCCTGACGAAATGCAGCAGACGGTGGCATCACTCAAGCAAGCGGGCTTCACCGCCGTCCGGCTGGAACTGGCCGGTGCTCTCGAGGATGAGATGAAGGCACGCGGCGAATGCGCCCCCTACCGCTACCCGCAGGAGCTGCTGGGCCGTATCGACAGCCTGGTGTTGGCGTCGAAAAAGGCCGCCGGCACGGAAATGGACCTGGTCGTCGCTGCCGATATAAACTTGAGTACGGATGGCATGACCTACCTGGCCCTGCATTGCCAAAGGAACGAGGTGACCCTGCTCGAGAATCCGATGGCGCTTCGGCACCTGCCGGAACAAGGTGAGGCCCGCAAGGAGTTCAGCCAGCCTCTCGGATTCGGCGGAGACTACCACGCGATCGAGGACTTCGTTCAAGGCATCAAGAAACAGGCTGGCACGGTTCTGGTGCCGGATGCCGGCCGCATTGGCGGGGTGAAGATGCTCGCCCGGACGGCCGACCTGGCGAAAGACGCCAAACTGAAAGTGGCTCCGGTGGTGCAGGGTGGTCCCTTTTCCCTGCTGGCGGTGGCACGGTCGCTCTCCGGACGCGATGAAGTGCTGTGGGTGACCTCCTCCTACCAGGACGAATGGTTGAAGGAGGACGGTGTGCTCAAGCTCCCCTTGCAGATGGCGCAAGGATCGCTGGTCGCGGAAGCGTGTGAGATTGATGAAACGAAGTTTCAGGTAAAGCGAATCGCTCAGGTAAAAACAAAAAATCAGGAAAAGTAATGGACCACCAAGACATGACACACCTAGCCAATCGCCGAAACTTTCTCAAGCAGGCTACCCTGGGGGTCGGTGCCCTTGCGGGGCTGCCGTCGCTCGGCCAACCGCTCTTGGCAGCGGACTCGGGCAGTCGCATCGAAGCCCTGGAACTGCTCGTGTTGAAACAAAACAGCGATCAACGGCGCGTGCTGAAAGTCATCTCGAGCACAGGCGCCGCTGGATATGCGGATTTTCCGGACCTCGACTACGCACCGGCACTGGGCGGTGTCGCCAGGAATCATCTCATCGGTGCCAATCCCTCGGCAGTGGAAGCCATTTGGTCAACCATGCGGCGGGCCGGTGTTCTCTGTTCACATCGCACCGCCCTGGATTATGCCCTGTGGGACCTGATCGGCCGGGAAACCGGCAGGCCTGTCTACGAACTGCTCGGCGGTCCCGTGCGTGACCGAATCCGGATCTACTACTACGGCAAGCCGCCCAAACGGCAGCTGGAAAATGAAGACGCCTGGCGCGCCCTTGGTCGAGAACTGGCCAAGCAACCCGGTGCAGTAGTGAAGGTCGATCCGTGGTTGGTGTTCGAACGATTTGGCGACAGGAAAGTCTGGGAGGACACTGTTTATGAGGCTGGCGGAAGAATGCCGACTGAGAAGAACATCGCCTATAACGAAATGGTCTTCCGTTGCCTTCGTGAAGGGGCGGGCGACAAAGTGGACCTGATCCATGGTGGCCATGGCCAGTGCAGTGCCGAAGGAGCCATCGCGACCTGCAAACCGCTCGAATCGTATGATCTTCTGTGGATAGAGGAGCCGACGGCGCCCACCAGCAGCATGGATGAAATGGCCAAAGTGGCCGCGGCCACCACGGTCCCCGTGGCGACAGGAGAAAACCTTCAGGGCCTGGAAGACTTCGCCCGTTTGATCGACAAGCGTGCCGCGTCGATTCTCAATCTGCCGCCACCCAACGTCGGCGGACTGACCGAAGCCCGCAAGATCGCCACCCTGGCCGAAATGCGAGGCATGCAGATTGCGCCGCATTTCTTCAATTATGGACCTTTAACCTGGGTCGCCATGGCCAACCTTTGCATGGCCACCCCCAATGTGTTGATTCTTGAAGCGAATGCGTTGCGAGAAAATCCGTCCGGACCCAAAGGTCTCAACAAGAATCAGTTTTTCAAAGAACCGATCCAATTCGACGGCTACTACTTCGTGCCTTCCGGCAAACCGGGATTGGGTTATGAATACGATGAGAAATTCGTGGTGAGCCGGAAAAGGCTGGCGTGAATAACGGTGTTGAACAGAGCCGCGAAGCTGCGGCAGGCGTTCACTTGGATACTGTATCGGCCCGACTCGCGTTGGTTCTGAACGAATCGTTCCGGACGAAGTGACCAGCAGCCTGCCTCTCAGAGTCGGGCAGCAACAATCCCTCTCTCACCCCTCAAGTTACAAAGAGATCTCAGCCATGAATTACATGACCAACACATTCGCAGCGATGCTCTGTACTGCACTCCTATGTCTTTGCACGTTTGATGTATGTGCTGCCGATCCGCCCGCTTTCAAATCAGAGCTTTTCAAAACCGGCACGCTCGTCTACTCCGACGATTTTGATGGCGAGATTAACCGAGAGCGTTGGGGGGCACCGACGAGGGACAAACAGATCGCAGACGGCAAGCTGATCGTGTCGGCGAAATTCAAATCAAAAGAAGAGGCGATGAAAGCACTCAAACGCGATCATCACCTCGGACTGGAACCGGTCGTGCATCTGAATCGCATCCCGGAATCATTTGTCTGTCATTTGCGATACAAGTTCGACAAGAAAGAACTCACACCGGGCCGTCCCAGCTTTCAAATTGGTCACCATATGATTGGCCTTGGCCACATCAAAGAAGGTGGTCACCGAGTCAAGTTGCCACATGATGGCCCGGCTTTCAGCGAGCCCGAGTCAAAAATGAAACTTGGCGAATGGGTCGATTTGATCATCGAGTACAAGCCTGGAACGATCCGAGTCAGCGTCAACGGACACGGCAAAACCTACGAACACGAAAAGGTCACCATCGTCAACGAGAAAGACAAACTCGGGCCCAGATTTACTTTCAAGGGCGGTCCGAATTGTCGCATCGTCTTTGACTCGGTCCGTCTCTGGAAATGCGAAGAGTGACCAAATCTGGATTCTTACCAGATACGAAAACGGCACTATCCACGAGCCTGATATCCGCCCTCGACAAGAACCCGCGGAACTCGGTGCTGATGCTACGCTAATTCAGGCGTTTCAGAACCTGGGTAACACGCGCGCGGCTTACGCCGAGAGACTTGGCCAATTCAGCGCGCGTGCTGACCTCGCCGGAGTCAAGAAGCGACTGGTAGTATCGTGCTCGTTCCATGCCATCCGGGCGAGCCCTCTTTTGTTCGCATTTGGGCTCTGGAATAGCCGAAATGGGGTTCCAGGTGTAAAACTCGACTTTGGGCGATCGACGTAAATTGTTGATACGAGAGGATCCCAGCTTAACAAACCCTTGTTCGCATAGTGTATGACGCGGGTAACTTTCTGATCGTGAAACTGGAGTTAACAGTCAGGACGCTTCGAGCATTGACCGCGAGAGAGTGGCAGGCCAGTCGTCGAATTCTGTGCCAAAAAGTTCTAACCGTGTCTGGTTGCCCCGACTTGAAATTAAAACAGCTCGGCGCAATGAATTGCGCCGAGCTGTTTCTCATTGAATAGGGAGGCTTTACACCGTTGAGAAATCCATGAACTAGCAGATGTTTCTGCGACGACGCTGCATGGCCAGGCACATCGCATTGAAGCGAGAGCCCATGATCTAATCTCACGGAGTTGTGGCAGGTCATTCTCAGAAACTCATGCGTTTGATCGCTCGTTCAAGAAACCACCGAATTATGATTTTGCTGCAAAGCAAAATGACGGGCCATATGCTCAGTTGGTCGGTTCCTCGAATCACACCTGTCCGCGAGGCCTGCTAACCAAACCGCTCGTATCACATCGACCGCGTGTGCAAGATCGCGGGCGACGAATGCCGCTGCTGTTATCTGATTGACGGCGCAATATTACGTTTTTTGGCTCTGGCTTTCCGATGTCCTTGCGCGCGTAGGACGAACCGTCATGAGTCAGAAACTCGTCGCGCGTGACACACGCCGAAAAACCAC
>JBDONA010000668.1:0-2786 GCA_039831575.1 Fuerstiella sp. | reverse complement strand
CAATTTCATCAAGTAGGTCCTGTGTTGCCAGATTGTTGCTGACTGCAAAGAAACTGCAGGCCTGCAGTCATGCCGCAGCCTGATTGCAGTCAGCATATGAAACAATCTGGACTTCACAGATGTCTTACAAAGGTGGAGTCGAGAGATGCAGGAATTGGTAAGAGCCGTAAGGGTCCTTAGGCTTCCGAGTGGGAAGTCTCCGTATGGGTGCCTCCGGTGGTGGGAAACAACTGTCGATAGCAATGTATGTCGCCAGTCGATCTGTGGCATCATCGCTCCTCGACGCCATTTGTTGCCTGATCACTCTTGCTGTTCGGCCACGGCAACTTGCATGCTGGTCGGCAATTGAATAGCGATGAGTGAATCCGCGATTCATGACGGGAAGACTCGCACTATACCTGAATACGCTGAGCGTCTTCGGGTAAGTGGTGCCGCTTTCAGTTGTTACGTTTGCAAACTACCGTTGGCTAAGTGGTGGCGTCTTACCGGCCAGCCTTTGTTTCACTGAATGCCAAGAGCGTCACGCTGACGAAATAGCCAAGAAGCCCCAGGGCAAAGATCCCGCCCAGTGCTGCCGTGAATCAGCAGCGTTCCGATGGCATCCAGTGCCGGATACTGGCCAGACGATTTTGGGCGTTTGGCGGCTGATGCTGCAGCCTGCTCTTTCCTGTGGCGTTTGTGGAGTATATCCGCGTCAAGTTGTCTCTGTGCAAATCTTCTCCGCGATTTTATTGCGGTCAGTTCAGCCATTGTCGCTGGTCCGTTCACGAAAAAGACCACTGCCTCAGGGTGCAGCCCAAAGCAGTGGTCGGATGGTCCGGGGGAAGCAGAGACGGCAACTGCACGCCTGATCGCTTTTCAACTTAACGGCCAGATACACTCGCTGGAACGAGTAGCACTCTGAGGGTACTATTGAAGTCCCTCACGTACGACCTACGATCCTCCCTCCACGTTCCCACCACAAAAGGCCATTCCTTATGGTCGTCCATCGCTGCCCTTCCTGTTCGAAATCGCTCAAGATCCCAGACAAGTTTGCAGGCAAAAAGATCAGATGCCCAAACTGTCAGGATCCATTGCGAATCCCTGCAGTGAAGCCAGATGACAAAAGCCAGACTTCGAAATCCGAACATGCTTCGTGCCCAAGCTGCGGTAAGTCTCGAAAGGTGCCAGGCAACGCTGTCGGTAAAACGGTGCGTTGTGTTTGTGGTACTGAGTTCAACATAACTCCGCAACAGAAGGAGCGAGCGAAGGCATCCAGTTCAAAACTACATACTGTTGGTCGCTACAAACTGAAGAGCGGTCTACTGGGCAAGAGCTATTCAGCATCGTACGAGTGCCCGAATAAGGAATGCGGGGCTTCGCTGAAGAGTCAACAGGAAGAGATTGGCAACGACGAATCCTGCCCTCATTGCGGTATGGCGTTCCGATTAAGTAGCTCTCCACTCCAGAAGCAACTTGAAGCGGATGAGAGTAAGCGGCAGACACAGCTCAAAGCGGAAGAAGATGCCGTGCGGAAAAAGGAGGAGCAGAAACAGGCGGAACAGGAGAATGAACGACTGAAGAATGAACAGCGGTCAGTCGACGTTGAGCAAAGTGAGATTGCTCAGCTCTACCCAGTGACTCGACCATCACAGGTTCCATGCCCCTTCTGTGGCGAACAGATCGCCCCGGTCGCAGTTAGATGCCGGTATTGCAACACTGATCTGAGGCCGCATTCGCAGTCAGCGTCGTCGACTCAGGTTCATGTCAACGTACAGCGTGGCAGCGGTGCTACGAATAGCCTTGGGATCTCGTCTCTGGTCCTGGGAATCGTGTCGCTATGTACCTGTTTCGTTCCTCCAATAGGAATGATGTGCAGTGGCGTTGGTTTGTTCCTCGGCATAGCAGGGCTGGCCGTTGCCATGGGGCGTCGTGGAACGGGAATCGGATACGCGATTGCAGGCATTTTTCTAAACGGAATCTGGCTGATCGTATTACTGTTCTTCGCGGCCACACTGGCAGCAATGTTCCATGTGGCAAAGCAAGCAGCCAAACCACCAGTTCAAGTCGTGCCAGCCGAGCAAGCTGAAGAGCCGGATGGCCAAGGTGGGCAGGCCGAAATGCCGGACGGCCCCAACGAGCCAGAGGCGGAGCCGAAGCCCGAAGGCGGGAATGGCAAAGCGGCGAAGGCAGAGCAGAGGTCAGTTTTCGACCTGCGTGAAGCCCATGTGACCGAACAGTTTTCAGTCGCACTCGTTGACATCAGTGTCGATCGCCCCAGTTTCAAAGACTCGTTTGGGGGCGACGATCGTCAGTCTGATAAGTCGTATCTGCTGTGTGATTTCCAAGTGATAAATGTTCATGACAGGAAGCTGCTCAATATTCGCGGCGAGTCGATGTTTGGCAGTCACTGCACGATCGAAGATGACGTAGAGAACACGATTCGTGGCGTTAACTTTGGGGTCTTGAGCAACCCCATTGGTGTCGTCAAGTCAACAGATGATATTGAGCCGGGAGATTTTCGGACACACCTGATGGTCTTCGTGGTCCCGCCACCAAAGACAGAATATCTGATCCTGACCTTGGATCTGAAATCCATGTTGGGCGGCGAGGGTGAGATGAAGATCAAAGTGACAGCAGATCAGATCAAGGGTTTTGCCACAGTCGAATAAATCGTGACCGTCCCCGCCACGCGCCACACTTTCTCGCCGCCGTATACATAAGTGATCTGCTGCTGACGCTGATTGAGGAGGCCGCAGAGGCAGGCCAACAGGATCTGCCATGGCTGGAGGACGAAGGACATGTTC
>JBDONA010000714.1:0-12381 GCA_039831575.1 Fuerstiella sp. | reverse complement strand
CACATCGATGTGGACGTTTATCAGTCGGCCAAAGAGGTCAGTGAATGGGTCTGGGATCGACTGGTTCCGGGTGGCATCATCGTCTACGACGACTACGGTTTTCAGGCGTGTGATGGCATTCTGAAGTTCGTTGAAGAGCAGCGGCACCTGAAGGATCGGATCGTGCTTCACAACCTGAATGGCCACGCCGTTGTTATCAAGATCTGAAATTCGAAACTGAAATTTTTCCCGCACACCACGAACGGTGGCCCCATGAACATCCAGACAATTGCTTCCTTAGACGCCCTCACCGACTTCCTGCAGGACGGCGACGCGCTGGTCAATTTCACGTCCGAAGCCATCGCCAGCCTGACGCCTGCGGTTTCGATTTCGCAGGATGGCACCGCGCGGTTAATCAACGGGCCGGCGTATCCTGTCATCAGCGAATTGGATGCGAACACGATCATCCCTTTGCTGGCGGACGTTGGTCGCCTGGTTGTGGTCGCGGACGGAATCGACAAGTCAGCGGAATTTGTGGCACAACTTTCCAGACAGCAGGTGCCGCACGTCGTCTGCGTACTGGAACAGATCTGCGCTGCAGACGCCTTTATGGATGACGAAGATTCAGAAACCGTCGCAGAGCGGCTTAGGCAACTTGGTTACATCTAGACTTTTCCCCGTCGCATACAAACTTCTTATCACATTCAGTCAGCGACCAACGGAAGCGGGCCACTCTCTTCCGAGCGTCAGCTCGAATCGGCATGCGGGCCGTCCCGCACAAGGACAAGGCAACGGAATGCCTCGGCTATTTTTACTTGGAATTGATGGTTTGCCACGATGGATGTGGCAGCAGTTTGCTGATTCCGGCGTCATGCCGAACAGCCAGCCGCTGCTGTCGTCCGGCACACTCGTACCGATGAAGTCAGCGTTGCCCGAGGTCTCGTCGGCCGCGTGGGCATCGATCGTCACGGGTGAAAACTCGGGTGGGCACAATGTCTACGGCTTCACCGATCTGATCGACGGCAGCTACACCCTTGGGTTTACCTCATCGCGCACCTTCCGGGCAAAACCGTTCTGGCAGCGTGAAGGCAGCGGCCCGTCTTTGATCATGAACGTGCCTCAGACGTATCCCGCGCAGCCGCTGGATGGAATGCTGGTCGCTGGCTTCGTCGCCCTGGACCTGAACAAGGCGGTTTATCCCCCGGAACAACTGCCGTGGCTGGAAGACGTCGGTTATCAGATCGATGCGGACATGTCGCTGATTGAGACCGGCAAGTCCGAATTCGTTACCGAGCTGCACAAGGTCATGGCCACGCGCTGCGAGTCGCTGCATCATCACTGGGACCGCGAGGACTGGCAGCAGATCATGTTTGTGCTGACCGGAACGGACCGACTGAATCACTATCTGTGGGAAGACTACGAAGACACGTCTTCGCCGCATCACCAGTCGTTTCTGGATTTCTATCACGAAGTCGATGTGCAGATCGGTCGAATTCTGGAACGTCTGGACGACGACACAACAATTGCCGCCGTATCCGATCACGGCTTTGCGGCTCAGAAGTTGAGTGTCAACCTGAACTGCCTGTTAGCGGAAAATGGCTACCTGCAATTACGAGAATCGAATCGTCCGTCGTACATCGACATGCTCCCTGTCACCCAGGCGTTTGCGATGGACCCCGGTCGAATTTATCTGCATCGCGAAGGTCGGCATCCCGGCGGAACGGTGACTGTTGAACAGGCCGAAGAGCTGATGCAGAAATTAACGACATTTCTGATGTCAGCGGAGGTCAACGGTCGGAAGATCGCGACCGAAGTGCATCGCGGCAAGAACATCTATACCGGCTCGTTTGCTCATCGAGCACCGGATCTTGTTGTCATGCCGGCCGCAGACGTGGCGCTGTCGGGGCGGATGAATCTTTCCGAACTGATTGAACCGACCGCCATCAACGGCAAACACACTTACACAGAATCATCGTTCTTTGTGCGCGGCAATAATCTCGGGCAGATTCCGGACGACATGAAAGTCGAAAACGTCCTGGACGTAATCATGCCGCAGGCACAATCACTTTACAAAGCTGCGTAGACCACAACCACAGAGTCACGGAGAGCACAGAGAAGACCGTCTTTCAAATCCGTTTTCTCCGTGACTCCGTAGTTCAATTCATCAAAAACCAAACCCAACTCCATGTCCGAACCAACCGCCTGTCACAACGCCAACCAGACCTGCTGGAGCTGTCCAGCTGTCGAATTCAAAGGTCACGTCGATTTTCGAGCGTGCGGCCAGGCCGCTTTTCGCAAGGCTGCCGAGGGGCAGTTGGTTGTGGAATGCAAACGCCGCCCTGAGATTGGTTACTTCGATCCGACGTCCATTACGTTCGAACACTGCACCGAATGGAAAAAGACGAACTCCGGGTATCTGCTGGACGGCATGAGAGTGCTGATCCTTGGGATGGACGGATACCTTGGCTGGCCACTGGCACTGAAACTGGCGAAGCTGGGTTGCAAGGTCTACGGCATCGACAACATGCTGCGACGCAAGCTGGTGGCCGAACGTGGAGCGCATTCCGTAATTCCCATCGAAACGATGGAGAACCGAGTCAAAGCCGCCAACGAAGAACTCGGCGTCGATATCGATTTTCGAGAAATCGATCTGCTGGATCGCGACGCGTTATTTGCCTACATCAAGGAAGTCCAGCCGGAATCGATCGTGCAGTTCGCGGAAATCCCCAGCGCACCGTACAGCATGGCGGACGTCGACAAGGCCGTCGACACAATTCAAAACAACGTCGTCGGTACACTCGGTCTGCTGTTTGGCGTGCGCGACCACGCACCGGACGCATCCATCATCAAACTTGGCACGATGGGTGAATACGGCAGCCCACTCACGGGTCGGCCACTGTTTGAAGGCCTGTTTCCCGGCGACGCCGTGCTGCAGTACAAAGGTGAAGAATGGAGTCTGGGTGGTGAATTGACACCGCGGGATCCCGTCAGCTTTTACCACGTCAGCAAGGTTCAGGGCACGTTCAGCGTTTACGAAGCCTGCAAGTACTGGTGGTTGCGCAGCTACGACGTGATGCAGGGCGTGATCTACGGCAACCACTCCGATGAGCTGGCCGCACATCCGTCGCTCGCAACCCGTTTGGACATCGACGAATGGTGGGGCACGGTCGTCAACCGCTTTGTCGCCCAGGCAGTCATCGGAATGCCGTTGACAATTTATGGAAGCGGCAACCAGCTGCGAGGATACATCACACTCAAGGATGCAATGCAGTGCATCACACGACTGATCGCTGCTCCACCGGAGCCCGGTCAGTATGACGTTGTGAATCAGGTGACCGACGTGATGTCCGTCAAACAAATCGCTCAGACGGTTGCCACCATTGGCGCCGAATTCGGTCTGGATACGGAAGTTCAGCGAATCGAGAATCCACGAGTCGAAGCGGAAGAACATCCGTACGAAGTCATTCATGACAAGCTCCGCGAAAACTTCGGCTTTGAGTCCGAATCATCGTTCGAAGACGAAGTGCGAGGCATGTTCCAGGTGTTGACACAGCCCAATGCCGTCGCACGAATTAAGCAACTGGAATCGAAACTCTTCCCCACCACGAAGTGGTCGGGCGAAGTAGGTGAGCTCAAAGTTCTGGAAACGTGGAAACCGGAGATCAACGAGAAGGCGGCGTAGTGCGTGGTCAAGTCTAAGAATTGAGGTTGTTCCGTAGCCGAACTCGCACGAGTTTGGAGGTTTTTCTCTATGTCATCCAAAGTCTGGCGACTTCGGCTACCTCAAAATCAAGACGGGACAAAGCACTAGTGCTGCATCCACATTAAGTTTACTAATGCTGACGGTCGTCGCGAAATGCTCTGTCGGATTGACAGACAAATACAGCGTATTCACAGAACAAATAAGCATGCAGATCACTGACGAATCATTTGAAGATGACGTGCTGAAGTCGGAGCGACCGGTACTGGTCGACTTCTGGGCGTCGTGGTGTCCGCCGTGCAAAATGATGCAACCCGTCGTTGACCGATTGCATGACGAACTCACGGGCACGGCCGAAATCGTTTCGATCAACATCGATCAGAACCCGCAAACCGCAGCCATGTACAACATCTCCGGTGTCCCGACTTTCGTGAGCTTCAGCAACGGGCAGGAGGTCGCGCGAAAAACAGGGGCACTCACTGAAAATCAGTTGCGAAAGATGATCGACGGAGCCAGCGAGCAGAAACAGGCCGCCTGAATTTCCATTACGTTGTAACGAGCAGTAAGAATGTCGGCGATACAGGAAAACCAGATTGTCGTTGTGACGGGCCTGCCCAGGTCCGGGACATCCATGATGATGAAAATGCTGGAAGCCGGTGGAGTCCCTCCACTGTGCGATGGTCAGCGCGCAGCGGATTCTGACAATCCCAACGGCTACTACGAATTCGAACCCGTCAAACAGACGAAAACAAATCCGGGCTGGCTGAATCAGTGTTCCGGTAAAGCCGTCAAGATGGTCTACAGCCTGCTGTACGATCTGCCGGTCGACCGTCAGTACGACGTGATTTTCATGCGACGGGATTTGAACGAGATTCTGGATTCTCAACGGCAAATGCTGCAGAACATGCATCTGCAATCCGGCATCGATGACGACCGCATGGCCCGATTGTTCGGTAAAGAAATTGTTCGCTTCCGGAATTGGATCGCCCAGTCAAATCACATCAATTGTCTTGAAGTTCCGTACAACGACATCGCTGGCGGCAACGAACACCCCATCGACCACATCAGCGCCCATCTCGGCGGCGAACTCAACACATCAGCAATGGCCTCCATTGTTGACCCGTCTCTTTATCGAAACCGTGCAGCCACACAGGCTGCCTGAATCCTTGTTCCCAGGCTCAGGCCGGGCAGTACAGATCCTCAAAGTGACTTTGAGGACGTGCAGTCCCGAACCGGAGTTTGGGACCGGGGAACAACACTCCTATCTCTCACCAGGGTGAAACATCATGGCATTTCTTACCGGGAAAACGGCGCTTGTCACCGGTGGGTGCGGCACAGTCGGTCGCGAACTGGTTCGCCAGATTGTCGCGCAGAATCCTCGCGAAGTCCGCGTCATTGACAGCAACGAATCAGAGATCTTTTTCCTGGAACAGGAGATCGATGCACAGATCGCGGCAGAACAGCGTGACGGGGTCACAGCGCTTTGCCACGTGGGCGACATCCGCGATCAGGATCGCCTGGATATGTTGTTCGAAGGCGTCGACGTGGTGTTCCACCTGGCCGCGTTGAAGCACGTCATTCTGTGCGAAAAATCGCCGTTCGACGCGACTCAGACGAATATCATCGGCGTCAAAAACGTCATTCAGGCAGCGCTAAATAACAATGTCGAACGAGTCATCTTCACCAGTTCCGACAAGGGCGTGAACCCCACCAATGTCCTGGGCACGTCGAAACTGATGGGCGAACGTCTCATCACCGCCGCCAACAGTCTGAAGATCAACAAACGCACGGTCTTCAGTTCCACTCGATTTGGCAACGTGCTGGGGTCAAGAGGATCCGTGGCGACGGTGTTCGAGCGGCAGATTGCAGCTGGCGGACCGGTGACATTGACAGATTCCGAAATGACCAGGTTTGTGATGACCCTGCAGCAGGCGTGCCGTCTGGTTCTGCAGGCGTCCGAACTTGCACGCGGCGGCGAAGTGTTTGTGACAAAGATGCCCGTCCTGCGAATCGAAGATCTGGCCAAGGTCATGATCTATCGGCTGGCACCTGGCCACGGACATGCCCCCAGTGATATTGAACTCACCACAATCGGCTCCAAGGCGGGTGAAAAGTTCTACGAAGAGCTGATGACCGACGAGGAAACTCGACGTACATGGGAACTGCCGGACATGTTTACGGTGCTGCCGGCATTTCGCAGCGTGTATCAGGAAATCGATTACGACTATCCCACGGTCCTGCGGCGTCAGGTGACGGAACCATACAACAGTGCCACCGGCAGCATGATGTCCTTTCCGGAGATTGAAGAGCTACTGGAGTTGTGCGGCATCCTTGAACCGGCCGAGTGTGAAGACGCGGACATTCAACCGTTTGTCAAACGCGCCGCGTAGCCACGGGAGCCACAGCATGACATGGTCACCAGGATTCATCGGCATCGGCGCAGAAAAGAGCGCGACGACGTGGGCGTGGACAGTGCTCAACGAACATCCGTCGATCTGCATGAGCCAGCCAAAGGAGTTGAATTATTTCAACACCGACGACCAACATCGTCGGGGCGAATCGTGGTATCGAAAACACTTTGCTGACGACACATCGTGTGCGGGTGAAATTTCGCCGCTGTACATGGACGATGACCGGGTTGCCGCCCGGATTCGAGACGTGTATCCGGACACCAGGATTCTGGTGATGCTGCGAAATCCGTTCGATCGAGCAATGTCGCACCTGTTCCACGACGCTTCCGTCATTTACGGCAAAGTTGCGGAACTGACACATGACGATCTGCAGACGCTGGTGCAAAAAGATCAGAAGTACGTGCGGCGCAGTCGATATGCCGAGGCCCTGAAACCTTTTCTGGAAGCGTTTCCAGCAGAACAGGTCGGCGTGTTTTTCTTTGATGACGTGACCGGCGACGGACTGAAACTGGCGCAACATCTGTACGAATTCGTGGGAGCGTCCCCCGAATTTGTACCGCAGCAGTTCAATCAGAAGGTCAACGATTCTCAGGATCTGCGCTCAGTCAGCCTGGCAAAAATAATCATGTCGACATCACGAGCCGCGAAATCTTTTCCGCCAACTCGCAGGGCCATGAATTGGCTCTACCGTCGCACACAGATCCGAGAAAAACTCATCCGACTGTTGATGGTCGATAAAGGGCGACCGGAAATCACGTTCCAGGAAGTCTTCAGCGCCGATGATTGTCGCGTGCTTTCCAACGACCTGCACGCCTTGAACGAATCGTTGCCAGGCGGACTGCCATCTGCATGGCTGCAGTCGCTGTCTTCGCCGGTATCACAATTCTGCTCACCACAAAGAGCTGTGGCATAGCAACCCAAACACACTGCCGACATGCACTCAACGTCCGTCATCAACAGCACTCTTCGAGACCCGCTGGCTTTTACGCCGCAGCGGTCCGTGGCGTATGCGGAAGTCGTCAAAGGCATCATCCTGTCGGCGGCCTATTTTGCATTCGCCCGACTTGGCGTGCAGACGCGATACGATGGTCCGATGTTCGCCGTGGCGGCGGCCATGATTTTTCCGCAGTGGCGACCCTGTCTGCTGCTGCTGGTGCTGTCCGTGCAGGACGCACCGGGGCAGGTCGTGCCCTTTGATTACCTGGGCGTCGCAGGAATTTCCGCACTGATGATTCTCACCGCGGCCCTGCAGCGCGTCGGTGCGCCGCTGACGGTGGAAACCAAGGAGTTTCGGGGTCTGCTGCGACTGGGACTGGTGCTTGTGGTGTACGGCATTTTCAGTTCGGCCGTCCAGCAGCACCTTGGCCTTCATCAGCAGTCGCAGACACGTCCTTATGCAATCATCGGCTGTTTGATGGCGATGATGATGGTCACCGGATACCTGGCTCACCGTGAATTGTCTGCCGATCCGCTGTCGTCCGTCCGCGTGCAAACCGTGACGGTCTGCATCCTGGGGCACATCTTTCTGATGGCCGGCCTGCAGGTCTTTCTGGGGCCGATGTTCGGAGCGTCACCGCAGGGTGCCGAGGAAATGCGGCAACTGTTTCAGATGATGGACGGTGGCGCACGAGGCATGCCGCGACTGACGGGACCATTCCTGTCTCCCAATATCCTGGCATCGGCCCCCGGTTTGTTCATGCTGATCATTCTGAGATACAAGAAGACTCCGAACATTTCGCCACAGTTTATTGCCTGCTTCTTTGTGATCGGCATGACGGCCGCATTTCTCGGTGGCGCGCGGACGATGTTTGTGTTCTATCTGGTCGGGACCGCAGCGATGACATGGACGCTGTCGCCGCGTTATACAATCCTGGCCAGTGTGCTGCTGGCACCTCTGATTATCCTGATGGACATCCCATGGGGTGATCTGCTGGTGATGATGAGACTGAAAGATCTGCAGAGTCTTGGCGTCCGCGGCGAGCTGTGGCAGGCAACGTTGCAATATATGGACACCGGTGACTGGCTGTTTGGGTATGGACTGACGCACTTTCCCGTCTTCGTGAAAACGGTGCTTGGCTACTACGGTTCAGATCCGCACAACTGGATTCTGTCGGCGGCCGGAATGTTCGGATTGCTGGGCCTGCTGTTCTATGCCGTGCTGATTCGAAAACTGATCCGGAAGAGTTTTTCATTCGACAAAAAGGAGCGTGCCATCGCGGCCTGTCTGCTGCTGTTCTTTGTGGGACGCGAGTTCGGCAACACTCAGTATCTGTTGAACAACAATCCGCTGTGCTGTCTGTATTGGATTTCGATATCGCTGGTCTTCTTCAGTCCGGCGGACCAAAACGCCGAAGACGAGGCGGTGTGACATGTGGATGCCCGGGCGATTTGGACGCAACGTAATCAGCAATGCTGGCGGAAACGCCATTCATGGCGCTCTGCAGATTGTCCTGTTGCTGGTGCTGTTTCTGCTGCTGGACGACACCGGCTGTGCTGCCTTCATCACGGCGACGTACCTGATCGGCCTGTTGGAAATGGCGTCCGACTTTGGCGGACGGCTGTGGGCCGTGCGAGAGTTTTCCATTTCGGCAACGCCCCGATCGGTCCTGTCTCAGTCACTTCGCTGCAAGCTGTTCTACACGCTGGCCTCCGCCGTTTTGTTCTTCCTGCTGCCTCGCAACACTCTGTCCGCAAGTGGATTCATGCTCAGCGTTCTGGTCGCGGCAACTCAGCCGAGCACTGATCCGTTCCTCTGGTTCCTGCGTGCGAAAGAACGTCTTGATGCAGAAGCGGTCGTGGTGCTCATTTCCCGCATCGTGATGGCTTTGGGCATGATCACCGCCGCCTTGCTGGGGTACGATCTGACAGCATTGCTGCTGATCTGGTTGACGTGCAACATACTGAGAATATTGATTGAATCGCGGCTGAGTGTTGTTCGGCCGCTATTCGACGGCAAGGTCACTCAGGACGCTCACCCTCTAAGAACTTTTGGCAACACCATTGCAGCCACTTTTCCGGTTGGCGCCGGCCTTGTGCTGGTCTGTCTGTTTCAGCGGGCGACACCGTTCCTGCTGGAAGCGTTTGCGACGCCACGCGATATCAAAATCTATGGAACGGCATTCAAACTGGTCAACACATCGGGATTGATTGCCACCGGCGTTTTCGTGTCGTCCTTCGCTTTGCTGACACGAGCCATCGAATCCAATGATCTGAACACGATCAAAGCCGTCATCCGTCGCAAACTGATACTGGTCACGATCGTCTTCCTGCCGATGTGCCTGCTGGGGATTCTGTTTTGCGTGCCGGTTTCCGGCATGTTCGCGCATCGTGATCCGGGTGAAGTTGCTCAGATCATGGTGCTGTTGATGCCCGGACTGTACCTGTCGTGCATCAACATGGGCCTTAAGTACACGCTGAACGCCTATGCTCTGAACTGGCACGACGTTGCAGCCGTCATCCCTGGCATCGTCGTTCTCACCCTGGTGACAGTATTTCACGGAGGCCTGTCGTGGCAGGTGGCCGCAGCGGTCGGATGGGGACTGGGCGAATTCACGTTGCTGGTTACGCGCCTGGGGCTGCTGTGGCAGCAGCGCAAGCATCGAGGTGTCCCGGTGGGTGTGATTCTTGGATCGGTGGCCGCTTTGATGCTGATGATTGTCGTGAGTCGCTGACATTTAAATAGGGAAAACAAACATGACGGAATGTGTGAAAACCGAATGCCCGGTCTGTGGACCGTCATCAAGAACGTTTGTCGGTGAATGCCACGATCTGCCCATCGTGCGCTGCGATGTCTGTCGACTGATGTTCGTCGGCGAATGCAGCACGGTGAACGAAACGGAAGAGTTTTTTCGGACCGAACACGTCGCTGCGGCAGAAACGACTCAGCTGCATTACGTCAGCTACCGCAGGGACAGTCTGCAACGGGAAGCCGCCGTTGTGCGGAAACTTGTTCCGGACGGTGGGCGATTGCTGGACGTGGGCACTGCATCGGGATATTTCCTGAAAGAGTTTCAGGGCGCGACAGGCTGGGAAGTGGAAGGCGTCGAACCGTCGGCCGTGTCGACAAACTACGCTCGTGATCACTTCGGACTTAATGTACGGCGGGGATATCTGTCCGAGCAAAACTACGGCGCCGAGACATTTGATGTCGTCACGTCGCTGGACGCCTTCAATTGTCACCGCACACCCAATGAAGACCTGGCCGAGATTTTTCGAATTCTTAAACCCGGCGCCCTTTTTGCTGTCGAAATGCCGGGCCAGAGCTATCGCCTGCTGACCGGCTCCGGGCTGTTCTGCAAACTGTTTTTTGGCGTGCCGCTGCGACTGAATGCCGGAGTGAATTTCTACTTCTACACGACAGCCTCGTTGGTCGCGATGGCCTCCCGCGTGGGCTTCGAAGTCGTCGAATCCCACCCCGAAGCGATGCCTTCGCATGGCAGTCTGCCAGCACGTCTGATCAAGGGTGCGTACTTCCACACAACATCCCTTTTGTATCGCATGACTTCCGGACGAATCCACTACGCACCGAAAGAGTTTCTGATATTTCGAAAACCGATTTCTACTGTTGGTTCCCGCACTCCTGTCGACACATCACCTCGTTTGCAGGAACGGGCGGCGTAGCCGGATTGAAGAAACAGTCATTGAGTTCCCTGAGCGATAAACAGCAACACCGATTGCTTCAGGAACCCCTGGCAAAATCTGCGTGTACCGCGACGGAAGATCTACCAGGGGTGGTGGCCGTTTCCTGACTGGGCAGTTTCTGGGGAACGAAGCCTTGTCCGAGGTGCACACGTGACTCATAATCTGTGCCGGAGCTGGCGAGCGTCCGAACACGAATAACAAACCGTCTGTCGTCCCGGCCCTGCTGCATTCGTCCGGACGCTTCCGCGATCCCGTCTCTGCTCATGTCTTCTGTTTCACCGGACAGCACAGGTTTTTATGACCAGCTGCGACAACACCTGCTGTTCCTGTACCCGGACGGCAATGCTGATCTGCTGGCCGGAAAGGTGGCAGCGGTCTTTGACGGTTTCGACAGGCGAGTCCCGCTGCCTCTGGACGAGCTCTGGTCGCAGGAAGACAGCCTGCTGATCACTTACGGTGATTCGATTACCGCACCGAACGAACCGCCGCTGCAGACGCTCGGAAGATTTCTGAATACTCGCGTGGAAGATGCGTTTTCGTCGATACACATTCTGCCGTTCTGTCCGTTCAGTTCTGACGACGGATTCGCGGTCATCGACTACACCGTCGTGAACCCGGAATTGGGTGACTGGCGCGACGCCACGGCCGTCTCAGATCGTTACCGACTGATGGCTGACCTGGTGGTCAATCACGTTTCGTCGCAGAGCGAATGGTTTCAGAACTACTGCGCCGGCCGTGAACCTGGTGCTTCGTATTTTGTGGAAGTAGCAGCCGGCGATGATCTGTCTCAGGTCGTGCGACCCCGGGCATCACCACTGCCGCGTCCGACGGAAACGCCGGATGGCGTGAAACACGTCTGGTGCACGTTCAGCCATGATCAGATAGACCTGGACTTTCGTAATCCACTGGTCCTGCTGGAGTTTATGAAAATCGTGCGGTTGTACCTGGAACAGGGGATCAGCATCTTTCGACTGGATGCCATCGGGTTCCTGTGGAAGGAACCCGGGACCACCAGCATGCATCTGCCGCAGACTCATGAAGTCGTACGGCTGATCCGCACGGTGACCGACTTCTTTGCTCCCGGCACACTGCTGATCACGGAAACCAACGTTCCGAACCACGAAAACCTTTCGTACTTTGGCAACCGCAACGAAGCTCACGTGATCTACAACTTCAGCCTGGCCCCGTTGCTTGTGCATTCGCTGCTGACCGGCAAGACGGAGTATCTGAAGCGCTGGATGATGAGCATGCCGCCCGCTCCTGTCGGCTGCACTTATCTGAACTTCACGGCGTCGCACGACGGCATCGGCATGCGACCCGCCGAAGGACTGCTGTCCGACGAAGAACAACTGCAGATGGTGGAAACGATCCATCAATTCGGTGGTCGCATTTCCACGCGGCGAGGTGCGGATGGCGCCGAGCACGTGTATGAACTTAACGTCGCCCTGTTCGACGCATTGAAGGGCACCATCGACGGCCCAGACAACTGGCAGGTCGATCGTTTCCTGTGTTCACAAACCGTGATGATGGGGCTGGAGGGTATTCCGGCCTTTTATATTCACAGCCTGCTGGCGACGCCGAACGACGTGAACGCTGTGGAACGCAGCGGTCAGAACCGTTCCATCAACCGACACACGTGGGACTATACGG
>JBDONA010000067.1:0-12389 GCA_039831575.1 Fuerstiella sp. | reverse complement strand
CCAGGGAAGTCCGGGACGCTTTGCGGCCATTCGACCTGGTGCCAGCGGCGATATTTCGTTGCCAGACGAAAAGACGATGACGAACGAGTTCGTGGCCTGGAGCATCATGTTCAGATCGTACCACAATTCTTCACCGCTGTTGTACAAGGACTGTTTGTACATGCTTGAGCAATCCGGTGGAATCGTCCGCTGTTTCGACGCACAGACGGGAGAGATGCATTATCAAAAACGCTTACCGAAGTCGTCAGGTTTCGCAGCGTCGCTGTGGGTGACTGGTGGTCCACCGCGCAAATCGACTGTGCAAGCGACTTGTTTACTGAAAACAATTGCACAATCATGTAGCCACAGATGGACACGGATTTTCACGGATGAAGACTGCGTGAAGAATCCGAAGGAAATCGTGCGGCCCCTACAGTTGCCGGAACTCATGAATCGTTCAGGCTACGTGGGCAGGCCGTTTTCTTTGGCTGGGACTCGTCTGTCGCGTGGCAGCAGGACCCAATAACCACTGCTGCCCTCATTTGGAATGCACCATCGAACACTTACGACACCATTTTGAACTTCCATTGAAAGTCATGACAATGACTCGCTTGCTACTGCTTCCTCTATTGACGCTATTCGTTTTCTCGGCGTCTGTATTCGCTGCCGCGGAGAGACCGAACATCGTTTGGATTTTCTCGGACGACCATTCGTACCAGACGATTGGAGCCTATGGAGGACGTCTGGCTTCGTTGAACCCGTCGCCGAACATCGATCGTTTGGCGCGTGAGGGCATGCGGTTCGACCGTGCTTATGTCGGCAACTCCATCTGCGGACCCAGTCGGGCCACGTTGCTGACGGGCAAGCACAGCCACTTGAATGGGAAGTACGATAACGGCCGTGGCGGGTTCGATCACAACCAGCCGCAGTTCCAGAAAATCCTCCAGAAAAGCGGCTATCAGACCGTGATGGTCGGCAAGATCCACCTGGATGGCAACATGCAGGGCTTTGACTATTGGGAAGTGCTGCCGGGGCAGGGGAAATACTACGACCCGGAGTTCATTACCGAAGAGGGCAGGACCAGGTATGCAGGCGAGTATGTTTCTGACGTGGTCACCACTCGGGCGCTCGACTGGCTGCAGAACAAGCGGGACGAAGACAAACCCTTCATGCTGATGATCCACCACAAGGCGCCGCACCGCAATTGGGATCCGGCGGACCGCCACATGTCGAAGTACGAGGATATTGAGATTCCGGAGCCGGACAATCTGTTCGATGCCTACTTAAACCGCGGTACGGCCGCCCGCCTGCAGGACATGAGCATCGACAAGACCATGACCCTGGGCAACGACCTGAAGGTGGAAGGTCGCTGGGTGAACAATCCACGCTTTGCCAAACGCGCCAAATGGTTCGCCGAAAACAAGCCGCAGGGCAAGGATCTGGTGCGTTGGAAATACCAGAACTACATGAAGGATTTCATGCGCTGCACCTGGGGCGTCGATGAAAACATCGGCCGCGTCCTCCAGACGCTGAAGGAAATGGATTTGGAGGACAATACGATCGTCATGTATTCGTCCGACCAGGGCTTCTACATGGGCGAGCATGGCTGGTTCGACAAGCGCTTCATGTACGAAGAGTCGTTCCGTACACCGCTGATCGCCCGCTGGCCCGGCAGGATCAAGCCGGGTTCCGTCAACACCGACCTTGTGCAGAACATCGACTTCGCCGAAACGTTCCTGGACCTTGCCGGGGCGGCGATTCCGGACGACATGCAGGGCAAGAGCCTCGTGCCGCTGCTCAAGGGAAAAACGCCGGACGATTGGCGCTCCAGCCTCTACTACAATTACTATGAATATCCTGCCGTCCACAGTGTCCGTCGCCATGAAGGCGTGACTGGCAAGCGTTACAAGCTGATCCGTTTCTACGGTCTGGATGTACCTGATGGCGAAGAGTGGGAGTTCTACGATCTCGAAGCCGATCCCGCGGAAATGAACAACACCTACAACAAGCCCCGGAACGCCGAGCTGGTCGCTGCGTTGAAAATAGAGCTCGAACGCCTGAAGGTCGAATACAAGGTCACCGAGCCTCCGCCGCAGGTCAGGAGAAGGGCGCGCACTCAGAGGAAGAAACTTCCGCAGAAGTAACGATCCGATTTATTCTCATTCTTCCGGCGGCCGGCGCGAACAGCACTCTGTCCGAGTACGTCTGTTGTTGTGAGCGGCACGGCGCTAGCCGCCGGTTATTGGCAGTGCATTCACCCGCGGCTAGCGCCTTGCGGCTCACCGTTGCAAATATCCGGGCAGCCTCCTTGGTGTGTACGAAATCATGCGAACGCTGGCGGAAGGATTTGGAGGAATCGATAAAATTGGAAAAGCGGAATATGGAAGGAACGTCAGGCTCTACGCCGACTGCCGCGCCTATCGCTCGTACTTGGCGGAAACTCAGTCTGCCGGAGCGCCGACCGACAAAGCGATGATCAAAAACAAAGCGCCGCGCTCGCCAAGGCAGAAAACAACTTCAATCAGACAAGGAAACTAATAATGAAGACGAAAAGATTGCAGACTATTGTTGCGACGATTTGCTGCCTGGTGGCTATTCAGGCCACGGCGAAAGAATACAAGGCGTCCGATGGATGGAAGCCGCTGTTTAATGGAACGGACCTGAGCGCGTTTAACGTGGAGGACGGCAAGGCCACCTACGAAGTCAGCGACGGCGTGATCACCGGCCACACGACCTTTCCCAGCCCCAACACGTTCCTGGCCACCAAGGCGCAATATGGCGATTTCGAGTTGGAGTTCGAGGTCAAGGTGTCTGACAAGCTTAACTCCGGTGTGCAGATCCGATCGCGTTCGCGCGCCGAAGCCGTGGGACGGTTCGAAGTTGGACGCTTTTATGGACCACAGGTTGAGATCGAGGCGGGACCGGGCCAGGCGGGTTATGTTTACGGAGAGGCAACCGGCCGCGGCTGGCTGTCCCCCGAACCCAAATCGAAGGACAAATCGCTCAAGCAGCACGAACATTTCAAGAATGGCGAGTGGAACCATTTCCGCATTGTGGCCAAAGGGGCCCGCATCCAGACCTTCATCAACGGCCATCCGATCGCCGATCTGTCCGACGAGGAAATCTACGAGACGCATGCGAAGGGACATATTGGTCTCCAGGTGCATGGCATCAAGGAAGACCTGCATCCCATGAGCGTCAGCTGGCGGCAGCTCTTCATTCGCGAGTTATAGGCCCGCCGCTTAGTTGTTCACAGGAACACGTTTGCATGAAAAATCTATTGTTGATCGTATGGGAAACGACCCAGGCCTGGGGCTTGCATAACGCTTCTGCGGTGGATGCGGCGAAGCCAGGCGGCCACGTTCGACGGGTACGTCGAGTTTGACGAGACGGCGTACTTCGAGATCAGACGAAAAACACCTGGTTGGGCCGGGATTCGCCTGGAAGTCTGGGACACTCCGCTAGGTGCCGACAGAAGCTTCCAGAATCGGTGGATCCCCCCCCGGCGAGGTTTTTGTGAGTCGCGCCGTCAAGTCTCCACGCGGAGGATCAAGCAGCATCGCTCATGATTCGTTCGAACTGGTGGCCGGAGAGTCGCGGCGGATATCGATCGGACCACACACGGACAAGGGACGACAGGAGGCAGAAGAATACCTGCGCCGAGAAGGAGTGGTGGACTGACGAATGTTTCAGTAAGCGTCTGCCAGCAGTTCTGTTCACGTGTTTACTCTCCCGCTTGTGGGAGAGTCGGGCTATCAGGCCCGGAGAGGGTCTATCAACCTCAACCATACATTCGCCCCTCGACTTTCAATGGCCCCCCCTCCCGTAAAGACGCTCCGGGTAAAGTGGTGTCGATGCCAATGCCCTGCAGCCTAACCGCAAGACCCAGCGGCGCGCGGCAGTCAGCCGCCGAGCTACTGCTTTGGTTTGATGAACAGCACCTCACCCCGTTCAATCCATCCTTTTCTCAGATCCACACGGAACCACCCTTCGCTGTTCTTTTTGTGGAAGCGAACCGGGGATCGTTTGCCGAATTCCTTGAGGTCATACTGCGCCCAGGTCTGGCCCATGTCGGGTGAAATAATGAACCCGGTGTGGTAGGGCGAGGCTGGCGCGTAATGCGCTGACAGAATCACGCCGTCTTCAATAATCATGTTTGCGGATTCGTATAGCGGATTGAAGAGCATCGTGTGCTTCTTCGGATTGGCCAGGTCCGCCGGGTCGCAGCGGAAAATGCCACGATCGTGAGGCATTGTGCCGTTTGTTCCGTTGGCGTCGGCTGCCCAGTACAGCTGGCCATCGACAAAGTTGATGCCACCCGACTTGTAACGTGAGTTGGAATTGGACGAGACCACGACTTCCCAGTCCCACGCATCACTGTCCGTGTCATAAGTGCCGCGCAACCAATGGCATTCGTGCACGGAGCCGCGGTCGTGATCGCCCGTGCATGCGTAAAATGCGTTCTCGGCCGGATTGTAGGCCACCGAGTGAATGTGTCGGCACACAATCGGATTGTCCGGGTTGCCCAACAGGTCCGCGTCACTCGCCCCCTTCTGCTGGAACTGTGGATTTGGTCCGAACGAGTAGGCGATTTTTACGGTCTGGCCCTGGTCGGTCGAGTAATAAATGTTATTCGGAACCGCACCGCCCAGGACGTTGCAGTAGTTGCCCCACACCAACATTTCCGATCCGTTGACCTCCCATGTGTGAACGCCGTCGAGCGGATGAAAATACCAGCCCGGGCGGTCCGGGTTAAGTGGCGTGTGCGGCAGGTAGTCGCTGCCGTCGATATCTTTGACGATGATCTGTCGGTGTGTCTTTAGATTGTCGGTACTCAGGTACAGTTTCGTGCGTGTTGCGAAGAGGATGTTTCCGCTTTTCAGTATACAACTGAAGGTGATGTTATCCGCGTTCGGAAACGCGTCGCTGTGCGGCCAGGTCTGTCCATTGTCCTCAGACAGAAAAATTTTCCCGTCGCCGAAACCGAAGGCTTTGTTCAGGCGTTGTGAATCGATGTAAGGCCCCTGGGGCGCGAGGCGATACAGGAAATGATCCGTGGAACCAACCTCGGCAGTCGCCGCTCTCAGCTTTTCCAAACCCGGCAGCAGAAGCCCGCCAGCCACTGCCGTGGCGGTGCCGAGGAATTGGCGTCGTTGCACCCGAATGGTGTCGTTCATGTTTTTCACTCCGGACCGTAAACCATCAGCTCTGCAGTTATTTGATAAGTGGGTAGCCGAGTTCGAGTGAAGATTTCTGAACAGGCTCGGACCCGCTCAGGTAGGATTTGATTTTCTCCGTCTCCTTTCGTGTCAAAATCTCACCGTTTCAACGACTCAGCCAACAACACCTGCGACTCACACCAAGCTCGAAGCGCAAGCAAGTGTGTATTTCAATCGCACGAGACCCACTCGCTTGCGCGTCGAGCTTGTCTTGCGGCGCATATAGATGTTCGTCGATCGTTCATGTGGAGAGTAGTCACTCACGATCATTTCGTGTTCTTCGGGTGCCGTCCCGGATTGTGGCTCCGGCTTGGCGGGTGGCTTGGTGGGTGGCTTGGTGGGTGGCCGGGGCTGGACCGAGCTTGCGAAGGAGAATCAAACCGGCGCTGCCGGCCCCGGGGTTTCACTCGAACCTTGCTCCAACCCCGGCCACACTCATTCTGAATCGACAGCAATTCCGTCTTCAGATCGCATCGATCCACTGGCGGAATTCCTGCCCGGCAAACTCCGAAACAGAGTCTGATGGAGTGACGCCGACCTGATTGGTTAGCTCAGAGTTTTCGTCAGCACCAACATTCGCAAATAGGTTTTCTGCCGCAAGGTCGAGAACCGGCGCCGGGCCGCGTGCCCGGGGCGTGTTGGTCGGACCGGCGTTGTCGCCGTTTTCCGTTCGGGCGAACACCGACTGCAGAACCTCAGAGCCCTTGCCTGCCTCAGAACTGGTGGTGGAGCCACCGCCAAGCCCATTGACGTTGGCGCGAATCTGAACCGCGTTCAAAGAACTGCTGCCTTTGGATTGATCAATCTGCACATCGGTGCCGGACAGCTTAACCAGATGAATCAGGAAAGAATCGTTGGCGTCGAAGTCTCCATCACCGTCGACGTCTGCGGGCGCGCCCAGCTGATTGATGGCGGCCCGAATCCCGGCGGCCGTAAATGGGCTGCTGCCTTTGGACTGGTCGATCTGCGCGTTAGTCCCGGAGAGTTTTACCAGATGAATAAGAAATGAATCGTTTGCATCAAAATCGTTGTCACCATCGACATCTCCTGCCGCGTCGTTGTCCACAATTGTTCCGGTGCCCTGTGCTGTCCCCAGAGTTGCTCCATTGGGATTGGCCAGCTGCACAGTGAACGTCTCAGTCTGTTCATGCGAGCTGTCGTCAACCGTCACAATGGCGATCGTCTTCTGTGTTTGACCTGGATTAAAGGTTAAGGTCTGATTCAGCTGAGCCGTATAATCTGCGGCACCGGCCGTTCCGTTCGCTGTTGAGTAATTCACTGTTACAGCATTGCCGGAGGTTTCGCTGAGGGTCACCGTGAACACCGCTGTGCCGCCTTCCACGACGCCGGCAGCATCAGCGATCGTAATCTCAGGCGTGGCAGCGACGTCATAGGTGATCGACAGGGCCGGTCGATTTCCTGGTGTTGAATGTTCTTTGCTGTCAAATCGCCGTGCCGAATGCGCTGTCGTTTCGGCGCCCAGGAGCGTCCAGCCAAAGTTGTTGGCCGGAGTTGCGATCCACGCATTCACATCGTCGATCAGACCTTGCGCCGTCCACGTATATTTCCCGGTACCCAGCACCTGCTTCGATGCACTTGCCGGTCCGTCAAAGTCACCACCCGGGTTTGTCCATGTGGTACCGGGGAAAAAACGATGCTGCCAGGTCGCGTCGTTCGCTGTTGGCGCTCCTCCACGTCCACCCCCACCCTGCGTGCCAGTCGATGTGCCTTCGCCCCAGTCGTTGCTGAATTTATGGAGCGCAAACGAATGGCTTCCGAATCCCTGCGAAACCCGCAGTTGCAGGCTGACGTCCGTGATTGTCGCTCCGTTGGGGATGCCGGCATTCACCACGTCAAACTGCAGCAGAGCCCGTCTGACATTTCCATTGTTGGTCCGCCCCGAGAACAGCCCGTCATCCGCGCCGGCACTGTTGATGTTCTCAGAGAAGATGCTGTTGTCTCTGGCCGGTGTCAGCATGATCGTGACCGGCGCTAACAGGGCTCGGGTCTCCAGCAATTGCAGGCGACTGACGATGTCGGCATGACGTCGACGGGAAGTGCGAGAACAAAGCTGTCGCGAACGATTCAGGAGCGCGCGAAGGATGGACATTGACATCTGCACAACTCCCGTGTTCGAGCCTGTTGACACGGCCCAGGAGTGATAAAGAACTGCATACCTGCAGCCATGGAAACTCTGCCAACTGTCATCGTACGTTCCGGCGGTCTGGCGATTCCACAAATATCATGCGCAGATCGCCGTGTTCGGCAAGAAATGCACGTTGACGACGCAACTTTTGTGAACTGAACCACAATCTGCAGACGATCGGCTGTTGCTGCGATCAGTGGGCCAAATCCACTCCAGACGAATCTGACACCGCGTCGATAAAGTCGGAGATATCGGAAAAGTTGACGTAGCTTGCCACGCCCGCTGATGTCAGTGGTCTGCCGTTCAGAAGACTGGTAACAGGTTCTCATGAAGCGACGGAAAAAATGCGACGAACACGCGCTGACGGGCATCATTGCCGCGTTTGTGTGCGTTTTCGTTTTGCCTTTGGACGCTGCGGCACAGTCGTCATCAGGTGTGGTTCGTCCATTCACAAATGCTGCACAGCAATCGACCGTTGCTCAATCGCGTCCGTTCCAGTTGGCCACTGCATTTGACCAGTACTCAGCTCCACTCGATTCCGGCCATCAAAAGGCCGGCAGTTCGGTCTACACAGCGGAACACTACAACGCCGCCGCCCGCGTGATGTCGAACTTCATCCGTCAGGATGACATCGCTGCTGCCATTCCGGACGACGGACAGGACGTCGACACACGCATGACGTCCAGCGCGGGCAAGCACACGCCCCAGGCGGCTGCCGCTGACGCAGAGCGGGCCCGTCGATATCAGCAGACAGTCGCTGCCGGCAAGACGGCGTTCAATACTCATTGCACACGATGTCACGAAGCGGCACGATCCCTTGAAAAGCAAAAAACGTTTGCCGGATGGAAAGCGACCGTCCGCAGAATGGCTCGAAAACCGGAAGCTGGAATTCCGTCAAAGGTCGGCGATGCCATTGCGTGGTATCTGGCTGACCACCACGACGTCTCAGCATCGCCCACTTTGGGCGCGGGCGCTTTGTCCGCGACATCAGGAATTGACGCCGCGCGGGAACAAAATGAGCCGACTTCGGCATGGAGTTTCTTTGGCACAGTGGCACCAACGTGGCAAACAGCGATTTCTAGTGACGGTGACGACGTTTCGGAAAACCCGGGATTTCATGCAGACGTCTGGCTTGGTGTCGAATGGCAACCCAACAGATTCATGAGTGGTCGTGTTCAGGCATGCACGACGTGTCACAGCCAGGGCAACAATCAGAATCGTCTTGAGCTTGCCGAAGGTTTCCTGAGTTTTAATGTCACGGAAGCGCTGGAACAGGATGCGGAAGTGGTTCAGATCAATCTGGACGCGGGACGAATCCTTGTTCCATTCGGCGCATTTTCAACTCAAAGTCATCCTGGAGCTTTTCGGACGGTCACACGCCCCCTGATGTTTAATATGGGGCACAACGTTCAGCGACAGATCATCGGCCCTTCAATTCTGCCGATGCCCTATGCTGACGAAGGTATCAACGTCAGGGTGACAACGCCGATTTACTGTGATCTGGATCTGACATGGAACACCTACGCGGTCAACGGATTGCAGGGCAACGATAGTGGGATCAATTTCTTTCAAAGCCGCGACTACGTTGACAACAATCAGGAACCTGCCATCGGCACTCGGCTGGCGATTGGTAATTCGGTATTCAAACTTGGTGCGTCCTTTATGGTGGGACAACACAACAGGATTGGCGACTTTGCCCCTGCCAATAGTCCCGTCCTGCAATACTCCATTTTCGGAGCGGACCTGTCTGCGCGCAGCGGAGACTTTCGCTTTCAGGCTGAGTACGCCCTGCGGACGACGGACTCACTGGTTTTCGCACCAACGGCCACCGGCGTCGAAGAACAGCTCGACGGCGGCTACGTGGAAGCCGGTGTCCGAGTCTGCGACGATCCCAACATCGAGGTCGTCGTGCGCTACGACACGCTGGACCGCCACGAGGTGCAGGCACCAGGAGGCGTCCTGACAAGCCTTCGATCTCATGTTGGAAGAATCACGTCCGGCTTCAGCATCAATCTTCCCGGCGGAAGCGTGTTGCGTCTGAATCACGAGTACTGGATGATGCCAGCCGGGCTGGACGACGAACAGGTTCTGGCCGCTCGTTGGGTGGCGTCATTTTGAACGCCTTCGCCTGCGCCCGTGTCGACTCATGAATCACGATTCGTTTTGGCTTCAGGACAGGAACACCCAGGCAATGGATTTCGCCAAATTCAAATGCCTCAGCTTTGACTGCTACGGAACCCTGATCGACTGGGAAACCGGTATTTCCTCCGCGTTAAGCAGCATCCTGAAAGCCCACAACGTCACCGCCTCCCGGGACACGCTGCTTGAGTTGTATGGAAAGGCTGAAGCAGAAGTTCAGTCCGGTCCGTATCGACCATATCGCGAGGTCTTGAAAGCGGTTCTGGTTAAGATTGGTCACATCCTTGGATTCGAGCCAGTCCCGGACGAACTGGATAGTTTTTCGACGTCAGTCATGAACTGGCCGGCCTTTCCCGATTCGTCGCAGGCTTTGCGGACGTTGGCGACCAAATACCAACTCATCATCCTGTCCAATATCGATGACGACTTATTCCAGTTTTCTCAACAGTTGCTTGGCATAGATTTCGCTCACGTCTTCACGGCCCAACAGATTGGTTCCTACAAACCGTCACGTCGAAACTTCGAGTACCTTGTCGAGCATGCCGGTGTTCCACGACACGAACTTCTGCACGTGGCGCAAAGCCTTTTTCATGACATCGTACCCGCCACGGATATCGGCCTCTCGACGGTCTGGATCAATCGCCGTCAGGGGCTTGACGGGTTTGGTGCCACACGGCCGGCCGCAGCGGAACCGGATTTAGAAACTCCGAGTATGCAGTCGTTTGTAGAGTTGTCCGTGGGCCGATCATGACGCTACACAGGCACAACCGCAGCATAGCCTGCTGCGCCCAGGGCCATTGCTCACCGGATCCGATTGCTCATACTCCAATTTGTGCAACAGGTCTTCAACTCATCGCAACAACCTTTGACGTCGCCGATGATGTCGACGGGCCCGTGCTGATCTCGCTCGTTATTCCACAAGGCGCAATCGCACCAACAAGTCGTTTAGCGCCGCCCTGCCCTGCGGTGTCTCCGGCAACTCAGACTTCTCGGAAGCAGCCTCAAGCTCGGCGACAAGCCGCAGGTACTCTTTCTGATGGAACTGCATGTCGGCGTCCGACAGGCTGCTCTCTTCGGGACCGGTCAGTTTTCGTTCGATCAATTCGTCGATCCAGGACAGCCGGGCTGTCTGGTTGAGTGTGCTCAGATTTGCCTCGACTTCACCGGTACGCATCATGTGGATACCGGTCAACAACACTCGGTAGACGTACAGCAGCGGCTTTACCCGTGGTGGTCCGGCATTGCCGGCTGGAATGTCCTTCTGAAACAGCTTCCATTGTGTTGCGGCAAATCCAAGGTAGTGATGCGAATGATGCCGGGTGATGCAGTCCGCAGCGATGGCCTTGAGTTCGTCATGCTCCGGTGTCGTGTGGACGATCAGTGGAGAAAAGACCTGCTCCAGCACGTACCCGTTTTTCCTGAGCATCAGGCCGAAGAATTTTCTGGCGTCATGTGTGACCAGATCAATTTCGAGGCCATCGTAGATGCCTTCTTTCTCAACGGTTTCCAGGCCAGCATCGAGGCCGACGACCTGTTCAAGGGGCAGCAAATGCACGCCTCGCAGATCGAAATCCGAATCCGGCGACGGAAAGCCGTACAGATGCGCTCCGCTGATCGTGGCAAACATCAGTGGGTACGGATGCGGCTGGACGTGTTTCATCAGTTTGTCGTTGTCGATCATGGCAGCGCGTCTTCCATCGCCAATCGGCGGGCTTTGACGAGAAATTCGTTGGCTCTTTCGTAGTCCGGGCGTTCCGGGAGTGAGGTGTGTTCGAATGCGGTGTTGAACTCATCGTGCAGTTCCAGCCGCCACGCTTCGACTTCATCCCAGGCAGTCTGCCCCGACTTGATCGCCAGCAATCGGTCGCGATATTCACCGACGGCCACGGTCACGGTCCCTTCCCTAAGCACATTAATGCCTGACACCAGTATTCGGGTCAGCGAACTCTCCAGCTTCAACTGCTGTCTCTTTATAGGCAAGAAAGGATTCGCACAGCTCTTTGACCGTGAGTCCCTTCGGAGACGGTTCGCGCCCGGCATGGAGATCTGCCGCCACTTGATTATAATCATCCAAGGCCGCTTGCCATTCACCCCATCGTTCACCGAAGTAGTGCACGCGGCCCTTGATTTTCTTGATCCAGTACCCTTGCGGATGCCATCTCAAGGGGAAGTCTGGGTACGGCTTTAGCGGTCGTTTCTTCGCCATCTATCTATTTGCCAGAAGGATTAACATTGGGGTTAATGTTAAGTTTTCAGCTAACTGCGTCGGAGTCAACATAACAAGTAAAAACATTACATATGGGGCCATAGCTCAATTGGTTAGAGCCGCGAACTCATAATTCGTTGGTTGGGGGTTCGAGTCCCTCTGGCCCCACTAGGTAGGTTAGAACACACCCGTACGTGTTGGAATATGACAGAAAACACTGCCTTTCCCGATTGCGTGCGTCGGTGTGTTCTGCCCTGCTCAGCTCCATTCTGCATCATATATGCATCAGAGACGAAGGCCGCGGCCTCAGACACGGCGTCGTCGGTCACCATCCAATAATGAGCCTCTGCAATCTTCTCCGTGTGCCCACACCACTGAGTGGATTTGTGAGCGCCAAATTCGTTCTCCAGCTCCGTGGCTCGGGTGGCCCGCATATTCTGCCAAGCCTTTGGCCAAACCTTCAGGCCCGCCCGCTTGATTATTCTGTGCAGAGTCGGGAGCACGTTCGTCGTGTGGCGAATGTTTGGAAATACGTAGACTTTGTCAGATGCTGGCTGGTCCCAAAGTTCTGACAAGTACCGTTCCAGCTCTGTAAGCGTACATGAGTGCCCGTCTTGACGGGGTGTGTATTTTTCTGGTTTTCCGCGTAACTCATGGGGAGACCTGATCATGGGGCGTTCGATTGATTCGACTGTTTGGG
>JBDONA010000172.1:0-12394 GCA_039831575.1 Fuerstiella sp. | reverse complement strand
CGGGCTGGAACTTTAAGTTTATGTCCGGCAACACGGAACTTGCACACGTGACGAAAAAATGGGCGGGACTCGGCAAAGAGATGTTTACGTCCGCTGACAACTACGTCCTGCAGATTTCGGATGACGTGCCGCCGGATAACCCTATCCGCGAACTTATCATTGCCGCCGTCATGTGCATCGACATGGTTCTGAAAGAACACTAGGTGAAGGAACAGACGATGGGAGCCACCGCAGACTTCACGGCCGCGACTCTCGGGGCCTGAACCAGCTGCTGTCGTGTTCTCAATTGCGTGAACGGGAATCAGAACAGACGTAGTTGGCCTGATGACGGTGTTGGCCGGCGAAAGTGCGAAGTCGACAGCGGTTCCGGCTTGCGGTCGAGTCCGTGTTTTCTGGCGAACACATTGAACGTCTGGCGAATTTGTCCGGCGATTTCGCCTTCCCCCCGCATGCGGCTGCCGAAATTCGGGCTGTTGAGTTCTCCGTCTCGTGTCGAGCGAATTCGGGATTTGACGCGTTCCTGTATTGAAGGCTGAGTTCGTTCCAGCCACTCCAGAAACACCGGCCGAACGCTCCACGGCAGTCTCAACACGATGTAGCTGGCAGACGTTGCTCCCGCTGCGGCCACCGCTTCCAGAATTGCGGGAATCTCACTGTCCGTCAGACCGGGAATGATGGGTGCAACCATCGCCGTGACGGGCACACCGGCTTCGCTGAGTTCACGGATCGTCCGCAGCTTGGCATGAGGTGCACTGGTGCGTGGTTCCATCGTGGCAGCCAGCTTCGCGTCAAGTGTGGTGATGCTGATGGCCACCGAAATGATGTTGAAGCGTGCCATCTCGGTCAGCACTTCGATGTCTCGCGTGACCATCGCATTTCTGGTGATCACGCCAATCGGCTGCCGGGCTTCAAGTGCGACCTCAAGACAACCGCGTGTCAGCTGATACTCGCGTTCTGCCGGTTGATAACAATCGGTCACTCCGGAAAACGCAATGTACTCGGGCTGCCAGGATTCACGTGCCAGCCAGTCCCGGAACAGTGCGGGTGCCCGATGTTTGACGAAGATCTTCGTTTCAAAATCCAGTCCGGCATCCAGTCCCAGGTATTCATGTGTCGGCCGAGCATAGCAGTACGTACAGCCATGCGCACAACCCCGATACGGATTGACGCTATAGCGAAAGAACACGTCAGGACTATCGTTACTGGTGACGATGGATTTCGAATCGTCGGCAAGATATTGCGTGGGGATGGAGCGGAGACTCTCCAGATACTCTGAGTCGTCCTCAACCTGGTCAAGATCCGGTTCGCGGTGCGTCGCCTCGAAACGATTCTGCGGTCTGATCTGTGAGCCACGACCTTTGGCAATTGGCGGATTATCTTTGGTCATTTTCAGATCTCATGCCGTTGCCCCGTGCTGCTGATCCTTCCCATTGTACGAAAAGCGGGACGCGCGAGTAACGCCCGCCAGAAAATCTGTGGTCGCAGATCAGGGCGTCCCCGGCGATCCATTCGGGTTCTGCAGTTGCCGACGGCGTTCGGTTGGAAATCGGGCTGCCGTTGCTTAAAACGGTGGCATCTGCAGGCGATCGAAACCAGGAGAACGTCGACCAGGCCGGGTTTCCCCTGCGATTATCAGTTTTACAGTCATCGAAGAGTACAAAGGACGAACCATGGCGGCTGCCGAGAATACGAATATTGAAAGCGTCTTGACCGAAACACGGTTATTTGCGGCGCCCGCGACGTTTGCAGAGCAGGCGAATATCAGCAGCGAAGAACAGTATCAGGAGTTGTGGCAGCGTGCCAAAGACGATCCCGCCGGTTTTTGGGGTGACATGGCCGAGAACCTCAGCTGGTTCCAACGCTGGGACACTGTTATGGAAGGCGCGATGCCGGACACCAAGTGGTTTCAGGGCGGCAAAATCAATGTCTGCTACAACTGCATTGACCGTCACCTGGAGACGGATCGGCGCAACAAGGCCGCCATTATCTGGGAAGGCGAACCGGGGGACACTCGAGTCCTGCGTTATCAGGATCTGCACCGCGAGGTCTGCAAATTTGCCAACGTGCTGAAGAATCTGGGTGTGGAGACCGGTGACCGAATCACTCTGTACATGCCCATGATTCCCGAACTCACGATTGCCATGCTGGCGTGTGCTCGTATTGGGGCAGTGCATTCCATTATCTTCGGCGGCTTCAGTGCCGAGGCTGTCGCCGATCGCAACAATGATGCTCAGGCAAAAGTTGTGATCACGTCCGACGGTGGCTGGCGGCGGGGCAAAGAGATTCCGCTGAAGGTTGCCGTCGATGCGAGTCTTGAAAAATCACCGTCGGTTGAGAAGGTCGTTGTTGTTCGTCGGACTGGCGGCGATGTCGACATGGTTGCGGATCGTGACTTCTGGTGGCACGATTTGATGGAAGACGTCTCGGCCGATTGTGAAGCCGTGCAACTGGACAGTGAACATCCGCTGTTCATCCTGTACACGTCGGGCAGCACCGGCAAGCCGAAAGGCGTGTTGCATACGTCGGCCGGCTATCTGCTCGGAACGACGATGACCACGCAATGGGTCTTTGACCTGAAGGAAACGGATACGTATTGGTGTACGGCCGACATTGGCTGGATCACCGGACACAGTTACATCTGCTATGGCCCGCTGTCCAATGGTGCCACCGTCGTCATGTACGAAGGGGCTCCGAACTGGCCGGACGAAGGACGATTCTGGGAGATCGTCGAAAAGTATCAGGTCAGTATCTTTTACACCGCACCGACCGCAATTCGCGCCTTTATCAAGTGGGGCAATCAATGGCCTGAAAAACACGATCTGTCCAGTCTGCGTCTGTTGGGAACTGTCGGCGAACCGATCAATCCGGAAGCGTGGATGTGGTATCACGAGGTCATTGGTCAGGAACGATGTCCGATCGTTGACACGTGGTGGCAGACGGAAACCGGCGGCATCATGATCAGTCCTCTGCCCGGTGTTACGGCAACCAAACCGGGCAGTTGTGCACATCCGCTGCCGGGTGTTGTGCCGGACATTGTTTCCGAACAGGGAGAAAGTCTGGAAGCAAATCAGGGTGGTCTGCTGGTCATGGCTCAGCCGTGGCCGCATATGCTGCGAACGCTGTACGGTGACCACCAGCGTTACATAGATGTTTACTTTTCTGCCATTGATGGCTGTTACTTTGCCGGCGATGGTGCCCGCCGCGACGAAGATGGTTACATCTGGGTGATGGGTCGTGTCGATGATGTGATCAATGTGTCCGGCCACCGTCTCAGTACGATGGAAGTGGAAAGCGCACTCGTTTCGCATCCCCTCGTTGCCGAAGCTGCCGTCGTTGGCTTTCCTCATGAAATCAAGGGCGAAGGCATCTGCTGTTTTGTCACACTGAAGAAGGACGACGGCACGGAAGAACTGAAGGCAGAACTAATTCAGCACGTCCGCACGCAGATTGGCGCACTTGCGACTCCCGATCAGATTCGCTTTGCCGCATCAGTCCCCAAAACACGAAGCGGAAAGATCATGCGGCGTCTGCTGCGAGACATTGCAGCGGGCAGAGAGTCGACTCAGGATACGTCAACACTGGAAGACTACACCGTCCTCGCAAAACTCAGGGCCGAGGACGATTAGTCAACGGGCATCATCGATGAACGTAAGTCTATGGTCGCGCATTGGTATCGACACATCTTTACCGTCCCGTCTTTACGGGAGGGTCGCGAGGAACGAGCGGGGCGGGCGATTGAAAGTTGAGATGCGAATGGATTGTTGAGGTTGGTGAGCCCTCTCCGGGCCTGATAGCCCGACTCTCCCGCAAGCGGGAGAGTTGACACGTGAACCGAACTGCTTGCAGACTCTTCGATCGTTGTCTTCGGATTTGTGTAGATGAAAATGATGGCAGGAACCGGCCCTACGTCAGATCGAGGTGGGAATTCCTGCAACCTTCTCGACTTGCTGGCTGACGGTGGTCATCGCGACATGGTCAGTGGACAGGATCAATGAACGAAAAAACACTCAGCGGCGAGCTGCAGCAGTGTTTTGAAACCGACGGTTTTGTGGCACTACGACAATTTGTGAAGGGCACGGAACTGGGACAGCTGTTGGCGGACTTGGATCGGTTTGTCCGCGAGGTTGTGCCGCAGTTGCCCCCGGAACACGCCTTCTATGAGGACAAAAATGATCCTGCGACTCTGAAGCAGATTCAGAAAATGGGCGACTACGATCCGCCGTTTCATGAAATGCTGACGGCCAGCCGTTTTCGAGAGATTGCCGAAGCATTGCTGCACGGGCCGGTTGTGCCAAAGAACCTGCAGTATTTTAACAAACCGCCGGGCGTCGGTTTGCCGACTCCGCCGCATCAGGATGGTTACTACTTCATGCTCGATCCGTGCGAAGCGGTGACGATGTGGTTGGCGCTCGACGACGTGGACGCAGAAAACGGATGCGTTCGTTACGTGTCTGCTTCGCACAGCCGTGGCCTGCGCGAACACTCTCGAACTCAAACGCTCGGCTTTAGTCAGGGCATCGTCGATTATCCGACAGCAGACGACACCGCTCACGAAGTTGCATTACCAGCGAAATCCGGAGATCTGCTGATTCACAGCGGGCTGACGATTCACCGTGCTGACGGGAATCAGTCGCCCACCCGGTCGCGAAGAGCGTTGGGTCTGGTTTACTATAGTGAACGGGCTCAAACAGATTCCGTGGCTCACGCGGCCTATCAGCGCCGATTGGCCGAAGACATGAAAGCGGCCGGGAGAATCTGACAGTCGATTCGGCGCACTCCCAATGCGGACGCCAGCGTCAGCTCCCGAAGTTAACTTTGAGGAAATACAATGAAGCGGTGTTTGTTACTCAACGCAGCGTCCCTTGCCGTGGCCTGTGTGGCAACGTCTTTGCATGCAGCCGACAAAGCGGTCGAAGGTCCTCTCAGTTCCTTCGTCGGTGAACCTCGCATGGAGATGCAGCAGGTCTTTAAGAACGAACGCTTTCCGAACATCGTCGTCACACTTGACGGGACGGTGCTGGCGACGTGGGGCAACAAGACTGTTCGCGTGCGTCGCAGCGAAGATGGCGGCGCAACATGGGGCCCGGAAATCACGGTGGCGCAGCCGGGGTTTCAAGGTGGTGGCACGACAGTAGATGAGACCACAGGCGACATTCTGGCGTTTGTCGAAGATCACCATCCGCCGGCACTGCTGACCCTTTTTCGCAGCAGTGACGATGGCAGAACGTGGCAGCCGGAGAAAGTGACCATTCACGCTGACAGCAAGGGCAACATGCCGTCGATGCACATGAACGAACACGGCATTACTCTGCGACATGGCCCGCACAAAGGACGCCTGCTGCGTCCGACACGTTACTACGGAAAGAAGAACGACCGGTCGGAATGGCCCAATCACTACACCAATGCGATCTATAGTGACGACGGCGGCCGGACCTGGCGCACCAGCGATCCGTTTCCGGAGAACGGCACGGGCGAAGCAACAGTCGCTGAATTGTCGGATGGCCGCCTCTACTACAATTCACGAGTGCACTGGCAGAAGCGGCCGCAGAACACGCGTCGCCGCAGTGCGATCAGCGACGATGGTGGCCAGACATGGAAGGACTGGCGGGTCGTCGAAGTTCTGCCCGACGGGCATCAACATCGATCGTACGGTTGTATGGGCGGACTGGTGCGACTGCCCGTCGCAGGCCGGGATATTCTGATCTTCAGTAACATCGATACGTCCAATGCCAAACGCGAACGCGGTACCGTCTGGGTTAGCATGGATGGCGGCATGACCTGGCCGGTGAAACGTCTGGTCTACGAAGGCGCCAGCGCGTACTCGTCACTGACGGCGGGACGGCCCGGCACACCAAGTGAGGGCTGGATTTATCTGCATTTCGAAGGTGGCCCGAAAGGTGGTTCGCAGGTGGCTCGGTTTAATCTTTCATGGCTGGTTGCTGGCGAATCAACAGGAGACGGAACGATCCCAGCGCAGCTGCGTCCGTGATTTTCAGCCTTCACACCTGTCACTGGTGGAGTGGGATCTAATGCCCAACCGCACACCGATGAGCATCTGAATGAACTACTTTTTCACCACGTTGGTTCTCGCAATCGTGATTTCCTGGCAGAACGCCGGTGCGGAACTACAGTCTAAACGTCTCAACGTGTTGTTCATCGCGATCGATGATCTGCGGCCGGCGCTCGGTTGCTACGATGACGATACGGCGATTACACCGAACATCGACCGGTTGGCCAGTCGTGGCATTGTCTTCAATCGAGCGTATTGCCAGGAGGCTGTTTGCAGTCCGTCACGACTTTCGCTGCTGACCGGACGCCGTCCCGATACGATTCGGGTCTGGGATCTGGCCACACACTTTCGTGCGGCCGTCCCCGATGTTGTGACGCTGCCACAGCATTTCAGGAATCACGATTACCACACACGGAGTATCGGCAAAGTTTATCACGGCAGCGGAAAGCCATCGAAAGATCCACCATCGTGGTCGGTCGAACCGCAGTTCGATTTCGTCCGTGACCCCAAAGTGCGTTACGCATTGCCAGAGAATCTGCAGGGCAAAGGGCTCAAGCGATCCGCTGCCGAAGCCGCGGACGTTCCGGACAACACCTACATTGACGGCATCGTCTGTAACGCAGCAGTGGCTGCCCTCGCAGAGTTACAGACAGGGCAGCAGCCCTTCTTTCTGGCGGTCGGATTTCGCAAACCACATTTGCCGTTTTGTGCTCCGCAAAAATACTGGGATCTTTATGACCGTAAGAAGATCCCGCTGCCGGCCAGTAATAAACACCCGCACGCAGCGCCGGAGCTGGCCGTCCGCAGCTGGAAGGAACTCGAAGGCTACACCGACATTCCTGGCGATGGACGGATTCCGACGTCTAAGGTACGTGAGCTGCGGCATGGGTACTACGCCTGCGTCAGCTACGTCGACGCGCTGGTCGGTCGCCTGTTGGACGAACTGTCTCGGCTGAAAATCGCGGACAATACTGTCATCGTTTTGTGGGGTGATCATGGGTTTCATCTGGGCGAACAGGGACTGTGGACGAAGGCGAACAACTATGAACTGTCCACTCGCGTTCCTCTGATCGTGTCTGTTCCCGGACAGACACACGCTGGTGCACAGACCGACGCCCTGGTCGAGTTGGTCGACATCTATCCAACGCTCGCCGATGTGTGCGGTCTGAATGCGCCGGTCGGAGTAGAAGGCATCAGTCTAAAGCCGCTCATGGCAGAACCGGATCGGTCCTGGAAGTCAGCCGTGTTCTGTCAATATCCGCGAGCCCGCGAAGGCAGTCGCCACCGCGGCCATGGCGACATCATGGGTTATGCCGTGCGGACGGACGGCTATCGCTACGTCGAGTGGCGCGAGTGGAAGTCGAAACACGTTGTTGCTGTGGAACTGTATGAACACAAGCATGACTCTGATGAAATGCGAAATGTTTCAGGTCAGCCGGAGCAGGAACGTACGGTGACGGAGTTGTCGCGAATCCTTGCCGCTGGTTGGAAGTCGGCTTTGCCTGACGGAATGGAGCGGGATTGATGAACACCGACACCGCAGTCGCCGAATTTCTACGAAGACTCGCAGTAATCGTCTTGAGCTTGTCTTCATTCTCACGACGCGGCGCAATCGTGTCCGTCGCAGCGATGGCGATATTTCTGCCATTTGTATCCAGTTCCTTCGCGGCTGAAGCGGTTGCCCGAAATTCCAACGTGTTGTTCCTTGCCGTGGACGATATGAAGGACTGGGTGAATTGTCTGGGTGGCTACGAGGGCACGGTTCATACACCAAACATCGACCGGCTGGCTGGCCGAGGTACACTGTTTACGAACGCACATTGCCCGTCGCCGAAGTGTGCCCCCTCGCGAGCCGCCATCATGACAGGACTGCGGCCTTCGACGACGGGACTATACGACAACGGTCACTGGTGGCTGCCAAATCTGCCCGATGTCGTCACCATCCCACAGCATTTTCGCAACCACGGTTATCGCGTTGTTGGTGCGGGAAAGATCTTTCATCACACGGCTGGAAACAATCCACCGAATCAATGGGATGATTTCTTTCGCCTGACCTTCCGTAATGATCCGTGGTTTCGAGGCGTCCGGCTGAACTATCCATGGTCGAAGTCCGGTCCGAATCCGGACGGGTTTCCGTTCAGTGGCGTGCAGGGATTAGGCCACGAAAACGATTGGGGCTCGCTGGGAATTCCCGCTGAGGAATACGACGACAGCCTGAGTGCCGACTATGCCGTCAATTTCCTGCAAGGCCGACCGTCCGGCTCGGCCCCGTTTTTTCTGGCCTGCGGTTTATTTCGTCCGCACCTGCCATGGTACGTGCCGCAGAAGTTTTTTGATCTGTACCCGATCAATGACATCGTCTTACCGGAAGTCCGTGACGACGATCTGAATGATGTTCCTGACGGTGGCCTGGCCTTTGCGAAAGCTCGACGCAGTGATCTCCAGGCGATTAGAAAGGCGAACGCGTGGAAGCAGGCGGTGCGTGCATATCTTGCCAGTATCAGCTATGCCGACGAGCAACTTGGCCGCGTACTTGATGCTCTTGATCACAGTCCGCACGCAATAAATACAGTGGTCGTGCTGTGGTCTGATCACGGATGGCATCTGGGCGAGAAGGGGCACTGGCACAAGTCGACGTTATGGGAAGAGGCGACGCGAGTACCGTTGATCATCAGCTCACTGCGTTACCGCCCCGGCGTGTGCGATCGCCCCGTCAGTTTGCTGGATCTGTATCCGACCTTGATTGAGTTATGCACTTCAGGTCTGCAACCGGCCACACTAGACGCAGTCGGGCGGATCGTAAATCGGCCACGTGAAACGACCTCACTTGACGGCGTCAGTCTGGTCCCGCTGCTGCATGATCCGAAGGCGGAATGGGATCGTCCTGCTGTTATCGAATACAGACAGGGTAACGCGGCCGTGCGCGGTGATCGTTATCGCTATATCCGTTACCGCGATGGTGGCGAGGAACTCTATGACCATAAGACTGATCCACACGAATGGAATAACCTGGCGGCCAGCAAGGATCGGGCAGCTGTCAGGAAGAAACTGGCAGGCTGGATCACAAAGCAATGGGCGGAACCAGCTCTGACCAAGGGGGCGTTCCGGTTCGATCCCGATGCCTTTACCTGGACACGCAAAACGACCGGCAACATTACGCACGGGAAAGACAAATGATAAAAGGCAACTTAACCCGCATCGCCGTGCTGGTGTTTTGTTGGACTGCATTCGCGATTGATGTTAAGGGTGTTGACGATCCACCGACCAACGTCGTGTTGATCCTGATTGACGATCTTGGCTGGAAAGATCTCGGGTGCTACGGCAGCACGTATTATCAGACTCCGCATATCGACCGGCTTGCTGACGAAGGCATGCGATTTACCGACGGTTACGCGGCGTGCAACGTCTGTTCGCCAACTCGCGCGGCGATCATGACCGGCAAATACCCAGCTCGGCTGCTGCTGACTCAGTGGTTGCCGTCCGGGCGGTGGAGTCCTCATGGAAACAAATTGCGCGAGGGGCGATATCTTTCGAATCTGCCGCTGGAAGAAGTCACGATTGCCGAAGCGATGCGCCAGGCCGGTTATCGGACGGCATTCATGGGCAAATGGCATCTGGGCACAGAGACCTATTATTATCCGCAGCATCAGGGTTTTGACGTGAATATCGGAGGTCGCGACTACGGCGCGCCCGGCGGCTATTTCTATCCTTTCAAGGGCAGTTGGAAGATACCGACAACTGGTCAGATGCTGCACAAGGATCCACCGCTGCCTGGCAAACCGGGTGACTATCTGGTTGATCGATTGGCGGAAGAAGCGGAGATGTTTATTCGCGAATCCGCCGATCAGCCGTTCTTTCTGATGCTGTCGCACTACGCTGTTCATTCACCGCTGCAGGGCAAGTCGGATAAGGTTGCAAGTTACGAGAAAGTTGGGAAGCTGCACCGCCAGGGCAAGCCGCATTATGCCGCGATGGTCGAGAGTGTGGATGACAGCGTTGGCCGAGTGCTGCGGACGTTGCGAGAACTGAAGCTGGACCAACGGACGCTGGTGATCTTCACCAGCGACAACGGTGGCTTCGCGAAAGCGACGGATAATTCTCCGCTCCGCGCGAACAAGGGATCCAATTACGAAGGTGGTGTCCGCGTGCCGGTCATCATCAAGTGGCCAGGGCAGACGAAGCCAGGTTCCGTGTCGCACGAGCCGATCATCAGCACGGATTTTTATCCCACGATCCTTGCCGTAACAGGGCAGGGCCAGCGACCGTTTCAGCATGTGGACGGCAAGAGTCTGGTACCAATTCTGACGGGTGATCGCAGTCTTGATCGAGATGCCCTGTACTGGCACTACCCGCACTACAACCAACATCCGCAAAGCTTTCCGTCCGGCGTGATTCGCGCCGGCGACTGGAAATTGCTCGAAGCGTTCGAGACCGGCGAGTTATCGCTTTACAACCTTGCCGACGACATCGGCGAAACGAACGATCTGTCAGGCAAGGAATCGACGAAGGTCAGGGAACTGCACGGTAGGCTCAAGGCGTGGCGTACGGAAGTTGGGGCCGACCCAATGAATCCGAATCCTGAGTACACAGGAGCGAAGCCATGATCTTCGTTGCACGCACAAGCACATCGTTTAACCGCGTGCCCAACGGGCCGCGCGCGTCGTCGCATCTATTGATACTCAGCCCGTTCGTCAGGCGATTGTCAGTTGTCGTCGCCACTGTATTGTGTCTTGCAATCTCTGGAATGCCACGCGTCTTTGCCGCACAACGGCCCAACATTCTGTTGATCGTGTCTGAAGACAACGGTCCGGAACTTGGTTGTTACGGCGAACCCTATGTGCAGACTCCTGTGCTGGACAAACTGGCTGCCGACGGAGTGCGGTTTCACAATGCGTATGTTCCGCAGGCGGGTTGCAGTCAGTCTCGAGCGGCGCTGTTGACCGGGCTTTATCCGCATCAGAATGGACAGATCGGACTGGCCACCTGGAAATTTCGCATGTATCGCCAGGACACGCCGAATATCGTCCGCAGTTTGAAAACAGTTGGTTATCGAACGGGGATTATCGGGAAACTGCATATCAATCCCGCGTCCGCATTTCCGTACGACGTGCACAGAATTCCGTCAGCGAACTTCAGCCGAAAGAAATTGGGCGACTACGCAAAGATTGCGGAAGAATTCATCAACGCCGGCGACGAGTCGTTCTTTCTGAGCGTGAATTATCCGGACGCACATCGTCCGTTCATCCGGCAGGCGCGCGGTCTGCCGAAGAATCCGCTTACCGGTGATGACGTGAAGCCGCTGGCTTACTTTGGACTCGATACTCCGCAACTACGGGAAGACACGGCCGACTACTACAACTGCATGAGTCGACTGGATTCGCTGTTCGGAGACCTGCTGACCGTGTTGCAGCGGTCGGGAAAAGCCGACAATACTCTGATCGTCTATCTTGGCGACCATGGTGCCGACCTGTTGCGGGGTAAACGCACGTCGTACGAAGGTGGCGTTCGCATACCGTTGATTATCCGATGGCCGGGACGCACGACAACGAATCTGGTCCGTCAGGAACTTGTGTCAACTCTGGACCTGATGCCGACGCTGCTGGAGGTTGCGGGAGCGGAGCGAATCGCTGACCTGCCGGGGCGTTCGTTGCTGCCGCTGCTAAAGACTCAGCCGACGGACAATGTCAATTCCGAGTGGCGGCGTTATCTGTTCACGGAATACCATCTTCATTCAGCGCACAATTTCTATCCGCAGCGGACGGTGCGCAACGAGCGGTACAAGCTGATTCAAAACCTAATGCCCGGTCAGAATAATCCGGGCTACGGTTTTACGCTGAATCGTTTCTTCGCTGATTTACCAGATGCGATCGAATCCGCTCCGGATCACATCCGAGCGGCGTATCAACGCATGCAGGTACCGCCGGCGTTCGAACTGTACGACCTGCACAGCGATCCACATGAATTTCGCAATCTTGCGCAGAATTCTGCACACTCGGCCGTGTTGACCGAGTTGAAGAAGCAACTCGCTGAATGGCGCAAGCAAACGAACGACCCGCTGCTGATCCCCGACAGCCTGCAGCGGCTAAAAGCGGAGATCAACGCCTGCATCGTTGACGGTGAGGCCGACAAGTCGCGACTCATGTTGACTTATCCCGACTACTTCTTCGCGACACGATGAAAATCGCTGTAGGATGCGACGACACCGGACTTTGGGAATCACTGAACAGGCTCAGTCCGGATTCGTGACGTCCTTACACACAGCGGTACGAAAGATGTGCCAGCGTGGTGAGTTTTCAGAATGTTGCGTACACTGGTGCCCCTGTGTTCGGCGTCAATCCGTGATGAGTGATTATGACATATCTCCAGCTGTTCATTGTTCTCAGT
>JBDONA010000525.1:0-2795 GCA_039831575.1 Fuerstiella sp. | reverse complement strand
CCCGCTGCGACAGGGAGCCGGATTTCATGACCTGGCTGTTCAACCAGAAGCGTTGATGGATCCGACTGACGCGACTCCTCGGTGTCACCAGAGCGCGTGTCACTCAGGTCTTAAACCGACTAGCGCAGTTTACAAATTGACGGAAACAGTTCTGGCTCGTGGGGCCGCCGTTCTGCTATTGAAACAAGTCAACCGCGGCCATGAGTCAGCGAAATTCGCTGTAAACGTGACCGATGGTGACCATGACGAGCGCCAAACGTGACTTTTGTATGATTCTTGTGGGGAATCTTGACGAGTGCGGGAGTGTAGAAGAGACGGTACCGCCACAATCGATGTCGAAAACGGGAATTCACACACTGATGGAGCATGACACGCCTGAGAGTCCGGATGAGCAGTTCGTGCAGATGCTTGCCGGACATGAGCGCCAGCTGCGCGCGTTCATTCGGTCGATGGGACTGGATTGGTCGGCGGTGGATGACGTCGTGCAGACCGTCAGTCTGGTGATGTGGCGGAAGTGGGACGAATTCGATCCCGACACGGACTTCATGCCATGGGCGCGGTTCGAGGTATTGAAGTTTCGTCGCAGGATGGCGCGGGATCGGCACGTCTTTCGTGACGATGTGATGGAGCTGCTGGCGGATGCGGCTGAGGAATTGGACTCCCAGGCTTCGGCCGAGGACTGCCGTGCCGCTTTGCTGCAGTGCCTGAACTCGCTTCCTGAGAAATCAGGACGCCTGGTCCGGGCGGCGTACGAGGGAGATCGAACGATTCGCGATGTTGCGGAGGATGTGGGGCAATCTGCGACAGCGTTCTACAAAACGCTCGACCGAATTCGGGAAAAACTACGGCTGTGCATCAACCACCGCCTGGAGTCATCGCAGTGATGGCAGGCTTTGTGAGCCACGACGCATAAGCGGATGGGTATTACGCAAGAATGCTCGATGCCTTACTTACGGCCTGCGGCTCACGGAGGAAGTGAAATTGCGAATTCTGATCTTTTTTTGGGCAATCCCCGATGCACCGGGAGTTTGTTGGTATGGCAGATGATTCTCTCAGGCATTTGATCCTGGCTCACCTTGACGGCCGACTCTCGGACGAAGAGTTCACGGTGCTTCAGCAACGGCTGGAGACTGATTCGAGTGTGCGTGCGCTGTATGCCGAGTTGGCTCGGCTTGATGCTGAGCTGAGAGAAACCGGTGCCGTTGCAGACCGCATGGAAGAAGGTGCGAGCTCTGCGACGCAGGAAGTGGGGCCGCAGCGAATCAGTTGGTCTCGCCTGCCAGTCTATGCTCAGGTTCTTACTGTTGCAGCTGTCTTTATCGTGATGTTGTTACCGACATGGATGCTGTTTCAGCGCGGCAGCGAACCTGATGACGTCAACGTTGCCGATACCACTGAGTCAACTTCGAGTGAGGCCGTTCGGAGTATCGCTGTCATCTCGGCCGAAGCGGATGTGGTGTGGGGCAATGGTAGTGAAAGGCGATACGGCAAAGGCACGACACTCGAGCCAGGGACGCTGTTCCTGATCGAGGGGCTCGCGCAGATTGACTTCTTCAGCGGCGCTTCGATCACCCTGTCAGGGCCAGCTGAACTCGAGTTACGAACCAGCAAACTGGCAATCCTGCACAACGGACGTGTGCGAGCAGATGTTCCGCCAGCAGCTCGAGGTTTCGAGATTCAAACGGCGGACGTGCGACTTGAAGATTTGGGGACGAGTTTTGGCATCGCTGCGGGCACAGACGGCAAGTCTGAAGTGGTGGTGTTTGACGGTGAGGTGCGGGTCACTGATCGCACTGGCGAAGAGGTTTCGCTGTTCGCGGGCGATGCGGCAAGCCTCGTCGACGGTGAAGCGTCCAAAGCAACCGCCGACGACATGGGAGCGTTTCCAGACATCGCGGCTGTGATTGAAAGATCCGGTGGCCAGGACGAATCGCGGTATGCAGGCTGGAAAGCGGCAGCGATCGAGAGACGCAAAGATCCGCGTCTGATTGCCTACTACGATTTTGAAGGCCTGACCGACGTGTCACGCAGGTTGCCAAACCGTGCAGTCGTCGGAGCCGGTAGTGAACTGGACGGGGGAATTGTTGGAGCTCGTATCACGCACGGGAGATGGTCGAAGAAACCAGCTCTCGATTTCCGTGGCGAGGGTGATCGAGTGCGGTTCAACATACCGGGCGAGTTCGATGCCATCACGCTCTACGCATGGGTTCGCATCGATGCACTGGATCGCCAACTGAACTCGCTGTTTCTCACCGACTATTACGATCCGGGGGAAATCCACTGGCAAATTTCGGTCCGAGGGGCACTGCATTTCGCGACGAGCCCTGTGGGTGTTCCGCCCGCACCGGGTGGCCTGGCGTTGCCGACGGGGGAACAGATTCAGGCCGAGAACCATCGATTCTGGTCCGATGAGTTCTGGGACGCCAGCCAGAGTGGCAATTGGTTTCTTTTCGCGACAACGGCAGATCGCGCTAAACAACCTGGTGTCACTCATTACATCAATGGCCAGCCGGTGGGGTTCAGTGGTGGCAGTAACATGGATCAGCCTCTGCCGAAATTGCGAATTGGCAGTGCTGATCTGGGGAATTGGACTGACCCGATCTGGGCAAAGGCCATTCGCTCGTTGAACGGGCGCATCGACGAATTCGCGATCTATTCTGAAGCGCTTACCGCGGAAGAGATTCGGATAATTTACGAACAAGGCAAGCCATGAAGCAGAGTTTATCTATACCAGCACGCAGCGCAAGCAAGTGAATTCGTTTACTTTTCACCAGCACGAAACGCGAGCGAGTGAA
>JBDONA010000064.1:0-2795 GCA_039831575.1 Fuerstiella sp. | reverse complement strand
CCCGACGAAATCGAATTGATGTGGGAAGACGGCACGATCGGCACCTTTGCACTGGGGCGAAAAGGAACAATGGAGTCATCTGACTCAGCGACGGGTGATTCACAGCAGGCTGTTGCCTGGGAAGACGGAGATGCCATCCCCGACGAACTACGTGTCGACGACTTCTCCCAGGGTCTGACGATCTTTGTCAGATGGTATAAGCCTGCCATGTTCTTCCTTTTCTTCTTCAGCATCATCTGGACATCCTTCACTTTCTATTTTATCGCAACCGCCGACTGGCTGCCGCTGCAAATCTGGGGATCCATGTTCAGCGTCGCAGGATTCGGGATGATGTACTATGCGGTCTGTCAGTTCACAAATCACACGCGCATCGAGGTTCTGCATTCCGAGTTGACCAGGTCCTATGGTCCACTGCCCTGGCCAAAGCTGTTTCAGTGGATCCCCGTGAAGATCCCCGTTTCCGAAATCACATCGGTGTGGACGGAACGCTACCAAAGCGGGAGAAATGACCAAGGAGTGCGGACAACCTTGTACTGTGTGAAGGTATCGACCAGAGAAGGGGAAGACGTCACTCTGGCCTCGTCGTTTACCCGACCGGAGCCGGCTGCTTTCATCAGGCAAAAGCTGCAGGAATCTCTGGGCAGCTCGTGATAACGACGCTCGATTCTGCGGAGGTCATCCGTGTGGAGGTTCCATTCGCATGATTGGGTGCTGCAGGCTGCAACGTCATTCCTACTGCCTCCGCTTCTGTTCACTCCATTGCTACTTTGCCCACTTCCGGGTATCCCTAACGGCTGAACACTTACATCAGGGACCGATTGGAACAGAGCAGACACGAATATGGCCAAGAAGAAGGACAGCACGGCGAATCTGGGCTTTGAGGCCAAGTTGTGGCTGGCGGCGGACAAGCTCCGCAACAACATGGACGTCCAATTCGACGGACAGCAATAGCATCGCAAGAAACCAACATTCACGCCGAGAGGAATTTGAGTGTCGATCCCTGATTTTCAATCTTGCATGCTCCCCATCCTGGAAGTGATCGAGGACGCCAACGACTGGCAGATGAAACAGGTCACCGTTGCGATATCGGACAGGTTTAGCCTGACGGACGAAGAACGGTCGCAAATGTTACCGAGCGGTCACGCCAGAGTGATTGTCAACCGGGTCGGTTGGGCGAAAGCATATTTGAAAGAGGCGGGGCTTCTAGTGTCGCCAAAACGAGGCGTCGTGCGGATTTCGCCTGACGGGGCGGCCGTACTATCACAACGGCCCGATCGCATCGACATGAAATACCTCGAACGCTTTCCGGCGTACCTGGAGTTCCGATCTAGGAAGGGCAACAGCACAAAGGCAGCCATCGCAGCGGGCGGGAATGACACGGTTGCAGAGGCTGAATCGAGCGAGACTCCAGAGGAACGAATCGAATCAGCGTATCAGGAGATGCGCGCAGCCCTGGCAGACGAGTTACTGCAACAGGTCAAGAACGGTGAAGACCAATTTTTTGAGCGAATGGTGGTCGAACTTTTGGTCTCGATGGGCTACGGCGGATCGTTTAAGGACGCAGGGAAGGCTGTTGGCAGAAGCGGCGATGGTGGCATCGACGGTGTCATCAAAGAGGACAAATTGGGACTTGACGTCGTGGTGATACAGGCAAAAAAATGGACTGAGAATTCCGTCGGCCGCCCGGCCGTACAGTCATTTGCTGGCAGCATGGAAGGTTTTCGCGCCTCGAAGGGCGTCTTCATTACTACATCCACGTTTTCTCAGCCAGCAGTTGAATACGTTAATACTATTCAACGCCGAATCGTCCTGATTGACGGCCCCGCTCTTGCGAGACTGATGATCGACCACGGCATCGGCGTTACCAAATTCGATTCATATACGCTGAAACGTCTCGATGCTGACTACTTTGACCAGTAACGAGGCACTTCAGCATCGACTGGACCGTCCGCGAATCCGCCCGAGCAAAAATCAGAGTCGTCGTGCGCCGCATCCTGAAGAAGTTCGGCTATCCACCCGACATGCAGGCCGCCGCCGTGAAGCTGGTCTTGCAACAGGCCGAAGCCCTCAGCGACGAATGGGCCGTTCCGTAATTCTGATTGGAATCCACCCGCTGGTTCCACGAACGAGTGCTTGACATCTACCTGTGGAATAAGGGCAACGGCTGACAGTACGTGTAGCCCAGCTAGCTGAAATGTGTGCATCATCGGCCTGGAATGGTCGCGACTATCGACAATATTAAACCTTATAGCTGGTTGACATTCTTTTTGACCTTTATAGTGTGTATCACATCCACTACAAAGGTCGAGTATGAAGAAGAAAAAGAAGAAGGCTGACCGTTCCAAGCGTGTCACGAAAAAGGGCGAACGCGCATATCCTGGCAGACCGCTGAAGGACGGCAACAACCCGGACTCCGACTATTTCGCCGATAATTTCGCCACGAGCATGGCTCAATTACGTGAGGGCAAGGGGCTGACTCAGCAGCAGTTTGCCGACGAACTAGGAATTCATCGGATCACTGTGAATCGACTGGAGAATCGGAAACACCAGCCGTTCCTCGGTGACGCCAAACGAATCGCCCGTGCGCTCGGGAGCAGCCTGGACGAGATGTGCGCCAATTACGCGCCACCCACTTCCTGAGTATTCTGTTGTTTCATGGGACACACATACAAGCCACCGTGTAGCACATGTGAATTTTTTTAGGGTCAGCAGGGTCGGTATTTTTCGACAGCAGCAGGATTACTCCGAACGCCGGAACCATCGCCGGCCCGCCTGCTTCTTTCACATGCGATGGA
>JBDONA010000444.1:365-2802 GCA_039831575.1 Fuerstiella sp. | reverse complement strand
TGATGAGTCGTTGTCCAGGCAGTCTCAGGAAGTCCCCGACTCTCTGGTCGGCGAAACTGAGACAACCGGGATTCCTGCGAATGGCGAAGTAGCTCTGTTCACTTCTGAAACCAGCGTGAGGCAGCAGTCCACAGATGAACTCCCTGAAACCGACACACTTCGCCAGGTCGCAATTCCTGATGGTCCGCTTGACGGCTACGGGTTCAGGCTTTCCGGCGTCAACATGAACTTATGTCCGACTCACAGAAAAATCATGAACGTAGTGTGGGACGTGTGGGACTCAGTTTCCTCCACAACTGCGGCAGCAGTCCTCCGGGAACAAGGTAAAGTGTCGATTCTGTTCGATACGTTCTGTGTTAATGTTTGGGGAGAGGTAAGAACTGCCAATGGGGTTTCTGGCACTCTTTGCCAGTTCCGCGCTAAGGTACAGGACAACAACGTGAGAATCCAATTCTCGAAAAACGGGGAGTATCTTGTCTGGACGCTGCCCGAGGCAATCTGGAACGCGACGGCGGACACACTGCCTGAGTAGAGCCCGAAGAACGTCGCTCCGCAGCCGCCTGCAGTCGACCTCGCTCAAATTCCTCCATTCGATCCCGGAGGAACCTCATGTCACGTTCACCCCGCAGGTCTACAGCTTACCATCGATCGCCACCTGATCCGCCAATTGTTGGTCGAAATGCTCGACGACGTTCAAGGAAAGCTCGTTCGGCCTGCTGGCCACTGGTGTCTGCAGATGCCTTCAGGGTACTGGTCGCGTTCAGCACGCAGTGGAAGAACGTGTGCTCAAATCGCTGCCCGGCGATCTTCACGCCAAGCTCGTTACAGACCGTGAAGTCACTGGTCGCCCGTGGGGCATCGGCAACGAGTGGTGGCGTGGCTGGGGAAGCTCGACGAGGCAGGACGGCTCGGCGTGTAGCAGGCTGCCGCAGCAGCGCACGTCGACGACTCGACTTCCACAACAGCAACTGACAGGGCGCAGCCACTCTGCCGACAGAAGCGATTTGAATTTGATGACGACGCCTCTGCCGTTCAGCCGCGCTGGGTGCAAGTCAATGCGGCTGGAGTTCGCGTCGAAGATCTGCGGCAGTTCGGAGGTCCATGGATCGCGTTGCATCTGATTCGAACGCAGCAACTGGATGCGTTTCTGCGAGAGGAAATTCCTGAAGGTCGCGAATTGGTTGGCTGGGATATCAGTTCGCTCATTCTGATTGTCGCCCGACTGCTCGAACCGTCCAGTGAGCTATTCACAGCCGAACAGTGGTGCCCCAAAACGGCGTTGTCCGAGCTGCTGGGGGTCAGCGAAGAACACGTTGATGACAATCGGCTCTATGCCCGGTGTGCGGTCGGATGTCTTTAACCCTCTGAATGAACGGTAAAGGCCAGCACAGAAACTTCGATCGTGTCAAGTGGGTGCAGCGGATCTCTGCTGTCTTAACTTCGGCCCTTCGAACAAAGAACGCTGAATCTTAGATCCTGCAGGAGGCCTGCAAGATTACTGCACGATTACTGCACGATTACTGCACGAGAAATGCACAGCATTAGCTCGGAATCTACGAGAACCGACATAGCATATGGCCGAAAGCTGAGCATCCCTGTCGTCCAAAAGAAAGCCAATTAGATGTCAGGAAACGAAATGTCGGATCGAAGTCGTCGAGTCCCAATTCCACCACCGATGGATGAACTGCCGGAATCGTTGCGCTGGCTCACCCCAACACCGTTGGGGACCGTCGGAACAGTGCTGGGGGATTTTTTGGAGACCGGAGTCGACCTGATTTCGCTTCTGATGTTCCTGCTGCGCATCAGTGGGCGGATTGGCTCCCCAATGAACTTACAGCTGGTCACGAACAATTTGACCGTCGAAGTAATGTTGGTCGACAGACTATTGGACCTAGATCGCCGTTCATGCTGCTACGGTATGAATCCAGAGGATCTCGGACGTGGCGCTACGATCCGATCAAAACGCGATGTAGTTGTGTTTAGACGTGGCAAGCACTCCGACTTCAATCTCGCGTGTGAAGTCACCTGCCGGTACAGAGCCGAAAGTTCGCCACCCTCAATCTGGCACATCACCGACACACGCCCCAAAACGACCAACATCGGCCCTACCCTTGCCATTCAGGCCAGTGACATAACACGGTCCCTTCGCGGCTTCGGACACTCATTTTCTCCAATCTCGATGCGACCGGGACAGTCAATCGCCGAAGATTGGCTGAGGCAGCTCTTGGAACAGTTGAGGTTCAAGCTGGGGTTTACGTGTCCGTTTGTTGAATCGCTCAGGGCCAAAATGCGGCCAGAGGACATGCTTATTGTATCTCGACTGCTCGTGACGATCGCTGCCGTGCGTTCGGCCATACTTGGTATGGAGCACGGTCTAATGGAGCGGCAAATCGTGATAACTGTTGACGACTACGCCGTCACACGACGACTCCTGAAC
>JBDONA010000444.1:0-355 GCA_039831575.1 Fuerstiella sp. | reverse complement strand
GGTGCCAGATTCCACCTTGTCAGCTCCAGCGGTTTTCACTGCAACGAAAATTTATGACGCAGTTGTCGGCGATGATCGCTATCAGAAATCACTGCCCGAACAGACCGACTTCGGACACAAAGCGTTCAACCACACGTTTGCCCGCAAGCTAATAGATTGCTCAAACAGCACCGCCAAGACGCATCTCGACCAGCTGGCAGACGAAGGCATTCTGGAATCGACCGCCTCGAAAAACAGGCGACGGCAGGGAAAACGCATTTTCTATCGTTTCGTGCCGGGACTGAAGCCTCCGTTCGGTGTTCGGAATCCGTTCAGTTCCCTCCCCACCGTGGACGAGATCGCAGCAGATTGCAGT
>JBDONA010000609.1:0-2809 GCA_039831575.1 Fuerstiella sp. | reverse complement strand
TCAATCCAAAGAAAACACAAAAACACACCCAAAGCTCTTGACTACAGCACTTCCATAGATGGATCCAGGAGCGCAGCGACGCCGATCCGGCATTGCGATGAACAGAGCAGTGTTCTGACAATGCCGGGACAGCGCTTCGCTCGGCCCGGCCTACTTTCCAGGAAAGCGGGCTGCTCACGAGCCACAACGATTCCCCTGAATAGGTGAACTGCTCCTGTTCGAAAAACAAGAACGCCCGGCGGTCAAGCCGGAGGGTAGACGACCGTCGTCGCTTTCTGAAATCGGTCGGCACGCGGACACGACGATCCATCATGTCGGCGCGACAGGAAACGAACGAGGAACGGAAATGCACGGCAAAGGATGAGCAAACATCTCTACCGTGAGGGGCCGCACGCAATGAGGCCCTCTGCGTTCACTCGATTGGATTCATCTCGAATTCGTACGTGGATTTTAGCTGCTCCACAAGTCGTGACTCACCGTTGACGTTTGGTGCGATCGAATTCCACGCAGCTTCAGGAACGTCACGAAGGCGCAGGCGGCGTCCATCTTCGCAGTTGATGATCAGCAGCGAGTTTTCACTGCGGTCGTACCAAAACAGATTTGATTCTCGATACATAGCTCGGTGCTTTATTCGGACGAGAAGATGTTTCGTGGTTGATACATCTCTCATACAATTTGAATCGCAGGTAGCAACTTGTTTCTGACGCTGCCGTGCGGTCAGGTGGACGACCGAATTGGACTCGTGACAGTTCTGAGGGCGTGTTGCAGATTTCAGATATCGGAGTAAGGATTATCCGGCTCAAATTGCAAGCTGCACGTCTCGTTCAGCCATCACAGGAATTCGCCGAATCGCTTCGCACGAAACCGTCGACGGGCGACCAGCTTCCGGGACGAAACAACCGTGTCCTGCCTCACATGTCATTGTCGCACGGAACGCAAGAATCCCGCAGCAAAAAGACGGCTCTCGCCACGATCCAACCCGGCGTGAAGCCCCGGACGGAAAAACACGCCATTACTGCGGTCATCCTGTTGTCCCCGCAGAATTGCTACAAAAACAAACGACATTCGCCTGACGGTTGGCGTGCGAATATGCCATTTGCGCAGTCATGTACCGAAGCGCTGCCGAAGCTCACCATGGCGCAGTAGACAGGTTCGTGGAGCCTTGAATTTGCGTGAGCGGCGGCCTGGCGAAAACTGTCGGGCCACCTGGAAGTACCTGAGCATTACGTGGAAGTCACGGAATTCGGCAGGCCTCAATTCGCGGTAATCAGCTGAAGTGAAACTCCGATCAGAGGATAATCAACGTCGTGAACAAGCTTCTTCTTCTCACCACACTCATCCTGCCCTCTTTGATGCCGTCGATGTCTGCTGCAGAAATTGCCTTCAGCCGTGATATTCGACCCATTCTCTCGGACAAGTGCTTCCTTTGTCATGGACCGGACGCAGAGAATCGCGAAGCCGATCTACGGCTGGACGTTCGTGATGTCGCGGTCGGCACTGGTGCCATCAAGCCGGGTGCGCCCCTGGACAGTGAGCTTCTGAAACGCATTCTGGCCGGCGATCCGGACACTGCCATGCCGCCACCGTCGACTGAGAAAACGATTTCCGCAGACGAGGCAGCACTGTTGCGCACGTGGATTTCCGAGGGTGCCGAGTACTCGAAACACTGGGCCTTCATGCCACCGAAACGCCCGGAGATCCCCATTACAAACAGCAACAGACTGCTCCGAAATCCATTTGACCGTTTTGTGGTCGCGCAGCTGAAAAAACAGAACATTAAGCCGGGTCAACCTGCCGATCGCGTCACGCTGATCCGCCGGGTGTACCTTGACCTGCTGGGCCTGCCGCCGTCACCAGCAAAAGTGGACGCGTTTGTTAATGATGCACGCGACGATGCTTTCGGAAAACTCGTGGAGCAACTTTTCGATTCACCTCATTTCGGCGAACGCTGGGGCCGATGGTGGCTGGACGCTGCCCGCTATGCAGATTCCGATGGCTATGAAAAGGATAAGCAACGGAGCGTCTGGTTCTATCGGGACTGGGTCATAAATGCGATGAATGGCGACATGCCGTACGACGATTTCATCATTCATCAAATCGCCGGAGACCTTGTGCCGGCCGGCGGGCAGTCTGCGTTGGTAGCAACCGGGTTTCTCCGCAATTCCATGGTCAACGAAGAAGGCGGCGCTGACCCGGAGCAGTTTCGAGTCGAAGGCATGTTTGACCGAATGGATGCGATCGGCAAGGCGATTCTGGGCATCACAACACAGTGTGCGCAGTGTCACACACACAAATACGATCCTCTCAGTCAGCGCGAATATTATCAGATGTTCGACGCGCTGAACGATTTCCATGAAGCCACCGCCACCGTGTTCACGCCGCCACAGCAGAAACAACGGCAGACCGTTCTTGACGGAATCGCTGAGATCTAAGCGGAAATGAAGCGGCAAGCACCCGACTGGAGAAAACGGCTGCAGGAATGGACACATGACCAGGCGGCCAGACTTGTGGACTGGCGAACACTCGTCCCGACGGACCGGCCCTATGAAGGACAGAAGTTTCGTTTGCTGGACGACGGTTCCATTGTCAGCGAAAGCTATGCACCCACGAAAGCTAACATCTATATGTCCTTTGTGGTCAAGCCTTACATATCTTCCCTGCGGTAAAAGTTTTGCATTTGTGTTCGGTGTGCTGTATCCCGTTTTGTCGTGCGTGACCTGTGGTCTGCCGACGAGATCCGTTCTTCACCGATTCGGTAATGCGTGACTTTCCCTGTTAACGGTTGACGGATCAAACAAATCGATCTTGT
>JBDONA010000302.1:0-12485 GCA_039831575.1 Fuerstiella sp. | reverse complement strand
TACGAGCGGCACGGGAAGAACACGAACACAGAGTTCGTCGACCGCATCCCGCAGAAGTCTTTGCCCGACTGGATCTCAACGAAGACGGACAACTGACGGCCGACGAAGTGACCGAAGAGGTTTGGGCGAAATTATCGCGTGCCGATGCCAACGAAGATGGTGCCGTCACGCTGGAAGAACTACGAGCGGCACGGGAAGAACACGAACATAGAGTTCGTCGACCGCATCCCGCAGAAGTCTTTGCCCGACTGGATCTCAACGAAGACGGACAACTGACGGCCGACGAAGTCAGCGAAGAGGTATGGGCGAAATTATCGCGTGCCGATGCCAACGAAGATGGTGCCGTCACGCTGGAAGAACTACGAGCGGCACGGGAAGAACACGAACATAGAGTTCGTCGACCGCATCCCGCAGAAGTCTTTGCCCGACTGGACCTTAACGAAGACGGACAGCTGACGGCCGACGAAGTCAGCGAAGAGGTTTGGGCGAAATTATCGCGTGCCGATGCCAACGAAGATGGTGCCGTCACGCTGGAAGAACTACGAGCGGCACGGGAAGAACACGAACATAGAGTTCGTCGACCGCATCCCGCAGACGTTTTTGCCCGACTGGATCTCAACGAAGACGGACAACTGACGGCCGACGAAGTCAGCGAAGAAGTCTGGGCGAAGCTGTCGCGGGCCGATGCCAATGAAGATGGTGCCGTCACGCTGGAAGAACTTCGAGCGGCACGGGAAGAACACGAAGACCGAGTCCGCCGACCGCATTCGGCAGACGTTTTTGCCCGACTGGATCTCAACGAAGACGGACAACTGACGGCTGACGAAGTCAGCGAAGAAGTCTGGTTGAAGTTGTCGCGTGCCGATGCCAACGAAGATGGTGCCGTTACTCTGGAGGAACTTCGAGCGGCACGTGACGCGGCGGGAATCTCCGTTACTCATACGAACGGCGGCACCAGCGTCACAGAGACTGGTTCGACAGACACGTTCCATGTCGCCTTGACAGGAAGGCCATTGAGTGACGTCGTATTGATGATCCGCAGTAATGACGAGACCGAAGCAACGATCAATAAGTCATCGCTGACTTTCACTCCGGACAACTGGGACATAACTCAAGAACTTACAGTCACAGGCATCGACGATTCGGTGGCGGACGGTGCTCAGCTAAGTACAGTCACGCTTTCCGTTGATCCGGCTCAAGCCGCGGTGGAATTCGAGTCCGTACCAGACCAGAACATTGACGTCGTCACCATCAACGATGAGACCAGCGCAGGGAACATCGACGGTGATGTGGACTTTGATGCCAACGATTCCTTCATTATCCAACTACTGCTGCTTGGAGGGTCAGATACGCAGATCGAGCAGTCCAAGGGGGGCAGCCTGCTGGCGACTGGCCAGATTCGCTCTTTGATGGATCATCTGCGGTCAACGGGAGACGTCGATGGGGATCAGGATTTCGATGCCAACGATTCTTTCCTGATTCATCTGGTGATGCTGTCTGGGACAAATGCACAGATCGACCTGTCGAAGGGCCCCAGCCCGCTCTCAGCATCTCAGATCAGGGCCAACATCAACGGCCTCGGCACAAGGAAATCGGGCACGGTTGTGGCACAGGATTCTGAAGTCGTCAGAGCGGTGAACGCTGTTCCGCGGCAGGAGACCACTGACGAAGAGCTGTTTCCGGAAGTTCAGTCCGAATCCGTGGCTTTGACAATCGCGCCATCAGACGAGATTCCTGTTGCTGCGTCCGAAACGGTTTGGGACGACATGCGGCACTGGATCGACTTAATCTGACCCGGAACTGCGTTGGCCGACAGAACGTCGGTTTGGACCGAGTTCCTGAAACACAGGAAGAACTCGAACTTGAGTGACGAACAGGGTCGGGAGTCTTTTTCGGATGAACGCTTCTTGAATACGCTCGTTCTCCGGTTGAAAAAGACTCCCGACCCTTTGCCTTCCCTATTCGTAATCCCATTTCATGATCCAGGGATCCTGCATTTCCTTCTGCAGTGCCTTCAGCTTTTTCTGGTACGTGACCAGTACGTCATTGTACTCCCGTTCCAGGGCAAGGTTTTTCTGTTCGTAAGGGTCGTTTTCGATGTCGTAGAGTTCGAACTTGGCGCGATTGATGTATTCGCCGACGGTCTTTTTTCCGTAGGGAGCGTCCAGACTGCTGCGAAACTGCGCCTGCCAACTGGAGGCGGCCCACAAATCTGATGCGAACGGGTACGGCAACTGGTAAGCAATATTCCAGATCAGCTTGTACTTTTTGTCACGCACGACTCGCATCGGATAGTACATCTGAATCTCGTGAAACGTGTGCGACGCAAAAATCGTGTCCCAGTGAGTCGCTTGGGCGTCACCCAGAACCGAGATCCACGATTTACCGTGGTAGCTGCGATAACTGCCTCGACCGCGATTGTCGCGATTAGCGTATTCGCGCGCCTTCCAGAATTCATTCGGATCAACCCAGTCCTTCGGCCCGTTGATCTTTGCGTCAAGACCTCCGGCAAAGTCCAGCAGCGACGGAGTAATATCGATGTGGCTGATCATGGCATCGGACACGAGGCCACGTTTCTTTTCGTAGGGATTGCGAACGACAAACGGAACCTTCAGGCCTCCTTCATACACCGTCGTCTTGCCACCGGCGAAAGCCATCCCATGGTCGGCCGTAAAAACGAAAAGTGTCTTGTCGTAGAGTCCCGCCTTTTTCAGGATCTCCACCAGTCGCCCGACGCCCTGGTCGATTCGAGAACACGATTGGTAGTACTGGGCCAGCTCTTCACGTGTTTCAATCGTGTCAGGCAGAAAGTGGGGTATCGGCAGTCTTGCTGGATCGTAAAAGACCTCCTTGACACCTTCGAAGGAAGCGTCGTTCGGTTTATTGCCGAACAGGTCCGGCTTCAGTTCCTGAGTGGACGTCTGATCTTTTCCACCACCGCGGTGTGGGTCAGTCGTCGCAAAGTACAGGAAGAACGGCTTGTCGGTTGACTTGTCCGTGATGAAGTCCTGACAGCTCTCTGCCATGGCCACAGCGTTGCGTCCGTTGCCTTTGATGTACGATTCGAAGCGAAACACTTCTTCCGGAGCGACGTGATACTTCCCGCACTGGCCGGTCCGATAGCCGGCCTGCGCCATCACTCGGGGCATGGCCAGGCTGACCACGTTGTGAAAGGATGAAAACTTGTGATAGGCATGCTGATGGCCGTACTGCCCGTTGCGATGATTGTGCAGACCAGACATCACCACCGATCGACTGGCGCTGCAGCTGGCGGTCGTCGCGAAGGCATTTCTGAACAACGTTCCGTCAGCGGCGATGGCGTCGATATTCGGCGTCACCGCAACCGGATCGCCGTAGCATCCGAGCGTTGGGCTTTCATCATCGGTGATGAAAAAGATGATATTTCGCTCCGCCGACAGAACTGCGCGGGAACTCAAAACAACAGACACCAACAGAACACAGTTTATTAAACGACTCATTTGAAAGCCTTATTAATGATACCAATGGACACAGCATCTTTATCCGCCGACTAATGCAAATGCCTTCTTCATAGCGGCCGCTGTTGCAGCGCAGGCATCGTCGTTTTCCATGGCGTTCAACTTCGCGTTGAAGGGTTCGCTGCGAATCGGACCGTTATAGCCGATCTCAACCAGCACTCCCAGGAACGATTTCATATCGATGACCCCGGTCGCGGACGGCAACTCTCGCTGGTTGTCGATCTGCTGATCAATTTCAATCCCTGCCGGTGCATCATTCAGGTCACACGCGATCACATCTTTGTTCGAAAGCGTTCGCAGATCATCAGCTGTCTCGTGGGCTGTGTACCAATGCCAGCTATCCAGAATGAAGCCCACGTTATCCTGACCGATCTCCATGATCAGGTCCTTCGTCTCCGCCATCGTGTGAATAAAACTGTGCCGCTGTGAGGCCCACAACGTCTTCGGCCCAACATATTCCATCCCGAAACGCTGACCGTGATCGCCCAGAACCTTCACGCATTCTCGCAGGCGCCGTGCGTGCCGGCGAAAGTTGGCCACGTACGTCAGCTCCGCGTGATATGGTTTCAGCCAGGTGCCCACTCGAGTCACACCGGCCAGTTCCATCGCCTTCGCAAGTGCTGGCAGTTTCTGCAATCCGCTGCGGAAGGTGTCCTCGTCCCTGCGAAACTCCACCGGCAGTCCGGCTGCTCCCCACACGATCCCGTTGTTCTTCATCAACGAAGCGAGCTCACTTCGTCCGGAGTTATCCAGCGAAGCCAGATAGCCGACATCGGGTGCAACAGATTCGAATCCGTGCTTGTTCGCAAGTTTGACGGCATCGATCTGACCAGCCCGCACTCCGATCGCACCGCCGGTGAGATCCATCGTGAATGCACGTATGGCGCCCGTCGATTTCCATATATTCGCAGGTGCCGTAGCAACAACCGAAGCCGCGCCGGCGGCGACGGCCTGCTTCAACACGATTCGGCGGTGAACCTGATTCATGGTCGGTATATCCGGAATAAACAAGAGGTCGACAGAAAATGATCGCCAGCGCACCGGCAGACTGGAAATGATGACAGTGTACATCTGACGTATCAAGTGAGGAGCCGTCGGATCACGTGCAACGTTTCCTGTCTTTCTTCGCGAGCACAGCACCGACCTGAGTTCTCAGACGGCTGTGTTGCTGTGAATCAAATCGGGGCTTCGAGCACGAGTATCCGGGCACGCGTCGTTGTTACTTTGTGTCAGAAGTGTCATCATTGGCAGACACTGATGTGTTGCCTGCTTCTGTTCGTCGAACGACACCACAAGACGACTCTCTATTTCAGGTGGTCTATTGACATGAACGACTCAACGAGACGATGTTGCAGAACGATGGCTGGAACCGTCGGCCTGATCCTGGCTGTGTCTGCCGTTACTCTGGCGACGGAGCCTCCACCGAACATCATTCTGTGCATGGGGGACGACCATGGCTGGGACGAAACGGGCTATAACGGACATCCTCATCTGCAGACACCGGTGCTGGACGAAATGGCCGCCTCCGGACTTCGGCTGGATTGCTTCTATTCGGCACATCCCTCCTGCTCGCCGACCCGCGGCAGCGTAATGACGGGTCGCCATCCCAATCGTTACGGAACGTTTGCGCCCAACTATTCCATTCGTCCCGAAGAAATCACCATCGCCCGGATTCTTAAGCAGGCTGGCTATGCGTGCGGACATTTTGGTAAGTGGCATCTGGGCCCTGTGAAGGCCGCATCGCCAACCAGTCCAGGAGCCATGGGATTCCAGCAGTGGCTCTCGCACGACAACTTCTTCGAATTGAATCCGACGTTTTCAAGGAACGGAGCAGCCCCTGCACAGTTTGAGGGCGAAAGCTCGGAAATCGTGATTCGGGAGACGATTCGTTTTCTGGAAAGTGCACTGCAGGATGAAAAACCGTTCTTTGCCGTTGTCTGGTTCGGGTCGCCGCATGAACCGTACAGCGGTCTGAAAGAAGACCTTGCCCTGTATTCAGATCTGCCGGACAGCTATTCGGAAAAACAGGTGAGGCTGACGTCTAACGTAACCGGACGACAAACCAGACGCCCGCTCAAAGACGTCCTGCAGGAACGCTACGCCGAAATCACAGCGATGGACCGGTCCATGGGCCAGTTGAGAAAGTGGCTGGCGGACAACGGACAGCGTAAGAACACCTTGCTGTGGTATTGCGGTGACAACGGAACGCCGGGGGACGGGATCGTGACATCTCCGTTTCGAGGCCAGAAGGGCACGATGTACGAAGGTGGCATTCGAGTTCCAGGGATCATCGAATGGCCGGAAAAGATTTCGCAGCCGCGGCAATCGGCGGTCAACACGGTGACCAGCGACATGTTGCCGACAATCTGCGAGCTGCTTTCCGTGCCACAGCCAGCACGACCACTCGACGGTGTCAGCCTGAAACCACTGATCGAAGGCTCGATGACAGAACGCTCCAGCCCAATTTGTTTTTGGAGTTTTAAAGGAGGCAACGGATCAGACGCTGAACCGTACATTGCCGCAGAACTGCAGTCAGGTACAACGCCCCTGGTGAAGATGATGGGCGATCGTCACACTCGCAATTTTCGCAACTTTCATCACCCCGACATTTCGAGCGATGACTTTGACGGTCACAGAGTCCTGCTTGGTAACCGCTATAAGCTTCTGGTACGCGGACTGGGCGACGAACAAACTCGTGAGCTGTTTGATGTACGCAGCGACCCCGGCGAACAGCACGACCTGCTCGCATCAAACCCCGCAATCGCGAACAAACTGCAGCACCAGCTGCGAGACTGGCAACAATCCGTCCTGCAAAGCCTGACAGGCGCCGACTACAGGTAGAATCCCATCTTCCAGAACGGAATCTGCCCGGACGCACAACTCCGACAACTCCGGCGGCACAGGTGGTGCGATCACCCGGCATCCCGGTCACTTTTTGGCAGCGACCAGAGAGGTAAAACGGAGCTTAATGTCGTCCCGCTCAGTCATTGCCGGGCCGACTTGTCTTATCGTCGGAAGTTGTTTCTTCAACTACTTCCACGACGAATCGGACGGCCCTGTTTGTCTGAGCTGTCTGAAATACGGGCTGGTCCAGTCACGAAATCCGTGACGGAGCAGGCGAGGAAATTCCAATACGTTGGCTGACTCGGCCACCGTGAGAGACGGGACGAACTGGTGGCGTACAGGTGTCAGACGTTGCTGGCAATGAAGCGACTGCGTGGCTGCTTAGTCAACCTTCGGCTGCTTCTCCTTCTCTTCACGTTTGATGGCATCATAGATCTCTTCGCGGTGAACGGTTACGTCGCGAGGAGCATCGATACCAAGACGAACTTTGTCGCCTCGAATTTCGATAACCATCAATGTGATCGAGTCGCCAATTACAATCTTCTCATCTTTTTTTCGACTAAGTACAAGCATTTCCAGTCCCCGGTCAATCTTTCTTCGTGAACGATCGCCGCCCGTCCCCAACGTCACCCGCCACTACACTCGCGGCAGACAAGGGCAAGCCGTGCCATTTTTAAATTCTGCAGACGCGATCCGTCTGTCGGTGCGAGTCTAAATGACTAATTCGACCATTGGCGATGTCTTTCTGCGAAAATTGCCGATTGTCTGTACCTTCAGCGGCAGTTCACGCCGGTTTATGTCGGCAGCACCGTCTATAGCGATAGGGCTGAAAGGATTGTGACGATTGTCCGGATTACCGGACATCCGGCGACCACCGGTGTCAGGTCTATGACCCAGGTCTGGGCCCATCAGTCTGCTTAAACCGAACATCCTTTGCATCCAGCGAATGCATAGAGGGCGGATATTGAGTAACGTTTGCCTGATTCCAACCTCTTCTCTGATGTTGTCCTTACTCTGTCTTGAAACGGCGACCCGATGAGCTCTGCTGGCCCCCAGTCATCGCTCGGCAGCCCCCATTCCAGTCCAACTCAGATCCCCGATTCCGTGTCAGACCCGCTGGCGCGAGAATTACGGGCGGAATTCATTACGGTTCGCATCCGCTGGTTTGGCCTGGCTGTTGGTTATTTATTGGTCAACATCGGAGACGTTATCAATGCTGCCGATCGCGAATCGTCGCAGTTTGAACTCAACGCGATCCTGACATTGGGAGCCGTGTACGCGATCATCGATACGCTCCGCAGCTGGAAAGGGAAGGTTCTGCTGGCCGAATTTCGTATCCTGATCAGCCTGATGGAAGCACTGTTTATCGGCGTTCTGTGCTACTTTGACGAAGGTGTCAACAGTCCGTTCCGCTTTTACTATTTTCTGTCGCTGCTGGTGTGTGCGATTCGCCATTCGCCGACGCTGACATTCGCAACGCTCGGATTGCATGCGTTAAGCTACACGTTACTTGGCCTGCTGGCGGACACAGCTGGATCCGAGGATGCGGTGCAGATGCTTCTGACGCTGGTCTTCCTGGGCTGGGCCACGTGGGCGATCATCGCTCTCACAGGATTGCTGAAGACGGCGGGCGAACGACTGGGAATTCTGAACGCAGAACTTCTTGAAAACCAGACTCATCTTGAGCAACGGATTCGCGCGCGGACCAAGGACCTGCAGGAATCGCAGGCACTGCTGGTCCAGCAGGAGAAACAGGCGGCGTTTGGACTGCTGGCAGCAGGCATTGCTCACGAAGTCGGTAATCCGTTGGCATCCATCAGCTCCATCGTGCAGATGCTGCAACGACGAATCACCGACGAGTACACAAATGAACGTCTGGGAATGGTCCTTGGACAACTTCATCGCATTCATCGTACGCTGCAGGAGCTGGTCGGCTTCAGCCGTCCGGCAAATCAGCAGGCAGCTCTGGTCGACATTCATGCCGCCATCAACGATGCCCTCAACATCGCCAAGTACTACAAGCGCTGGAAGGGCAAGAAAGTCAATACCGTCTTCGCAGCCGAAATGCAGGCCATCCGGACGATCAATGACCAGTTGGTACAGGTTGTGTTGAATCTCGTGCTGAACGCGCTGGATGCAACCGAGGAAGGCGCAGCGATCACTGTGACGACCAGTATCGAACAATCGGAATCCGGTGAACCCATCGTAGCGATCAGTATCGCGGACGAAGGACACGGCATTTCTCCAGAGGCACACGCTCAGATTTTCGAGCCGTATTTCACAACCAAGGCGACCGGTACGGGACTTGGACTCTTCGTGTGTCGGCAACTGGTTCAGCAGGAACTCAAGGGATCGATCGACCTGGTGCGATCGGACTCGTTTGGCACCGAGTTTCGGATCTGGTTGCCGATGATCCGGTAGTCAGATCTGTTTCGCGTCCATTATCGCCATATGGTGGCACGAAAACGACGGTGTACGTTCTCGTACACCTCGCCAGCCTTGGCCGAATCGCTTGAGACTCGAATACTGTCAGCAGCCATCGTTTCGTCAATCGATCTCAGCAAAGAGGCAGCTGTAGTGCTGCCGGATGTGAATGGCCATGAATTACTGGTCGTGCCTGGCGATCATTCCACCATGCTGTACGGGATAGACGAAACGCAGACAGAAGCGAATGATCTTGCCGAGGTCACGGCCGAATTGTGCAAATTCGGTTCGCTGCTGGCGGATGGCGAATGTCGTCAGTAGCAGAGATCGCGAATCGCGGACCGGCAATAGGGAACGCGACGACCTTGTTCCGGTGCGTCTGCACATAAGGCGCAGGTCTCCGAAATTCGTCCACCCGGAAACGATTGGTGGGGTATGTTGTCTAAAAGCAACGTCCCTTCGGTGAACCGGCATACCCGGGGCTGCCATTTTTCGGAATTGGCAGCAAAAAGGGGCGGTTGCACAACGTTTCACCGATCCCGACAGGACGTCACAGTAGACTCCGACGCAACTACCGCAGTGGCGTTTTCCTGCAAGCATCTTCGGGTCAGGCCAAATTCCGCTGCCATGCTGCGTCCCGCAGCATGGCATGATGAAGACCAACGAGTTCGTTAAACACTCAACGATTTACGGGATCGGGCAGGTTCTGACGCGACTGGCGTCAATATTGCTTCTGCCGCTCTACACCGTCGCGCTGATACCGGAACAGTACGGCGTCACAGCCATTCTGAATCTCGGCGGCGCCCTGTTGGCGCCGCTGCTGGCCGATGGTGTTGCCAAGGCCATTGTTCGTTTTCATTTTGATGACGAAGATCCTCTTCAGTGTGATCGGGTCTGGTGGACGGGCCTGGCCTACATCACGGTCGCTACGATCGTCAGACCGGACCGATGCTGCTGTTCCGAGACCAGTTGGGCGTCATCGTGTGCGGCGACTTTATTTCTGCGTCTGAAGCCGGCTACTTTGTCGTGCTGACGCTGCTGAAGATCTGGTTCGGCACGATTCAGAATCTGCTGAACGTCTATCTGCGAGTCCAGAAACGATCTGTGCTGTTTGTTTCGATTGCCACGTATCGACTCCTGCTTAGCATCGCCCTGAACGTCTATTTCTTGCTGACACTGAAAATGGGGCCGGCGGGTTTTCTGCTCAGCGCTCTGATTGTGACCGCGCTGAATGCGATCGTGCTGATGGGCATCTTTTTGGCAGAACGAGGTCGCTGTCGGTTTGACGGGGAATTGCTGACACGCATGCTTCGCTACGGAGCACCGCTGATTCTTTCCGGCGTGGCCCTGATGTTGATGCACGAGGCGGACCGCTATCTGCTGCGCGTGTATGGCACGATGGAGCAGGTCGGAGTGTATTCACTCGCCCACAGATTTGGCTTCGCCGTCCACGCGCTGTGCCTGGTGCCATTCCTGTCTGTGTGGCAGGTGAGCATTTTCGAGATGGCAAAGCAGCCCGATTCGACCGCTACGTTTCGTCGGGCGTTCGATTGGTTCGTCAGCGGACTGGGGATTTTGTATCTGGGAGCATTGCTGACCATCCATTCCGTGCTGCCGTGGCTGACTCCGGCAAGTTACAGTGCAGCCGCCGAATTGATACCCGTGATCTTGCTGGGATGCTTCATTTTCGGGCTGAGCTTCCATCTTGACGTACCGGCTCTGCTGGCCAGGCGAACAATGCTGGTGATCCCTGCCAGCATTGCTGGAGTGGTCGTCAACATCGGGGGCAATATCCTGCTGATTCCGGTGATCGGAATTTGGGGAGCCGCATGGACGGGTGTTCTGACCTACGCCGTGTTTTCAGGCGTCGTCCTCGCGTACTGCCGCCGGGCGGTTGTGATCCCCTATCGCTGGGGCCACAACACGCTGAAAATTGCGGGATTCTGCGGCACGTACGTCGCCGCTCGATTCTTGTGTTTTCCGACAATGGGCCCCGTTGCACAAATCGGCCTGTCTGTCGCACTGTGCGGCACATGGACGGTCGCGTTGTTTGGACGCGACGCCATGACATGGTGGGTGGCCCGTCGACAATCGCAGGTCACGGACTCCTCCACGGATCCCGACAAAGCCCCTCAACCGCTCGCCCCCGTGGTCTCAGAACCTGACTGCGTCACCGTGTAGTTTGTCATTGGGTTCGCCCGCACCGTGTTTTACACGTCGTCACGTCAGTCGCTACGTCTTGCGTCCTTCGTCCTCGCCCCAATCAGATTCGCGCGTGACATTAACCATTGAGTACGGCAACACACAGGAAGTTCAGGAAAGTTCGTCCAGCAAACGCGTGATCAGCACCGGTGTTGCGGCATCTGTCAGGCATACCGGATTTATCTGGAATCGTCCCTCGCGCAAACCGCCATGCCCCACATACACCGGCGGAGTTCCCATACGCAGGGCGCGGCACACGTCCATTGCCGATCTGCTGAGCGCGGAAGAATCGACTGCGATTTCCAGTATCGGCCAGCGATCGTGTGTTGACGGTTCGATCATGCGACAGTGGGCCTTTGCCTGTGACAGGTTGTCGGCGATCGTCTGCAGTAGTCGGCGATAATCGATGAGTTGCCGATCGAACTGCCCGGAGGCGAACATGTCCAGGGCCGTGAGCAGGGCAACGATCGCTTCCTTTGAGACCTTCAGGCCACGACCGATTCCATGCCTGGGAATCCCGGTGAATTGCGACCGATCAATAAGTTCATCCGGTGGATCCCACAGCTCAGAATGGTCGTCCATGTCGAGCATTTGCAGCGCCGCCGAAGAAACCAACGCGCGACGTCCACAAAGGACGCCTGTGGACTGGGGCCCGCGAATCGCCTTGCCGCCGCTGAAAGACACCAGATCGGCGCCAGTGGCCGGTATATCTTTCAAATTAGAACGGGGCGGCAACTCTCCCGCCGCATCCACCAGAACGGGCAGGTCGTGCTCGTGAGCCATCGCCACGACGTCCTCAAGCTTCGGGCATGAGTCGTCCGCGTGTACGTACACGATTCCAGCCGTCTGTGAGGTGATCGCGGCTTCGTATTCCCAGACCTCCGTGCGACGGACTCCGGCGTTGGAAACAACTTCGTTAAACCCCACCTCAACCAACGTCGCGCCCGCCGCTCGAACGGCGTGATCATATCCGCTGCGCTGTTCACGGGCGATAATTAATTCGTTCGAAAAACCGTCACAGCAGGGCAGCTTTTCCATGCGGGCAAGGTCATACCCGGCCAGCATGGCGGCCGCTCCCAGCGTCAAAGCTGCTGCCGCACCGGATGTCACCAATCCCGCTTCCGCGCCCGTAACGTCCGCTATCCGGCGCGATGCAGCTGCCTGCAGATGTTCCAGCGGCACACTTTCTGTTGCTGCCTGTGCAAAAGCGTCAAGCACCTCGGCTGGCATCGGAGCCCCGCCAAGGCGTGTCACTGTTCCACAGGCGTTAATGATGGGCTCGACGCCGAGTTTCTGATAAATGCTCATACTTTCGTCTTCAATCCTACAGCGTACTACGCTGACTTGTGGCCGCGGCGATCGTCTTTCCCTTTGCGAGAGTCGCTTTCCCACGAGCCCTACGACCACATCTTTTCGAAAAGTGCTTTAGCGAACGCGAAACTGTTCAATCACGTCCTCATCCAGTTCAATGCCAAGTCCAGGGCCGTCCGGAACGGGAACACGACCGTCAATCAGGGG
>JBDONA010000076.1:0-2816 GCA_039831575.1 Fuerstiella sp. | reverse complement strand
CGGTGACCAATCCCAGCGATTATCTGTGCTCGTCAGCACGCGGCTGTTGCTGCCGATCCTGATGCTGGTTGGGCTGTGGTCATGGGAAACCCTGCGTCCGCTGTTTCACTGGCCGCAGCAGCGCGGAAGACACGCGTTGCGGAATCTGTCGCTGGCCCTCTTTAATGCCATCGTCACCGGCGCATTGTTCGGAACCGCGATTGTGTTTGCTGCCAACTGGACGGTTGAGAATCGTTTTGGGTTACTTCAGTTAAGCGATCAATACGCGACGGTGAGGTTTATTGCCGGGTTGATCCTGCTGGATGGCTGGATGTACTTCTGGCACAGACTGAATCACCAGATACCACTGCTGTGGCGATTTCACCGAATGCATCACAGTGATCTGAAAATGGACGTTACGACCGCGACTCGATTTCATGTCGGCGAGCACATGATTTCCGCCGGACTACGACTGATGTTGATTCCGCTGCTCGGTCTGAGTGTCTGGCAGATCGTGATCTATGAAATGACGGTCGTTGCGATGACTCATTTTCATCATGCCAACATCAGCATAGGACGGACGGACAGAGTGTTTCGCTGGCTGATCGTCACGCCTGACATGCACAAAGTTCATCATTCGCGGTGGCAACCGGAAACGGATTCGAACTACTCCGTTGTTTTGTCGATCTGGGACCGGATGGCCCGGACATTTCGAAAGAGCTCCGACGTGAACGCCATCGCATTCGGGCTCGATCAGTTTGCCGACGAACGCTGGCAGACAATTGGTGGAATGATGAAGACTCCGCTCGCCGAAAATGCTGCCGCAAACGACTCTGATGCTGCCGAAGTTGAGTCTGCGGGTGGAGATCAGGCCGCTTAAAGCACGCTTCACCGAAGTCAGCGGTAGGGCCGGTTCTTACCGGCCGATCGAGCGATTATCAAACGCGTGGCTGGTTTCCACCGGCCGATTCAACTTCCTGTTCGTGACCACGGTGTCCTGCTTCCAGATCTCCTCTTGTCGTCGTGGGATGAGACTGCAGTGCCTGCAATCGGGGACGCGACAGCACACTTCGTCAGAGTTGCGATCAAACTGAATCGCAGTCAGTTTGTAGGAAATGCTTCTCGGTTCGGTTGAATAGTCAATTGTCATTCCGCCAAAGCTGTAAAAGTCAGCGACCGATTGGAAATCGTTGATCAAGACATGACACCCAATTGGCGCATAATTGCGATACCTGATGCCCGCGATTATTATCACATTGACGATTTGCAGACGACCGAACAAAGCCTGAAGTCGACATCGGCATACATCAGGCAAGACCCCATCGCCGAACGCACGACCGGCGCGAGGCGGTGGCCGTAGGAATGACTTTGCAGCCTGCGGCCCTGATCGTTGACGACGGTCACGGCAGAACGACCTGAACAGAATCAGCAACTGATCGATTTGGTCCCGACCAGCCGGTGAATGCTGACCTGATGTGGGAGCCTGAAGCCCTCTGCGCTATACGGCGTAGCATTTGGCTCACCGAAACTCATCCCTCTCATCCTTGCTCAACTTCCGCCAGTCCCACGGTGCAATCACCTTGTGGCTGCCACCCCACAGCCCGAGCTTCTTCAACCGTGCGTTGTTTTCGGCGTCTGCCAACCGTTTGTCGTCGCTGTAATACTTGTAGTGCCATGCCAGACCGCGTTTGACCAGTTCACCATTGAGAAACAGATCCTCCACCACAAGATTCGGGATGTCGATCGGCAGGTAGATATCTGCAATCGTCCTGTCGTATCGGTCCTCACCGTGCGTGACAAGTCGAACCATCTTGCCGCCGACGGTATCACTGACAAACTTTGTGGCGTTGTTGCCGAACGGTTGACCACGTTCCGGCGTGTCGATTCCGTTGAAGCGTAGGCGGATGGTTTCTTTGTCGTCGGTCAGAACGTAGATGGTGTCACCGTGTACGATCTTGATGACTTTGTAGAGCTGTTGGCCGATGCCCGGCTGATCGACAACGGGCGTTTGTGATTCGACGATTGGATCGCGGTCGGCGACTCTGGAGAGTCCTGGCGGCTGTTCGGTGCAGCCAGCGAGTAGGGTTAGGAATGCGATTGGAATGTTCTTCACGACCTGCATTTGTTGTTTGCCTCGTGCTTTATGGACCGATCACGCTACAATTCGGCAGTGCTGCCTTAATCTCTGCCAGCCCCGCATCTGTGATTTGTGTGTTTTCGAGGCGGAGGCTTTTCAGACTGGTCATTCCTTTCAAATGCACCAGTCCCGCGTCCGTGATCTGCGTGTTGTTGAGCTTGAGGATATTTAGACTGATCAGTCCTTTCAGGTGCTCCAGCCCTGCATCCGTGATCTCCGTGTCGTCGAGCTAGAGTTCTGTCAGACTGGTCAGGTCTTTCAGGTGCTCCAGTTCTGCATCCGCGATGCCACCTTTGAATCTAACGGCAGTCACCTCACCAGACTTTGCGTCGAGCGTGACACGGCCCCCCAGCTTTTTGATCGCAGCAACAGCGTCTACCAGCCGCCGACATCATGGGTTGTTGGTTGTTCTTGACGGTGTGCCTGTTGCGTTGTGTACAGGCCGGATGTTGTGGAGATGAACATACAACGGACGGCGATTACCCGTCGCCCCCGCGAACCTTGTAAGAACGCATGCACAGTTACAACGGCTTCACTTGTCGAAACTGCGGACCACACGAAAGCCCAGAATGTTGGACCCATGGTCCGGCGCGGCCCTCAAGCGAACATGTGAACCAGTGGCCTCGTGGGCCCAACCGCCGCCACGGATCACCCGCAACGAGCCGGTTTTCGGACCGGTGGGGTCGGCCACTGAACCACC
>JBDONA010000760.1:0-2818 GCA_039831575.1 Fuerstiella sp. | reverse complement strand
TTGTGGTGAGAGACGGCCGCGACAGGGATGTTTTGCCTCTTTTTTGGGGTAATCGCGGATTGTCAATTGGTCAAATTGCAAGACAAGACGGTGCAGTGGCCACGTGAGGCAGAGTCATGCCACGTGTTTGCCGTGCGGAAATTGCTGAGAAAGATATCACAGGCCTGAAGTATTTCGACCAGTTGGCACCGCTGTTGGAGCGGCTGCACGATGACGCCTGCGGACGTGATACGGCAGGCAATCGTACGCTGCATTTCGATCAATATTGCCTGCTGATGCTGCTGTACTGTTTCAACCCCATCGTCACCTCGCTTCGAGGATTGCAGCAGGCCAGCGAGCTGAAGAACGTGCAGAAGAAACTCGGCTGTTCGCGAGCCTCACTGGGATCGTTATCAGAAGCAGCAACAGTATTCGACCCCGAATGCCTGGAGGAAATCGTCGGCGAACTGGCAGGTCAGCTTGAGCCACTTGCCCAGGACAAGAGACTCAGCGACATCGATCTGGCCATAACGCTGGTCGATGGATCACTCATTGCCGCTCTGCCACGAATCATGGAAGCGTCGTTCCTAAAAGAGAGTACCGGCAGTGGGATGGTGAAATGGCGACTGCATACGCACTTTGAAATTTTGCGTGGCATTCCTGTTCGCATCGACGTGACGCCCAACGGCGGCGGCGACAACGACGAACGAGCCGTGCTGCAAACGGTTCTCGAAGCAGATCGGCTGTATGTGACCGATCGCGGCTACGCGAAGTTCCAGCTGTTCAACAGAATCGTCGCGGTCGGCAGCAGCTACGTCTGTCGCCTGCGAGACAACAGCGTCTGGGAAACAGTGAAGGAACGCTACCGCAACGACGATGCCGGACTCGGTGAAATCATCAGCGACGAAATCGTGGAATTCAACAACAGCAGTGCGGACCGCAGGCCTGATCACAAGGTTCGCGTGATCTGCGTACGAGTTAATTGACACACGACCCGCGGCAAGTATCGCGGCGGGTCAAGCGGCGTCGATAGCGACGGAATCCTTCGCATCGCCACCAACCTGCTGGACGTTCCGGCGGAAACCATCGCACTGATTTACTCCAAACGCTGGGCCATTGAAATCTTCTTCAGATTTTTCAAGCACATGCTGGGGTGTCGGCATCTGCTGAGCCACAACCAGAACGGCATCGAGATCCAAACGTACTGCGCGATCATCGCCTGCATGCTGATTGCGTTGTGGACCGGTCGCCAGCCGACGAAGCGAACTTTCGAAATGATCTGTTTCTACTTCTGCGGACTTGCAGACGAAGATGAGTTGATGGCTCACATAGAAAAACTCAAAACACAGAAGACGTGAATCGCGGGCTGTCGCGGCATCCTGTTTGCCGAGGATGACGCTGCGCTGAATTTCAAATCACGAATCTCTGCTCTGCAAACCATTCGTCCTGAGCACGTCCCCCCGACTCACTACCATTGACGACCGACAACTGCACCAACCGTGCCGAACAGTATTGACAGAGTCTTGTTCGGTCCGCCTACTCAAACATTATTTCGAAACAGCCTCACAGTAGGTCTCAACCTAATAGCCGGCATCGCTGGTTTCAAGACATGAGCCGGACTCAGTCGCTGGGGAATCACGTTTTTTGTTTCGTGGAACAGCGGCAGGGGGGGGCTGAACCCGGGTCACCGGAAGGCTGGTTCAGGTTTCCGGACAGGTCCAGCGACTCTTCCGACCCACGCACATTTAGTTAAAAACTGGATCTAAGCGGCGCCACACAGCAACCAAGAAAGTACAATCGCGCCTGACTGAAGCTCTAACGAACTTGCTTCCTGTCTTCGCAGCAGAGATTTTCGCACTGCTCGCTTCGTTCGCGGGTTGCGAATCCCGTTCGAACAGCCCCCTGAGTGAGAACGAATGATGGTCATCGTCAGGCTTCTTCGATTTGACGGTTTGATTTCGTACACAATTCTGACTTGCGTAACGGTATGGGCTGGAGGTTGCGGAACCTCGCCTGAATCGATGAGTTCGTCAAACCGAATCGAACCCAAAGTGACGCCGGTCAGCGAGTCGGCAAGTTCCGGCTCAAATGTTATCACCACGACTGAGCAGACAAATGCTGCGCCGATCGCTGAGGCCGAGGACGACAGCGCCGGCGCTGACCACAGCGCCGTGGAAAAGCCGACGATCACTCCGCCGACGATCACTCCGCCGGTGGCAGCTGACCAAACAGCGGCAGTCGGCGAGGGGACCCCAGTGACCCCGCAACCACCCAGCCCGCCGCCAACAAAAGATGCCGCCACCAAAATCGAAGCGACGCCGGAACAGATTGCTCAGTGGAAACGACCCGCGTATGAGCCGCTGCATCTTCTGGCTTGTCGGGAATCTGCCTCCAGCGCCTTTGTAGCGAAAATGGGCTGTACTGCGGACGGCCATCATATCATTCAGGCAGGACTACAGGTGACCTTGTGGTCGCTGGATGCAGAGGAACCGGAGTATGTATTTCTGGAATCTGCCGGAAAACGACAGTTCACCGCTTTGGCGGTGGCGCCCGATGGTCACTGGTTTGCCGCAGGTGACAGTGAGGGCACGCTACGAATCTGGAACATCTCGGATCGCGCGGAAGTGGTCTCGAAAACGCTGAATTCCAGCGCCATCGCGGACATCGCAATCTCGCCGGATTCCGCTGAGCTGGCCGTCATCAGTTATGACAATGAAGTGTCGACATGGACGTCGGACAAGCTGCGAGAGAAGAATCGCTTCAAAGTCGATACCAACAACCTGAACAGAATTGTCTACGTCACACCGGATCTGCTCGCTGCGGCAGGCGAAACAACAAC
>JBDONA010000694.1:0-2818 GCA_039831575.1 Fuerstiella sp. | reverse complement strand
ACAGACCAAATGTAGCTGTACCCGACGTGTCAGGCGTAGCTGTGTACGTCAGATTGCCAGCAGCAGAGATGACAAACTGATCAAATGTCAGATTGCCGGACGTGATGACAGGAGTCGAGTGCATAAATGTCGCTGCCTGAACCGTGGCAGGAAAGGCCGTGCCATTTGTTTCGTCGGTCGCAGCAGACAGACCGGAGGCAAACGAAGCGGCAAGGCTGATTGGCCCAACAGAACCGACATCCTCTGTACTGCCGAGATCAAGCGGATTGACCAGCGTGAAGATCGGTTCGTCATTAATCGGATTCACAATCAGTTCGACAGTGACCGACGCACTTTTTTCGGGAATTGGACCGCCATCATCCTCCAGATAGAACGTCAATTGAACTTTACCGTTTGTGTTGGGATCGATTTCGTAGGTCAGGGTTCCCGTTGGTGAAATTGCAGGTGCAGTGAGAAATGTCAGGTTCCCTTCAGTCACAACAGGTGTCAGCACCGTGAACACGACATTTTGAGCCGACTCGTTCGGAGGTCCCGGGAAAATTCCGGTGACAAAATTGACGATCGTCTGGGCTCCGGAATCCTCATCGATCGCCGCTGGATCGGCCACCGGGGTCATGAAGAACGGCAGGTCGTTGATCTCCACTACGTTGATCTCAAGGATGTCAGTATCCATTTCTGCAGCAAGGTTTGGTGGCAGTCCGGCGTCTGCAGTGAGGATCGTGATCGTTGCAGGATCCGGATTCGCCAGCGGGTCTTCGCTGCTGAGCAGATTGAAGTATTCGGGATCCGGAGTGTACGTCAGTCCGTCAAGAGCCAGGTTGATGTACGCAACCGTGCCGGAAAATCTAAACGACATTTCGTCGGTGCCAGTGCCTGAGAGGAACACGACGTTGCGTACCGGTCCCAGAGACAGCAATCCGTCTGTGGCTGTCAGCGTGACAGTCAGTTCCTGTGGAGTGGCAAGGTGGATGTCGTCGTCTTTGACGGTAAACACGTTGCCCGCGACACGGTCGAACGTAAGCATCGTGCCTTCATTCATCGTAATCGGCGAATCAGGAATGCTGTTGATCGGCGGATCATTGATTCCGTCGGTCAGCTGGATTTCGAAGGTGGTGCTGCCGTCGGATCGATTGACGGCGAGGAAGTTACCAAGGAAATCCTTGACTCCGTCAAAGTCATTGGGGTCGTTGGGATTTGCAGCCGTGTTCTTTACCCGGATTTCATACCGTTGATCGGTCGTGAACGCGGTCGGAGACTGGAAGGTCACGTCGCCGGTCGATGAGTTGAATCGCCACAGATAATTGACGCCTTCGATTAAGGGCACTCCTTCCTGCAGCAGCACAAACTGAGCACTGATGATATTGATATTATCAATCCCGACTCCCTGGTCAGTGAGCCGAATTGTGAATTCACGGACCAGTTCCGGACTTGAGATTAACACGCTGTCCAAAGCGGGGTCATGGTCGATCAGTGCCACAGAAGATTGGTCCTGCGGACTGACAAGGCTTGCTCGCGGCCGGAAGAAGTCCACACGGTCAATAGCACCTCGGTCGATGAAGACGTTTCCGCCCTGACCGGAGGTGTTTGGAGCGTCGCCATCGTCACCTCGAAGCTGGCCGTACACGTCAAAGGACGGTGCCAGAATCGGCGAAACACCCAGTCCCAGCGGGTTCTTCACAGAGGTCAGTTCAGGCCTGTCACCCAGGGTTTCAAGACCACTGTCAATGGCCGGCGACATTGGAGCAAGGTAGAAATTCCTGTTCGCCTGATCCACGAACAGTGGGTCGGCGGCGGAGAGCTGAAGCGGAAAGGTGCCCACACCGATTCCGACCGTCGGCTGGGCAGGGGCCAGGATTCGATACAGCGTTGAGCCGATCGTTGTGCCCGCTGCCACCGATGACGCGTCAACATTGATGCCAACGCTGAAGTCTGCAACGATGTTGTTCATCAGCGTAGGACTGGCCGACTGAGTCACAAGAATACCCGTCCCCGTACCAATGCCGACGATCGTATTGTTAACGATGCGACCGTAAGGAACGATGCCGGACGGATTGTTCGCCTGGTCGCCGCTGAATCGAATGCCCCCACTGACGTTGTTGGTCACAACGTTGTTCGTAATCACGACGCTCGTCACAAGTCGGGAATTATTGATAACCTGCAGATTCCGCACTGAACCAGGTCGAGGTCGCGTGGAATTGGAACGCGAACCGGCATCAACCGAGATCCCAAAGAGAGACGAATCGGTCACAAAGCTGGAATGAATAATCAGTTGCCCCTGATCACGATGGCGGTTCTGGTCACCAAAACTGTTGTAGTTTTCAACGGAGACAAGACCAGCAAGTTCCGGCGACATTGTCACTGTGGCATTGCCGGTCAGGTGAATCGTGGAACTTGTGCTGGAAGTGCCGCTGTCACTTCCGTCACTCAAAGCCGCCTTGACATCCAGTATGCCCTGAACGATCGGCTGATTGATCGCATTTCGCACTTCCGCCGCCAGTGTGTACGGCCCGTCTGTCAAAGGATCAAACAGGATTGGAAACAGACCACTTGTCGGAATGGAGGTTTCGTTCACATCGAGGAACTGGAAGGTCACGCTGTTGATACCATCAGAGACGGTGATCGTGGACGCGTGCGGAACGTCTTCTGATAGAGACGGTAACGTTACCGATACTAACTGACCTTCGCGGTCGTTGGTGTCAATCGATCGGTACAGACCATTGGTTGGACTTGTGGTCCCCGTTTCTGCGTAGTCGCTGGCCCGACGGATTTCGACGTCATATTCACCAACATCAATCCCCAACCATGTCTGACCTACTGG
>JBDONA010000180.1:0-2825 GCA_039831575.1 Fuerstiella sp. | reverse complement strand
TACCAACCTGCTCGCGAATCGCGTCGCAGACTTCGACCAATCTCGCGGCGCGAGCTTCATCACCGTCACCGTTATCATGCTGATTCTGAACATCGGTCATAGGATTATTTTCACCTTATTTGCATACAAAAAACACGCGATCAGCAATGAAGTGAATCACGATCTTGTCTGGGCTTGATCGGTAAGACGTTTGGATAGGAAAGCCTCATCGATGCGAGGCACCTGAATTGGGAGGTGAGGAATCCCGGCAGGGCTATGATTGGCAGTCTAACAGTTGAAAACACCGTGTGCACTCGTTTTTGTGCGTTTTTTGGCCTCTGTGAAGCGACTTCAGCGACGTATTCTCCACATCCACAACACTCGTCTGCTGAACCCCGTGGGTCTGCAGGGACTCAGGAAAACGCGGTGGACGACATGACGGAGCGTGCCTGCTACCCTTACATACGTCCACGGAATTTTTTTCGAGCAAGTAGATGAGCGATTACGAACATACTCAGCCAGGCACCCTACTGCGGAGCGTGCTGGGGCTCTTTGTCCTTGCCTTGGGCGTCACGGCGATCATCTTTCTGTCCGGTGTTTCGAGAGAGGCTGGGATCATCTTTCTTCTCGTCGCCACGTTATTAGCCTTTTGGTCTTTCATTCTCTGACGGTGCAAGTCAATCGAAATGAAATCTCGCTGCGGTTCGGTATCGGAATAGTCAAGAAGAGCTTTTCGTCGGCCGAAATCAAAACGGTTGAACAGGTTCGTAATCGTTGGTTTTACGGCTGGGGCATCAAGCTGACGCCGGAAGGATGGCTTTACTCCGTCTCAGGTTTGGACGCAGTTCAGATTGTCATGCAGGATGGTCGCAAGACTAGGATTGGCACTGATGAGCCGGAGAAGTTGCTGGCGGCCATTGAATCGGTGATTTGCGAGTGAATTGCGGATCCGCATGTAGCGAATACCGACCAGCACTTCTCGACTACGGACACTTCAGTAGATTCATTGGTAATCCTGAATCGAGCGGAAGTAGTCAAGTACAGAGATGACATCGGACACCCAATCGGCCAGTGGCGAAAACAAATATGTTGGATTCTCACGCAACGCCAATTACTAGTGCAGCACTTTTCTTCGCCGCCTGGGTCTACCTTGGAGCGGAGAGCGTTGGTGGTGCCGAGACGGCTCAAGCTGGCACAATCGCCATGCCGAACGTCTTGTTCATCGCGGTCGATGATCTGAATGACTGGGTGGGCTGTCTTGGCGGACATCCTCAGGCAAGGACACCGAATATCGACCGGCTTGCTGAATCGGGTGTTTTGTTTGAACAGGCCTATGGTCCGGCGCCACTCTGCAGTCCATCGCGGACTTCGATCATGACCGGTCTACGGCCGTCGACAACTGGTGTTTACGGCAACCAAAATTGGTTCCGGGACATTCCCAAGTTCCACGACTGGGTCACCATTCCCCAGTATTTTCGCCAGCACGGATACATGGCTTTGTCTGGCGGAAAGATCTATCACCAACCAGGTGGAAAATTCTCGGATCCGATCGCCTGGGACAAACAGTATTCAACCCAGATGGGAACGCCCTTTCCGCCAATAGAATCGCGGTATCGACACGGCATGCACGACAAGTTCTCAAATGAGATCTTGGCGCGGCTGATCGATTGGGGCCCGATCGAACAGTCAACACAGGAGACCAACGACTGGAAGACAGCAGACCTGGCGGCGCAGTTTCTCCGCCAGAAACATGACAAGCCGTTCTTTCTTGGATGTGGTATCTACCACCCACACCTGCCCTGGTATGTACCAAAAAAATATTTCGACATACACCCGCTGGAGTCCATCGAGCTGCCAGCTCATATCGAAAATGACCTGGACGACATTCCGCCAATTGGCCGCCGAATGGCAGAGAAGAACCTCGATGTGATCAAAGTGAGTGGTCAATGGAAGAATGCAGTCCAAGGTCGATTGGCGTCGGAGTCATATGCCGACGTTTGTGTGGGACATGTTCTGAATGCGTTAGAAAAGAGCGCGTATCGCGATAATACAATCGTCGTTCTCTGGGGTGATCATGGCTACGACATCGGGCAGAAGAAATTCGCCAAGTCAGCTCTCTGGCAGATAACAAGCCGAACGCCGCTGATCATTCGCGTTCCAGGAGTCTCACAGCCAGCAAGCCGTTGCACGCGTCCCGTGAGTCTGGTTGATTTATACCCGACGCTGATCGAACTGTGCGGACTGCCAGCGCGTGGCGATCTCGACGGTCGATCGCTGGCTCTGTTGGTCCGAAACCCGCAGACAGATTGGCCGTACCCGGCGATCATCACTCACTCGCCACAGTGGCACGGAACGAATCATGCGATTCGCAGCGAGAAATACCACTACATCCACTACGATGACGGTGGAGAGGAGCTCTACGACATGGACAGAGACCCGAATCAATGGACGAATCTGGCGGACAGCCCATCACATACAGAAGTCAAAGAGCGTTTGAAAAAGTGGCTGCCCAAAACGAACGCTCCACACTTCCGCAGCAACTGAACGCGAGCGAGCATCAAGGCAGACAACTCACTGGCTTGCGATTCGTGCTGGTATCTCAATTTAACACTTTTCTTGACAAATCCCCGCGAGATTTTGCCTCCGCGACGCGTTAGACTAAGCACCAACAGCAGACTCCTCCTTAACGCGAGCACGAACGATCATGCGTCTCCAGACAACTTGCTCTCTGTCGATGATCCTGTTTCTCTCGTCCCACGTTTTCGCCGACGAGACTCAACCGGATTTCACTGATCCTCAAATCACGGCGATTGCTCATGTCGAGAAGATCAGTAACGAGTTAAAGC
>JBDONA010001094.1:0-2826 GCA_039831575.1 Fuerstiella sp. | reverse complement strand
CATCGTCTCAGTCGGCCTGCCCGGAGTGTGGCGAAGAATTGATGCCGGACACGAGCTTCTGTTTACTCTGCGGACACGATCTGGAGACAGGACAAAACCTGTTGCCTCAATTAGACGTGGCACCTCGAGAGCCCGCCCGATCAGTTGCCGGCAGACGGAAGAAGGGGCGACCGAAGCGCAAGGCCCAAAGACAGAATTCAGGAATCGGAAGTGATGCTTCAGCGTCTGCGAGCGACGCGGAAGACGTGAGCCCGTCGCAATCGTGGCTGCCCTTAGTGTGGTTGATGGCAGGGGCATCTGCACTTGTCGGGGTCAGCTATCTTCTTCAGGCGGGGATGGGCGGACGTTGGTTCCTTGTCTTCTACGGGGCAGTTCTCGCGGGGTGCTGGGGCTTCTCAGAATGGAATCGTGACAGGAACGATGCGTGGTTTCCTTTTGGTGTCGCCATTGCGACTTATCTTGCTGTCGGCGTGGGGCGATTCTTCAACCACGGTATGGAAAACTTTGCTTTGATTTTCATGATGTTTGCAGGGACTACTCTGATAGCCGTGGGAGTGGACTCTGTTTCCGGCGAGGAGACTACAAGAGACGTCAAGGTTTACGTTTACTTACCCGGCATCAGCATCGCGTTGAGTCTTGTATGTCTTCTGTGGACGGTCATTGGCCCCGGGACAATCCTTGTCCTGCTTTTACTGTATTCCATGATCTTTGGCCGCCATCACGGATATGGCGGTGGTGATGGTGGAGGCGGCTGCGGAGGCGGCTGCGGAGGCGGCTGCGGAGGAGGAGATGGAGGTTAATGATGATGACCTTGGTAGGAATTGGCTATCGTGCGTCCTTGGTCGAATGGGTCGGCAGCGGGCCGCCAGAGATCGAATGCCTCGAACTTACAGCGGAACACTTCTTCGATCAGAGTGACGAAGCAATCGTTGCGGTAGCCGCCGATCGTCCAGTATTTGTGCATGGGCTTGGCCTTTCCTTAGCGACACCCGGGCCGCTGGATTCTGAAACACTGCAAAGTTTTCAGCGTGTGGTCGAGTTGTCTAGGCCAAAGTGGATCAGCGAGCACCTGGCATTCACTCGCACCGCCGAAGTTGACCTGGGCCATCTGAATCCCGTGCCGCCCACACATGAGATGCTTGAAAGAATCAGCGACAATGCCATTGCACTGTCGGAAGCATGCAACAAACCATTAATCTTGGAGAATATCACGTCCCATGTCATGGTGGCCGGTGAGATGGACGAACCGTCATTCCTGAACCAACTCTGCAGCAGGGCCGGGTGTGGCCTGCTGGTAGACGTCACCAATCTGTACATCAACTCTAAGAATCACGGTTTTGATCCCCTTGAGTGGCTGCACCAACTGAATCCCAAAACCATCGTGCAGTTGCATATCGTCGGTTACTCGTATCGCGATGGCCGCTGGCACGACAGTCATCACGAACCGATCCAAAAAGATTTGTTTGAACTCTGCCAGGCCGTCGTCGAATACGCTCCCGTCAAAGCCATCATCATTGAACGCGACGGCAACTTTCCGGACCCGCAGCAGTTGGCAGGCGAGTTACGTACGATCAAGGCTTTCTGCAATGGCGATTGATCTAACGACTGCTCTGGGGCGGCTGCTGACGAATGCTGCACTGCGATCTGAGTTTTTCCATAATCGAGCAGCGACTTTAGAACGATTCAACCTTGATCAGGCTGCAGCTGGTGTTCTGCAACAGCTGGACGAATCAACGTTCGAACAGCAAGCGCAGGGCCTGATCGATAAGCGATTCCACGAAGTCATGAAGATGCTTCCGATGACAATACGTCTATTGGGCGAAGACGCTTCACGCACGTTTCAAGAATACGCAGGTCAATTCTGGCCCGACGGTCACCGTCGACACCTTATCGACGCCGTTGAATTTTGCCGCTATCTACGTGACCAGAAACGTGGCCCCGTCTGCCGCTCCGAACAGAACATGGTCGAATTTCGGCTCTCACAGCGTCGATTCATGATCCACCTGGTAAGGGATTACTACGTCCATGATAAACGCCGTCTGGCGATTCAGGTTCTCACGCGATCGAAAGAGGGAATTCCGGGACAACACATATGGTATCTCAGATTCCCATCCGGACGCTCCATCCGGAATTGAACGGACGGCGTTGGCTGCCCGATAACGGAGATGGGCACTGTGCCCGAAAATGTGTCGAATCCTAATCCGTATGCGGTAGAGGGGCAGAAACTCAGCGTCCCGACCCTAGCTGTTAAAGGATACTGGGCACCCAGCACCATATGCTTATATCCAGCTGAAGCGTCGCACGTTGCCGGTGGACCCGCACCTTCAGACTACCGTAACACCCCCAGCCCTCGGTATGAAACGAACGCCTTGGGTGAGTCCGTCGAAGACGTTCGTTACCTTGGGGACGTTGTTCGCATTGAGGCAGAGACATTTCAAGCAATCGGTTGTATCACCGCACCAGGAGACGACGGTGTTGATGGTGTAGTCGAAAACGTGGCCGACCTGATCGCATTAATTGATAATCACCGACTACAGGGAAACATTCAGCTTAACCCCCAAGACTGGAAAGCGTTTAGATGGCTTCGTGACGATGCAAAAACTCAGGGTGAAATGGACATCAATCGCGATGTGTTGAATCCCTTAGTCAATCGAGTGATGGACTATCATGAACAGAGTTTGTGTGCCGTTTACGTCATGGGCCTGCATGAATTCCGGCTGAGACTGCAGGCCGTCCCCGATGGCTGGGAGTGTGATCCCCCCTTTGGACAATCCCCACCCCCAAAGCCAGAACGTTCAAATAGCAGTCGCACAGTCGCGTCAACCG
>JBDONA010001111.1:840-2827 GCA_039831575.1 Fuerstiella sp. | reverse complement strand
TCTCATTCGCTTCACCCTGGCCGAATTCGTAACGATAAACGAAATCCGACCTCAAAATGAGCGTTTGAATCAATTTTTCGATCGCCTTTAGATTGCCAAGGCTGCCGATATAAGATTTCGTCAGCGGGGCATATTTCTCGGCTTCTTCTGTTGTGGGTGAACGTTCAGATATCTTGACAAACAGCTGGTCAACGAAAGCGTTTACCGTATCGTCATTAGGAGGGCCCGCTTCAATGCGTTCCTGCTTAAATCCACGCTCCCATTCCGCCATACATTTGCTGATAACGATGTTGTAGTGATCCCCCTTTATTCGGTGTTTCAAAATCGCGTCGCTAATGATATTCATTTCAGCATCGTCGCGTGCCCGAAAGGGAGTGTTGAGAGGCTTGGTCGGCATACGCGTGTGAAGGTCTGATGAAATATAGTTGTTCATGAAGGTCACTCGAGCCCGAATGGTCCTGGCGGTCACTCCAAAATTGAACCACTCGTTCTCGCATTTTTCGATAAGCCGCTCGTCAGTATCGTCTACTTGTTTGTGCTTTTGCATGGCACGATAAATGATGTTCAACTCTTGTGGCCCAGGCTGTGCAGCATGAAATGCCGCCTTTTTCAGCGGCGTTTCGTCTGCATTCTGTACCTGCTCGACCTTCACCCTCACGAACTGCGGCAAGAGGACATCATGCTTGTCTTGGTAGATGTCGCGCAGAACGCGATCGATGGAGCTGTTCAGAAAGCTCTCTCGTGAAGCGAGGATTCTCTCGTGCTCCCACTCCTGACTCATGATGGCAGCGATCGCAGGTACATACCGCTTATCCCGTTTGGTCAGATACACCATGTAGGTTGAGGTCTCTTTGGCATTGGTAAGCATCGTCAACAAGTGCCCGCCATTGAGAGTTGTGTTGGCGTAATAACGCACACCCGTGTTCGTCGGCAATAGGAAGGGATTGGTAAGATTAACACGCCGGTTGTTATCACCGATGACAAATTGCCGTTTGCCATCGATTGTCCGAAAGGGTGTGTAGTTCAGTAACTGATTGAATTTGGCGTCGAAGATGTACTCGCTGATCAACCATCGCCGGTCGTAAGTGAACCCTTTCAGGTCTTTGTGTTCACCGGAAAACAATTTGTCATGGTCCACGTAGTTGCCGTACCCGGGGCGACGCAACTTGTCCTGAATCTTGGACGCATTATGCTTGTTGAGTTCCTTCGACACCCAATCCGCTAGCCGCGTATGCTCCGCCGCGGTCGGTTGCTCTTCATCCGTCGGCGGCATCAACCCGAAGAAGAGTTGCTCCTGGACTTTGTTCAACACCTTAAGACGTTCGTCCAGGTTCATGTTGACAATCGCATGTAACTGCACATCGCCTTCGCTGGTAGTGGCGCCATGGCAATCCATGCAACAACTGGTGATGACCGACTGCACATCCTTCGGCACAACCAGTGGATCGTCGGCTAATGCAGTCGAAGCAAACAGTACGAACAGCAATTTTGATGCTATGCCAAGGTTCTTTCGCATTTTTAGTCTCTCTTTTCAAGCAACTCCGCCATCGTCCGTCCGATTCCTTTCAGCTCTTATCGTTTCCGTGACGTTGCGGCGGATTCTGCTCGCTCAAGGAGCTTGCGCAGCGACACAATCGTTTGAGCGTGCCCAGGAGAGACGGCGAGGTTCTTTTCCTCGTGCGGATCGACCTTCAGATCATAAAGTTCTTCGCTCTCATCTGGCCACCGAGTAAAGTGCCACTGATTTGTACGAATCGCTTTGCCGAGATTCGGTGCTCGAACAACAACAGTATAGGCGACTTCTTTTCCGGCGGCATTTGGATCGCTGAGCATCGGAACGATGCTCCGGCCCTGCAGTTCTTCGGGAGGTGTAATGTCGCACAGTTCCGCAAGCGTTGGAAAAAGATCGACGAGTTCGACGAGTCCTTCGCTGGAGGAACCGGCGCGGGTTTGACCCGGGACGCGGATCACAAGCGGCACTCGATTG
>JBDONA010001111.1:0-830 GCA_039831575.1 Fuerstiella sp. | reverse complement strand
AGCATCACCTTGCCCCACATGAATTTCTCACCCAGCAGATAACCGTGATCGGAGGTGAGCACGACAATCGTGTCGTCCCAATGTCCACTGCTTTTGAGAGCGTCGAAGACGATGCCAATTTGGGCGTCGATGAAGGAAATGCAGGCATGGTAGGCCTGCATGTATTCCCGACGAAGCGCATCGTTCTCCACACCGAATTCGAAACCGAATCCCTGGTAACGTTTCGTACGGGCGATCATCGGGGCCTGCTTCCAGAACTCCAGCGATGCCTTTGTGAACACCAACTCCGCGGGCGGATACATGGCAAAATACTTGTCCGGCGCGATGAAAGGTATGTGCGGTTTCTGGATCCCGCAGGCCATGAAGAAGGGCTGGTCCCCGTGCGACTTATTCTCCAGCCATTCGGCAATTTGGCGGGCGTTTTTTCCATCTTTGTGTTGTTCGTCCCTCAGGCCTGTCGGGCCCCAGCCGGGTTTTTGCCCCCTCGTTTGCTTGGCGATCGTCGGATAAAACTCGCGCCACATACGGCGTGACGTGCCCGCGGTGATCGGTCCGTGCTCGGCTTCGAACTTTTTCCGAATTGGAGTCACCATCGGCATCTCTTCGTTTTCAAATCGGAGCATCTTGTGCCAGGTGACTTCACCCGGATCGACTTTTGTGTTGTGAAATACTTTCCCGACCGCTCCGGTCCAATAGCCGGCTTCCTTGAAACACTGTGGCATCGACACCGTCCCCGCCCGCACGTCGCGAATATCTAACTTGTTACTGAGGATACCGGTCGACTGGGGATACAGGCCGTGCAAGAATGAGGCCCGTGATGGCCCACAAAC
>JBDONA010000594.1:0-2828 GCA_039831575.1 Fuerstiella sp. | reverse complement strand
CCGTTTTGCATGTCGGCAAAATGGTTGTTACGCGGTGATCTGAGGGGTTGGTGTTTGGGGTTCAGTTTTGGAACTCATGGGTTGCGGCTGCCAGCGCCAGTCGGCAAGTCTCGCATCGCGATGCCAGCGCCGCATCCTGCCGACGTGATCGTCCCAGCGATTGCTGATCACCAGAGAACGAAGCTGCAGCATCGATTCGGCGTTCTCCTCCTTCCAGAAAATACCGTTGCCCTTCAAACGCAGGTTGATCACTCGGCGAATGCTGCTTTCGATGGCCCCACTGCCAACGGGTAGTCCCATCTTTTTGAACGTCGCGTAGTTCAGCCGGCCCGCAGCACCGTGCCTGTTCAGGTAGGCCAGCTCGGTCTGAAGTTCCGTGTTGTGCGGATCGTCGTCGGCAAATTGCTGGAGTTCTCCCACAACGTCTTTCCATTGACCGTTACGAAGCTGTGTCCGAAGGTCGCGGTACAGTGGCATGCGGGTCTCAACAGAGACTCCCAGGGTGGCCAGTGCCAGAGAAACATGATGAGTCGCATGGCAGTTATCCAGAACCTGATAAATTGACACGCCTGTCGAAATGCCGGCCTGCGACACAATGCGGTCGATTCGATCCCAAATCCACACGGCTCCATCGCTGACGAACGTGATGCTCTGTGCCTGAGCGGCTCCCAAACGATGCAGATGCATGGCGACCAGTTCTGCCATCGCGTCCGGTCCTGTGAAGGTGCCGTCGATCGTCGCTTCCGACTTTTTCACCATGCGTCCCTGGTCATTATGAATGAAAATCGTCATCAGTTTCGGTTCACGCCATTCTGCACAGAACGTCCGCTTTGCAGTCGGCTTCGAACGCCCCGGAGCATCACTGATCACCAGACCGTCTTCGTTGACCGGGTCTTCGGTCGGCGTTGATGTTTTCAGAACTTCGCGAAGTTTCGTGCGGCCTCCATCGATCTGCACAGTGACTCGTTTTCCTGCCAGTTCGTCGCCTGCCGGAAGCGTGCCGGCGCGCCATTGCTGCAGCTGAATCGTCCTGAACTGCAGCAGCTTATCGCCGCACTGCTGAGCAATTCGCCGAACGGTTTTGAGATTGAGCTTCGTGCCACTGCGTTCGAGTTCTGCACGTGCCAGCTGAAACGACGGACACAACGCTGACTGTCTGGCCACCTGAGATTCGAGACCCGGCGAAACCTTCTTGCCAAAGCCGAACTGCGTCATTTCAATGTAGACTCCCGAAGCCTGATCATCCGCCTGGCGAAACATTCCTCGACGTGGTTCGCAGTACAGGGAGCTGATCCACATCATGAAGCCGCCGAGCAACTTCACTCGGATCGATCGCTTGCGACCTTTGGCCAGAGGATGAGAGAAATTCTTTCGCGTCTGTTCGGCCGCCTGTTCCAGTTCGGCGGACGCCATGACAACGGCAATCAACCCTCCCACAATCTGGCCGGCTCCCTGAGTGAACGCTCGGTGAACTTCAAGTTCGATTTCATCGAGATCCTGAGGATCCTCGTGAAGTCGTTGCTGCCAGCCGGGCAGCAGTTCAAACAATTCTCCGGAGAACCGCCCGAACATCTGGGCAACAGACTCGATTGTGACACCATCCGAACCGCCCACTTTGCAATCTCCCATGTTCCCGCCTCCCTGCGGAACTGCTGATTCAAGCTGAAACCAGCGGGAGTTTACCACAACGACAATCAGCCAGCACAGATACCACTCCTCACTCAAAACTCAACGCAGTTTGGGATTGCACCCGTACGGCAACCGATACGGAATAACCGTCAAGAGCGACGGCAACACGATCGGGGGGACAACAGACGCCGACCGCAACATTATCTCCGGAAACACATCCAATTCGGACAGCTACGGCATCGGGTTCTGGCAGGATGCCGACAATAACGATGTCTATAGAAACTATATCGGCGTTGGTTCAGATGGTACGACAGCGATCGGGAATGAAGCGGGAATCACGTTTCAGGGTACCGGGAGTGGTAATAAGATCGGCATCGAGAGTGCCGCGCAGGGCAACATCATCGCCCACAGCGATACTGACGGAATCGCCGTCCTGTCCAGTTCGTCAATCAACAACTCAATCAATCGGAATTCGATGTTTTCCAACGCCGGTCTTGGAATTGACTTAGGCACATCCGGTGTCACAGCAAATGATACAGGTGACGGCGACTCGGGCGCGAACCGGCTGCAGAACTTCCCCGTTCTGGCGAGCGCTGTCACAACCGGGTCGCAGATCACGATCACGGGGACTCTGAACAGCGCTGCATCGACCAGCTATCGTATCGAGTTCTATGCCAACTCGTCCGGGGACGGGACCGGTTACGGTGAAGGCCAGACGTTTCTTGGTGTGTCCGACGTGACCACCAATGGATCCGGAAATGCTTCGTTCTCTCCGGTCCTCACTGCCAATGTCGCAGGCGGAAGCGCCATCAGTGCGACCGTGTCACGACTCGATGGCGGTGACGCCGCGGTCGAGACATCCGAGTTTGCTCAGAACGTGATTGCAACGACCACCGGAGGGCAGCCAAATCAGTCATTGCCAGGCCCACAGAATGTCAACGAAGACCAAATACTGACCTTCAGCAGTGGCAACGCAAATGCTGTGACGGTCAGCGACAACGGCCCGGCCGATACGCGGCTGCAGGTCTTCCTGTCGGTTAATGACGGTGTTTTGAACCTGTCGCAGACCATCGGATTGTCGATTCCAGGCGGCGCCAACGGTAGCGAGTGCGTGTCATGAAACGGGGTTGGTGTTGGTTTGGCCGCCCGAGCAGCTTGGCCCAGCGTGTGAAGAATTTATTTTACGCCACGCGACCTCG
>JBDONA010000380.1:0-2829 GCA_039831575.1 Fuerstiella sp. | reverse complement strand
CGATCACCGATTTCGGAGGAAAGCCGACGTCGCGGAGTGCATCGATCAACTGCTCGACCTGGATCACGTCATCGCCGTGGGCCTGCATGACAATTAACAGTTTGCGGGGCCCGTCGAAGTGAGGCTTGGTGTGGTAGTCGTGGAAGACGGCGTCCTTAACCCAGCCGACTTTGGCCACCGCGGCTTCGATTGCGATTCGGCCGTTGCTCGTGCTTGCCGGTCGCAGTGCCTTCGGCACAAGCGGTTTCTTTGCTTCCGTTTTTGACTTGTCACCGTCCTTGTCCTTGTCCTTCTCTTTCTCTTTTTTGCGCTTCGGTTTCGAGTAGTCGACGTCGCCACAGATATGGGCGAATTCGATCTGAATACGAATGTCGCCGAATTCGCGCAGCCGAATCTGGCCGGGAACACGCCCACCCACCCGCAACCCGTGCATTAGCGCCATCACGTTGGCGTACTTGCGGTCTGCTATGGCCAGTGTCGCAACATGTGTAGAACCCGATTCGAACTGGGTCCGACTGGCCCACTTCTGTTGCCCTAGAAAGGAGAGCACATTCAAACCGACGTCATTCGTGTGGTTGAAGTTGAATTCAACCAGCGGGTTAATCTGCGAGCCACCTTGCTTGGGACTACCGCTTGGTCCAGCGATTTGCGGTGGAGCCGTCTTGGGCATTGAAACGCCAGCAGGCACCAGCCACACCGCCCGTGGAGCCGTTCCGCGGAGAGAGAAAGCGTTCAGCAGTTCGACCAAATCGACCGCTCCGCGGTTTGGTTCAAAGTTGATTCCGCCGCCGGCGATCTGCACGTTTTTCGCCCAGCCAACTTGCCGTATGACCTCGACCGCTTGCTCTCGACACGCCACAAATTGTTCGGCGTCGCGAGTGACGTCATCGGTCGTCCAACGGGTCAGTTCAACACGCAGTCGAAAGCTGGGCAGATTCTGCGGTTTCATTCCGGTTACTTCTGCACCGTGATCTCGAAGACTCTCTCGCAAACCCCACACGTCAACGGCTTGTTGAGCGCGCAGGTAGGCCGTTGCTCGTGGGTCTTTGAAGCTCGGATGAGGACGCACAGCGCCGAGGCCATCGACCTTGGCGAGCGATTTGTGAAAATGCTCGATACAGCCAAGTTGGTCGCAAAGATGGCCCAAGCTCAACTCGAGTGCGCCGCCGACGAGAGCCAGGCCCGATGGAGCCATCACCACCGCGGGCGACTCGACAGTCGTTCTCAGAATAACTGCCAGGCGGCTGGTGGTCTTCGGCTCTTCGCCGTCGTTGGCAGCTTCCGTCGAGAAGCTAACCGGCACGACAATCTCGCCGGGCTTTAGGGCGACGGATTCGGCGAGTCGAGCAACCCATTGCACCGCTGTGTCTTTTGCTACCTTGGGCTCGCTCTTTGATGGCGATTCGACTCGGCGAAATTCGCGGTCAAGCTCCAGGCCGGCAGCTGGGGGATTTGACAGAGTGAGCTGCGCCGGCGCCGCCAACCGCGCACCGTCAGATGCTACCACTTCGACGATCAGTAGAATCGGCTGTGGCAATTCTTCATCACTCTTTGGACCTTTTGCAGGCTCTTCTTTCGTTGCCGGCTCAGTTTTTGGAGTTGCACGGTCCGCTGCCTCCCGCGTGGTCCAGCCACGAAGGGTCAGTTGTGCTGTGCGAGCGATGCTGACAATCGGCCCGTCTGGTACGACGGAGAACGGAGTATTGTCGTACTGCTTGAGGATTTGATCGAGGCTGACCTTCTCCGGTAAGTACCGTATGGTGGCGTCCTTTTTAGAAAAACGCACCGCGACATCCAAAACACCCGCGAGCCCAGACTGGGCTTCCTTGACCGCCAAGGGTCACGAAACGGCTCATGTCATGCCTTCGACGCGCAAGACCACTTCGGCAAATTGGTCGGGCGTGTTCGGCTGCTGTTTTGTCTGCCCAAAGGCATTGATGGCTAATGTCAACAGAAAGATCGCGCCGACAAATTCTGAGAGTATTTTCATTTTGAATTCCTACCTCACTGAAACGCCGTCTTATTGTCGCTTCTTGCGATCATAGATTTGGGTATTGGGATACTCCGCCGCCCATGCGAACCAGCGACACTGCACCGAGTCGACCCAGCGGAGCGTGTGGCCCCTCAGCGAACCGTCGACTGCTCGGCCTTCGATTCCCCATCGAGATTTGGTTTCCAGGTCGACGAACGACCCATCACTCTCTACCGTCATGGTGACTTGCCGTTTGGAATTCTTGCCCGCTGCGGTCATTCCAACAACATCGGTTGTGTACACCGCCGCGGTTCTCGAAGGAGCATACCAGAGCACTACGATCGGTTGGTCGCCAACTCGGTCTCGAATCAAGCCGCCAGCTTGCTCCAGATCAGTCAGTCGATACGCGCGGGTTTTTCCTCCGTGGGAAACGCCAATCACTTGTTCATGCGACGCTAATCGCTTGTCGACTGGACCGCGGCTGCGAACGGCATCAGCATTTTCGACTACCGCCAGTTCGACCGGCTGGTATTTTTCGAACATCCGATAAGCGACGGAATTCGGATATGCGTCATTCCAATATCCCCAATCGGTGGTGATTGTTGGAATCGCCTGCAGTTGATCACCTTTGCGGGGGCCGGCATAGGCACGGCCAGAAAGCGTCGAGTACATCGTACCGTCCTTGTGCTTCATGACCATGATTCCATTGCGCCAACCATGGAAGGAAAATTCTAACGAGGGCGCGAATCCCCGCGCGAAACCAGCGTCGGGATCATAGACGAAAACGCCGTAGGTATCGCTAATAACTCGGTACGGCGCCAGAAAGAAACGATAGGGAATGGCTCCGCCTTCGTGTG
>JBDONA010001099.1:0-2829 GCA_039831575.1 Fuerstiella sp. | reverse complement strand
ACCAGGCGGAGATCGAAGTGGCGGGCAATGGCGTTCAATAAGTGGAATTCGCGACTGCTGCGAGGTTCCCGCACTGTCGCGCGGCGCTCGGTATCCTGGACAATCTGTTTGATTGCGGAATTTGGCTGCAGATGCGAGTAGTTGTTGTGTCTGGCGGGATCGAGGATGCCAGAGGAGATTGCGAAGTCGGCAATATTGGTCATGTGACACTGCGGGTGAGAATACTGAGAATTACGGGCGACTGTGTGCGGAACTGACAGCACACTCAGACGCCCGTACCGATTGTGGTGACGTCGGCGGACGAAGCAGGATCGGCTGGGGGCACGGTGAAGTTCTGCCGGGAAACGGCATCCCCCAGGGACGGGTATTCGTCCCCGGGGGATCGGACTCGATCAATGCTCTTCCGTGTTTGCAGAGCCACCCAATTCTGACTGAAGTGATCTGCGTCAGAATTCGGATGTTGCCCAATGCCCAAGACGTGCAGCGAAGAAGGATGAGGCGTGCTCATGTGATGTTAGAGTTTTTTCCTGATGTTCGGTTGTCATATTTGCCATCCAGGACCCTGGTGTCCGGTGGCAGGCTGGTCTCCGCAAACCGACAACGCAAAGCGTGCGCCAAACAACCAATGGGCCGCTGCGTTCACCGACTGGATTGGCCGCCAACACGTCCGGAACCGTACAGGCGTCGTGCAAACAGGCTCAGGGTTTTCACTCGAAGGCCCCCTGGTTCCTGAAGCATTTCCACGGCCAGCCTGCTGAACACGGAATATTGTTCCCCCCCCGGGCAGTCAGTACTGAAGAAAATACTGGTCCGCAGCTGATTGCGTTCGGTGCAGAGACACTGCTGTGGCCTCCGCTCGGCTTTCTTCAGAACACCGGTACTCAACATGTATGCCAGTCATGACAGCAGAAACGGGACGGCAGCGATTCCCCGGGAAAGAGAATGTTTCCGCCAATTGGCACGGTGCGTGCATTGCTCACAGAAGCGTTGCGCGTTGCCGCAACCTTGCACCCAGATAGATCGATCAAACTTCTGCTTCCAAAAACTGAAGTTCCTTGGATTTAGTGGGCGCTGTTAACAGTTGAATGAAGCAGTTTGAAAACTGAAACTTGCTCCGGGTGGCCGACCTGGGAGTGAAACGAAACCCCGGGAACCAGATGCTTCCGCGGCTTCCTTCCTTCATCCAGGCCAGGGACGGAAGCGATCACCCGAAATTTTGTGTGAGGCAGACGAGTGGAAACAGAAATAGCACGTGCCGTCGTTTTTATTGATCGGAACCCGTCTAAGCTCGGGAAGTACCGGCGTTCCATGGGTACAGGCAATTGGGAAGTGCTGCTTGCCCGGGATTTCAAAGAAGCGATGCAGGAGGCCACAGGAAATTCGCTTTTCGCGGTCTTTATCGACCTGGAATCTGTGGGCCACAGGACCGTCCGTTGTATCCGTGAATTAAAGACGCTGAGGCCCGGTTTGCCTTTCGCTCTGATTGGTCCGAAAGAAGCCACGACCGAGGTCGCAATTTCTTTTCGAAGCGGTGATGTAACGCATATAGAAAAGCCAGTCACAAGCAGGTCACTGAAGCGGGCCGTGGAAATGATGACGAGGCGCACGAACGAAAGTGTGGTGGATTCCAACAGACTGACTCAGCGAGCGAACATCGCGTCTGATAAAGAAATCATCCTTGAGAGTGAAAACCGTCAACTGCTCAATCGCTTAGGTGCACTCGACAGCACAGTTCTGTTAACGGGTGAATCCGGAACAGGAAAAACGACTGTGGCCCGTCGCATCCACGAATTGAGTAATCGTTCGTCGCGTGAGTTTGTCGTGCTCAACTGCGGGGCAATTGCACCGGGCCTGATCGAGAGTGAACTTTTTGGCCATGAAAAAGGAGCCTTTACAGGCGCGGACAGCAGACGAATCGGTCATGTGGAGACGGCTGAGGGCGGCACCTTGTTTCTCGATGAAATTGGTGACCTGGCACTCCCGCTGCAGGCCAAACTCCTCACGCTCGTGCAGGACAGAAGCTGGCGCAGAGTTGGCTCTTCCAGAGAACGCTTCTCGAACATTCGGTTTATCGCTGCCACGAATCGTGACTTACGCTCCATGAGTGCGGCGGGTGAGTTTCGTGCTGACCTGATGTTCCGACTCGACGTACTCGGTATGCACATGCCTCCATTGCGTGAAAGTTCCGTGCAACTGAACAGGCTGATTTCGAAAATTTTCTCCGATATGCGCGTCTCCATGGAAAGGCCGACACTGAATATCCTGGCTGAGACGAGAAATGCCCTGTTGCGGTATTCGTGGCCAGGAAACATTCGTGAACTGCAGAATGTACTGGAACGAACCGTCGCACTCAGCGAATCCAACAGAATCAACAAAGCTGACCTTATGCGGTTCAATCCGGGCTTGCGGCCACTATCTGATGACCAAACGGATGGACCGAAGGGCCGACAGAACAAATGGTTCGAGCAACCATTCGTCGAAATCGAGCGAGATGCTCTGCGGTTGGTGATCGCTTCATGTGATGGCAACAAAGCGGAGGCGGCAAGGAAACTCAAAATCAGTGAAAGAGGCCTCCACAAGAAGATAAAGCGATTGGATATTTCGTGAATGGCGTCTGAGCAGCTCAGAGCTGTTGTCGGACGAGGCGGCCGTTTTGTATCAGCGGTGGCAACCAGGCTCTCGTGATGCTGATGATTGCTCCCAAGACCTGAGGACGCTGATCAAAGTTGCAGAAGGCAGACCGGAGTGTCCGCATTTATTGTTCGGGTGCCTCGGCTGCAGCGTTAGTCCGGTACGCCTGCCCTGGCTACGGATGTGGCAGAAATGCTG
>JBDONA010000690.1:0-2832 GCA_039831575.1 Fuerstiella sp. | reverse complement strand
AGGCAGGGAAATGAAAATCAATCCAACAGCGGACTAACTCGACGGAGCGAATAACGGGGCACCATCACCGCATCCCACAGCCCCTTCTCAGCGTGCATGAGTCAATCGTGAGCCCTTCCGTTACATCCTCGCCGTGACGAATAACATGCCGGCACAGACGAATATCAGATCCACCACAAAGACGTGTGACGCTTGCGGTTGTCGGTGGTTGTTACCTGGCTGGGATGGTGGTGCTGCGCAGGGATTGGGCGGTGGTGTGGCTGGGCCGGCTGATCTGGCAGCCAATGTTTACTGCCGACGAATCACCAGGCAACTTACGCAAGTTTCCTCAAGGATGAAAGTTTCACGCATTGACACAATACGCGGCACCACTACAGTAATGAAACTGGTGAGTCTGAACAGCGGAAGGCATATCGTGAAAAAGGAAAAACGCAGGATTGGCAGGCCACCGAAACCACCTGGCGAGAAGTACACGACACCGCAGCGGCAGCTTGGACGTGTTACCGATGATGATTGGGATTTGCTGCTCACAGCCGCAAGGGAAGCAGGAAAGCCATTTACGCAGTGGGCGGTGCAGATCCTGCTGAGGAACGCCAGGCGGCAACTAAACCAGAAGTGATACACACGTATAAGGAGAAATCGGAAATGGCATCGTTGAGCAAAGAAGGTCCGAAGAACTGGCGGATTCAGTTCATGGACATTCACGAGGCGGGCAAGCGCAGAACGCTGCGTGTGTCTGGACTGACAAAGAAGCAGGCTGAAGACGTTCACCGGCACATCGAGAATATCGTCAGCTCCAAGCTCCAACGGACAAAACTTGAGGATGACGATGCTACGTGGCTTGGAAGCTTGGTGGACAAGGTCCACGCAAAGCTGGTGAAGGCTGGTTTGGCTGAGCCTCGTGACGTTCAATCAGAAGATCCAAAGTCCGTCACAACTCTGGTGGTCTTCCTTGAGGAGTTCATCACCGACGGAATGACTCTAAAGCGGGATTCAGCAAGCATCGAGACACTGAAGAAGTGGAAGGGGACTCGCGACCTTCTACTGAAATGCTTTGATGAAGACCGTGATGTGTCATCATTTACTGTAGCCGACGGCAAAACATTCAGGAAGTGGATGGAAAAACGGAGTATTAGGAAGAGCAACCGCAACCCAACAGGCAGGATGATGGAGAATTCCATGCGTCAGCGCATTGCGAATTGCAAGACGTTCTTTTCCTATGCCGTCAACGAGGAACTGGTTCCGTCTAATCCGTTTCGGAATCAGGCGAGCAACACCCAGGATAACGAAGATTCCAAGGTGCGGATTTCTGCCGAAGTCATCAAGACTGTGATCGAGGCGGCACCGACCGTTCAGTGGAAGCTGATGATCGCGCTGTGGCGATTCGCAGGGCTTCGAAAAATGGAGGCGATGCATCTGATTTGGAACGACATCTTGTGGGATGAAGGCATGATTCGCGTCCGGTCCACAAAAACGGCACACCATGAAGGCAAAGAAATGCGATACGTCCCCATCCGGGACGTGGAGGTGTATCTTCGTGATGCCTTTGAACTCGCCACCGAAGGGGACGAACGGCTGATTTCACAATACCGGCCAACAATGACGAACCTTCACAAGCCCTTCGCGAAGATCATCGAGAATGCCGGTCTGCAGCCGTGGCCGGCCCTCATCAAGAACCTGAGGCTCAGCTGCGAGAATGATTGGATCGACAACCAGGAAGCACCTGACCACGTGATCGCAGCATGGATTGGCCACAGCGTTCAGGTCCAACGCAGCGACTATGCACTGGTGTCAGCGGGGCACTTTGAGCAGTTCAACAACCGTGAAGTGAGCCACGATGAAAACCGCTCACTTTGCGCCTCAGATGACGTCGGATCTGACGGGATGAGGCGGGATAACCGCTCACCTGACGGCTCAGTTAGGACACGAAAAAAGGCGGAAAACCAATGTTTTCCCGCCTCAAAACGTGATTCCAGAATGCTCCCAGAAGGACTTGAACCTTCAACCTACTGATTAAGAGGCGGATCAGGACGATCTGGGATGCAGTGTGAAACGCACGGTTCGTCAGTGTTTTATCGTCTCAAACATTGCAACGCCTTGCAATCAATGTTGTCCGTTTTCATTCCGAAACGAGTAGTTTCGAGTAGTGAAACGGGTATGCGGCGTTACTTGACGATTTGCAGCAACGTGGAATGCTGGACAACACGCTGGTCGTCACCGTTGGCGAATTCGGCCGCACACCATACATCAATAAGGAACGAGGCGGACGCGATCACTGGAGTAAGTGCTTCAACCGCAAGTAGTCCTGATGGTCGCCGCGCACGCATGGGACTTGAAAAACAAATCACTCGTCTCGATTGTTCTCGAATAGCGTTTCAATGTTGCGGATACCATCGCGTAGCGGCAGCGTTCCGGAAACGTCGCGGCAACCAGGAATCTCACCCAAAGGACTGACGTCCGCGGCTCGCCGGGTAAGTTTCAGCTCCGTCGAAACAAAAACAAAAAAATATCACGCTCCGTCTCATTCTCTCTCGCTACTCAACAAACTCCCGATACTCGGTTCCGACCGGTTCCTGCAACAGCCGTTCCGCCAGCGACACCAGGCGATCCAGAATTCCGTCGAACAGTCGCTCCCCTTTCTCGGCAGTCGCGAGGTCGGGCCGACCGGTGAAGCCTTCCCGAGTCCGTTGGCGCATATCGCGACTGAGAAACACGCCGTCAATTTGATCCGTCACCAATTTGCCCGCGTCAGCGAGCCGATCATTGTCGACCAATTCCGGCCGCAGATGCAGAATCATTGACGTTTCGAATTCGCAGGCGTGACCGACTGTC
>JBDONA010001044.1:0-2843 GCA_039831575.1 Fuerstiella sp. | reverse complement strand
TCTGAGCCGGAAATGGCGATCGCTGAAGACGACATCGCGAGGTTTGACCCGGCTCAGGGACGCCAGTCCATCCAACTGCTGGAATATGAACAAACCGAAGTCGAAGAAACGCTGAAGGGGCACCACGAAGAACTGGGCAGCCTGAAGCAGGAAATCAAGTTGCTGGAAAGCAGCCGGGAATCACAGGCGCACTATTTCCAGAAGTCTCAGGTGGCCTCCGACATCTACAGTACCGCAGAAGAATGGTTGGCGCTGCAGATCGAAGAAGAAGCCGTGCAGACGATGCGTCGTCGTTTTGAACAGGACAATATCTCCGGCACTCTGACCACTGCGTCATCGTACATGCATCGGATTTCGTCAGGGCGGTATCACAGGATCTGGGGACCGTTGGGTGAGAACTTCCTGTGCGTAGACGACGAATATGGTCGCACATTCCGAGTCGAGCAGTTGAGTGGTGGAACACGCGAACAGCTGTTCCTTGCGATCCGCTTTGCCCTGGTCCGCGAATTCGCACGCCGTGGTGTCGAACTGCCTGTCGTGATGGACGACCTGTTCGTCAACTTTGACGAAGAACGGACGGTGGCCGCCATGGAATGCCTGATCGAAGTGGCCAGCGAAGGTCAGCAGATTCTGTTCTTTACCTGTCATCAGCACCTTGCGGAACTATTCAAGAAGAAGAATGTCGAGCCGCTGTGGTTGCCTGGGCACAGGGTTGCTTACGACCTCAACAAACCCGAAGACGAAGCCGCCGCGTTTATCGGCACGGATGGCCTGCAGGCCAGAATCGACGCGGCCAGCGGCGGCACGGCCGAGGTGAGCGGACCAAAGAGCGGACGACTGTTTCATCCGAACGCAGACGATCTCTTCGACGATGATCCCGGTGATGATTCAATCGATGCTGCTTTGGATGCTTCCGATACGGCGGCATTACGTGGCAACGGCGCACCGGCAGCGGCAACTCAGTTAAAAAAACAGGCCAGCGGATAGAAGTATGCGGCACCCGGTTGCCACGTCCGCAGGATGTGCGTGACGGACGATGATCGGGACCAGCGATGGCTGACTACCGAATCGCATCAGCACAGACCTGCCCCACTCACAGGGTATTACGCTGACTCGTGGCCGCGATAAACGCGTTCCAGCCTGAGGAAATGGCATGCCCACGAGCCGGAACGATTCACGACAATAAGTAAACTGTCCAGGCTGCGATTCACAACACCAGACGTTCGGCTTCAAAGACGGGGCCTTCAACGCAGGTGCGGCGGTAATCCCATGTCCCGTCGTCTTCTTTAACCCTGGTCACACAGCTGAAGCAGGCTCCAAACCCGCAGGCCATTGGTGTTTCCAGCGACAACCAGCACTTCACGGCCGCGCCGCTACAGACTTCGGCAACGGCTTTCATCATTGGTTCCGGGCCACAACAATAAACTTCGATGTCCTGTGCGTCGCCGCTCAGCTGTTGCTGCAGCAGTTCCGTTACGAATCCGTGATGGCCGTAACTGCCGTCGTCCGTGGCTACCTTAATCTGCAGATCGGGCAGAGCAAAATCATCAAGGCCGGACAGATAATCCTGCGAGCGAACTCCGTAGCACAGCGTGACGGATTCCGGAAGCTTGGATAGCTGCCGCTGTGGCGAACCGTACCGCTTCAGACCGAGTGATTCCGCAGCAACTGCCAGAAACGGCGTTTGCCCAATGCCGCCAGCCACGCAGATCAGGTGTTTGGCAGAAGGAATCGGGAAGCCGTTTCCCAAAGGCCCCCAGACTTCCACTGCGTCACCAATCTTCCAATGAGTCATCAGGGATGTAAGTTTGCCCACCACCACAAAACCGAACTCAACACCAACCGGACGTCCGTCTTTGTCGGTGTACGTGTCGTACAAAGCAAAGGGCCGTCCCAGCAACGGGTCACTGCCATTGGCGGGACGAACCATGAAGAACTGACCAGGTGTGATTTGCTGCGCCAGATCCGGCTGCCGCAGGCGGATGGCCCAGGTGTCTTTTGCCATTTCCCGAATCCCGTCCACAACGGCAACGTGTTGCCGAGCAGAAAAGACCATTCCAGGAAGGCACGATTGTTCTGTGGGGTTCATAAATATTCTGTTTTGGTAGACGACCGACCGGAAGCAACGGACGGCGATTTTAGCAGTACAGGTCGGACTTGACCATCACGTGGACACAGTTGGCGTCTGTGTTTCGGACGCCGATCGTCAGTAGGAACGCTTCCCTGTGGTGCTGATCGGTTCGTTCAGCTTACCCGCGCTTCCAGCGAATGACGCAGACCTGGGGACCAACAGGATAATTCCGAAAGGCAGAGGCAGCAGAGTTCATAACCCGTGGTTTCTCTGCTCCGTCCCGCTAAACACACGGCAGAACAACATCGAAGAACGAAAGACGCTGTCGTCAACGACGACCATCACTTTCAACCCAATTCGGCAAGGAACTGACTCATCTCGCCGGCTGCGTGATCGTCACCATTCTGCTGAGCCTGTTGAATTCCCGATCGATAGACGTTGGCCGCTTCGTCGGTACGTTGCAGTCTGGCCAGCTGCTGACCGGCCATCAGGAATGCCGGAACGTACGGCGATTCGTCATCCATCAGGCGTTGCAGCAGGTCCAGGCTGCGATTGTGATCCGACTCTTTTTCCAGCTCCATGGCCAGCATGTATCTGAGCGTCTGATCGTTGGGATCGTCCGCCAGCATAGCTTCCAGTTTTTCTCTGCGTGAAGTCATTTGTGTTGACACCGATTTCCGTTCAATGTTTTCTGATTGCCCTGATGCGACATGGCCGCGGGCAGATTCGAGCGCAAGACGATCGTCTTGTTTCCAGGATGGCACTAAGAAAC
>JBDONA010000031.1:0-2843 GCA_039831575.1 Fuerstiella sp. | reverse complement strand
CGACAGCATACCCTGCCCGATTGAACCGGAAGACCGGCGAGTTGATCGACTTCAAGCTGCCAGCCCCCGGTGGATTACCGGGCGGCTGGTTCGCGGCAATGGATCCGGAAACGGCGAAAGCTATCCGCCGAGGAAAACTCACATTCGACGACATCGTGAATCAGCAACTGCACGAAGACACAATCCGCAAAGGTGAGGGTAAGCCCGGAATCAGCCGAACGATTAACGTCGGTGGTCGCGTGTTGAACTTCGATAACGCACTAACGGAACTCGGCGTCTACGGCGTCGAGGGCAAGGTTCACTCGATGATCGTTGCTGACGCGAAGTTGTTCGTTTCGACGCGGGCAGGAAAGCTGTTCTGTTTCGCTGAGCCGAGCGAAGAGACGAGAATGCCGACGGATTGGACAACTTCAGTTGCAGAACTCGATACAACACCGCAGGCAATGAAACTCGCGGAGGGTCTAATTCGCGAGTCGGCTGGTTCTCACGGTGTGGCAGTTGTCCTGGGGCTGCAGGATGGAGCCTTGGTCAAAGCATTGATTCGAGCGTCAGCGTATCACGTCATCGCGATCGACGATGACGTCAATCGAGTGGCAAAGCTGCGTAAGGAGCTGCAGTCTGCCGATCTGTACGGAACGCGTACCGCGGTCATTGAAGGCGATACGAGCAAAGTCTCGTTGCCTCCGTATCTGGCAAACCTGATCACAACGGAGCTGTCGGGTGGTCTTCAAGATGCCCCGAAAGACCTGCTGCAGACGCTGCGGCCGTTCGGCGGAGTCGCAGGGCTGGGGATCAAGCCGGGCAGTGGTCTGGCGTCAGAGGAGAGTCTGGACGCTCAGAACCCTGGGAGATTTCTCGCCGCGGAATTCAATGGTCTGGCTTTGGTTCGCCGAATGGGAGCGTTGCCGGGAACGGCCGATTACGAGGGCGGTTATGCTCACTGCAAAGACACACTGGTTCGATTTCCGTTGGCCGTGCTCTGGTTTGATGACACGCTCTCTCACTTCAAGAGATCACCGCAGCCCGTGTTTATAGACGGCGTCATGATCTCCCGGCCGAAGGACTGGCACACGCCACGAATCAAGGGAGATTGGTCCATCGACTACCCGCTCATGCGGCCGGTGTTTTCGGACATCTACACAGGGCGAATCTTCGACGATTCGGAGCAGATGGCTCTGCGAAAGTCGTTGCCCGCTCCGGACCTGAAGACTCCCCAGAAAAGTTACTACCACGCGCCGCACCAGACGAAGGCGCTGCTTCCCAATCCGCCAGATCCTGCACTCGCCGGCGAACGGGTTAACCCGATGACCGGGCTGAAAGAGCCGCGAGTCATTCCCAAGACGTACGGCTGCGACGGCGGAGTGGATTACGGAATGTTCTACACCCTGCGCGCCGGCACGGCAGCGTTCTACGACAAGACTCTGGAGAGTGGGACTGTCTTCGTCAGTGGGCCTCGCAGCGGCTGTACCAACAGTATCATTCCGTCAGGTGGCCTGCTGAATGTGCCATACTTCTATGAAGGCTGTACGTGCAGCTATCCCCTTCCGACGGCTCTCTCCATGGTGGCGATGCCGGAAACGCATGAGCAGTGGTCGTCGTGGGGTGATGCGCCAGTTGAGCCAGCATCGATTGTACGAATCGGCCTGAACTTTGGAGCACCGGGCGATCGTAAGACTCGCGATGGCACGCTCTGGCTGGACTATCCCTCCGTTGGCGGGCCGTCACCACAAATCAAAGTGGTGACGAAGCCGGCAAACCCCACTTTCCACTACCGGCACGGCAATTGGATCAAGGGTGGCGATAGCTGGCCCTGGATTGCAGCTTCGGCTGTTGAGGGGCTTGAAGAGCTGACTCTGCACGACTTGAAACCAGGCCGCTACACCGTGCGGCTGCACTTTGCAGAATTGGATGAGGAATCATCGAGTGATCGTATTCAAACGGTCTCTCTGCAGGACAAGCCAGTCCTGAGCGATTTCGACATTCGCGCCGAGGCCAAGGGACCAATGATCGGAGTTGTTAAGGAGATTTCCGATGTCATTGTCGACGGCACGATGAAAATCACTCTTCACTCAACTGACAAGAGTCAAGCGTCGCTGATCAGCGGCATTGAGATCATCCGTATCCCTTAAGTGCCATGCCAGTTCATCAACTCAAGGACATCGTTCTTCAAGTTGAATACGCTGGCGTTTTTCTGGTCACACTGAGCCATGCCCGATCGATTTGTCGTTGTCTGTTCCTAAGAAATGCCAAAGGCATGGCAATGCCAAGGCCCACCAGTTAAAGGGATTTGAGAATCTGTCCGCTCTTCGTGAAAATATATGGGTGAACAGGACACGTTTAAACTTTCGCCAAGCGATTGACGGAACCGACGTTCCGTCAACTCATCAGTCAAGCAAGTCGGGGCGACTGGATTTGAACTGTTTCAGAAACTGTTCGTTTCTTGCTTCAACTCACCCGCTGAGACTGGATTAAGCTAATTGCTGGGCCGAAGAGTCCAGGAAACTCATCTCACGAATCAAAGTGTTATTAACTCATTAAATGAGACGTTTTTACGAGACGATCTGACCACACCTACACTCGTCGGTCTGGTCGACGTTATTTCCCGCTTCCACCATGCCGGCAGGCGAATCGAGAACTGAAACCTGAGGCCAAACCCGTGTAGTCGCGCAGTCGAAAAGACAACAGTCACGATTGCCTTGCTAACCGCGGAGGGCGTGACATGAGCGCTTGCCGTAGGTAATACGCAGCACAGCGTCGTGGCACATTGAGTCCGAGAACCAACTCGACGGGATCGAGTTCATTATTACTTGGTTGTACGGAGTCCAGCCACACAGCGAGAAATG
>JBDONA010000706.1:0-2846 GCA_039831575.1 Fuerstiella sp. | reverse complement strand
TGCGGACAGCGAGTCTCTTCCCCATCTCCCTCCTCACTGCCAACTCCGTCTCTCAGGAAAGGCACATATCATGCGTAACCAACTATTGTTCGTGCGGGGCGCTGCATGCGTCGATCGCCTCCGAAAAATCGGGCAGGCCGGCACATCAAGCACGCCATATTTGCCCCGTACCGCAGTTACCGTCACTCTGTGCATTGGGCTGGCCGCCTTATCAGGCTGCTACTCCATGAACGGTTACGTCATGAACGCATCCGGTCACGGATATTACGAGCAGGGCAACTATGCCATGGCCGCTCGTGAATTCCAGACAGCGTTGGCGAGTCGTCCGACGAATCCGGACTACATGGCCAATCTCGCCAAAACGCGAATGAAGATGGGAGACAACCGGGCCGCAGAGCAACTTTATCGACAGGCGCTCACCGTTGCGCCTTCGCATCAGCCGTCCTACCACGGGCTGTCCGAACTGATGCTGGCTCAGGGACGGGGCGAGGAGTCCCTGCGATTGATGAATACCTGGGCCGCGACCCAGCCATACACGGCGGAACCTCATGTTGAACTGGCATGGCTGCAGCGCGAAATGGGCCATGATGACGCTGCCGCACGCTCATTGCAGGCAGCCTTGCAGGTGAATCCCAATCATTCCACAGCACTGGCGCACCTGGGTCAGTATTATCAGGACTCCGGGCAGGCGCCTCAGGCGATTTCGATGTATCAGCAGTCGCTGCGCGCCAACTGGAATCAGCCTGAGGTCCATTCACGTCTGGCATCGGCTGCCGAAGCAGCTGGCCCAACTCACCCCATGAATCGAACAGCGATGGCTCGTGGTGTCCACCCTCAAAATCTGCCGCGACAGCAACTGGCTTTTGGTCGGCCAAATCCGGCCATGCCGTTTGCACGTGGTCCCCTGATGCCTCCGCCACACGTCGCGTACCAGCCGCAGATGATGGCTCAACAACCGCCGATGTCCGGGCCGTATGGTCCGCCGGTGGCTTCTCCGCAGCCTGTCAACCCGATCGCGATGGCGGGTTTTAGTCCAATGATGTCCATTCCATTCGGCACAGCAGGGCTGTCCGGTTCCTCAGCCACAACCACTCCGACGACAGCCGTCTCGACCGTGCCGGAAGGTTTTGCTGACAACGTTCAGTTGCGACTGCCTGTGGCCGATCCCGGATTTGCTGCCGAGCCTGGAACTTTGTCTGTTCCTGTCCTGCCGGTAAGCCATTCGGACGTCGTCAACGACGGGGCGATTCCTGAAGTGGAAGCGTTTTAGCGCGGTGATGTGTCCACACCGACGTATGAGCTAAGCGCCCGAAACGGGTGATTGGAAAATAAGAAAAGCCCTCCCCGCTCTTTCCTCGCGACCCGCCCACCAGGAGGGTCATATGGTGGGGACGCAAACACCGACTTTGTACGTTTTCAACAAGTACAATGTCCCTGTTTTATCCGCTCGTTGCTCAGGCAAATGCGTTGCCCCAGCGACACGATGTCGGTGGGGGCGGTTACGCAGTCAGACGCTGGTTATGGCAGGAATGGGGCGAAGCCGATGTTCGGGAAGGCCGGATCGGCAATGGCTCGCAGATTGAAGCCACCGCTGATAAATGCCCCATCAATGTCCTGAGTCGCACCAAAGTTGATGAAGGTGTTGTTGGGATTGTCCAGGTTCGGGCCGTTGTCGACCTGGAAGAAGGCCGCATCACGGTCGGTTACTCCAATTGCTCCGAGTGCGACTGACTTCAGTAAGTCGCCGTCCGTGTAGGTGGCCCCGCTGGAGCTCAGCAGGATCTGATTACCTGTGTTGTTCTGGAATGTCATGTCCAGCTGAGCCGTGTCGTCCCAGTAGATCACGTCGAATGTGCCGTCACCGGCGTTGTTGAGGGAAGCGAACGTATTGCCAACGCCGTTGCCATTATCGCCATCGAACGACAGGAAGGATTCTGTTCGCAGGTCTTCTTCAAGATTGCCTCCGAAAATATTGTTGTTGACGGTGGCAGCCACGTAAGCCGAAGTCCCCACTCGCAGAACCAGTCCTTCGCCAGTCACGGTATTCACGCCGTTGTTCTGGATTTGGTTGCCCGTCATGATCAGTTGAGTATTCTGGACCGTTCGCAGGTTCAGATATCCAAGAGCACCATCCGGAGCGGTGGCTGAGAACGCCGTATTTCCGTTGACAGTACCGGTGTTGCTGAACAGGAATGCATTTTGAGTGGGTGTGTAGTTGGCGAATGTCAGCGGTCGATCATCTGCCGGGTTAAACGGCGGGTCCGGGAACGGGAAGTTTGCCAGATACGTCAGGCGGCTTTGATTCATGTTGGTGTCGGCCTGGAAGAACACACCTTCTTCGCCGTTCGAACTGATGGTATTGCCCGTGAATGTGATCCGCAGCGGGTCAATCAGGACGGCACCTTCTCGGTCCCGTTCGCCTGCAGCTCCGGTGATCAGCAGATTTGCACCTCTGCGATTATTGTTGCTCATCAGGTTGTCGGTGACTGTCAGCTGCACAATCGGACCGCTTTCCTGAACACCAATGCTGCCAGGAAACGGCGAAAGAAAATCGGTGTCAGCCGGAGGAATGCTGAAGTCGACGCTTGCCGGATCAGCTCCGATGGTAGAGGCATCGTCAATGCCGCCGATAACATTCATACTCAGGCCATCGCCGCCATTGCCGGCTTTCAGTCCATTGTTTTGGCCGCCGATCGTGTTTTCCACGATGCTGATGATAGGGCGGGAAATCGTGAGGCCGGAACCCTGTGCAACAATTTCAATACCATCATCAGCATTGTTCTGAATCACGTTGCCATCGCCAATTCCGCCGACAACCAGAGTTGCCGTGGCCAGCCCCGTGACGT
>JBDONA010000730.1:0-2847 GCA_039831575.1 Fuerstiella sp. | reverse complement strand
AGACAGACAAGACAGACAAGACAGACAGACAAACCACAGTATTGTCCGATAAATCGGACGAGTCTGATTTGTTCGATCAGTTCTGGAACACCTACGCCAAGAAGGACGGACGCAAAAAGTCGGAAGCGGCATTTCACAAGTCGGTGAAGATCGTGGCCAAGAAGGACAAGTTGTCTACCCACGATGCGGCTGTGCTGATCACTGATCGTGCCCGTATCTACGTGAAGATCATCGGCGGCGACAGCAGGGACAAGCGTTTCCAGAAGAACCCGCTGACCTGGCTGAGCGGCGAACATTGGAATGATGAGCTGATCACCCGCAATGATGATGATTCACGTCCCGGTGTCCTGGAATGGTTGACGCTGCTTGAGATCGTTCCGCACATCAACGTGAACAGTCCCTACAAAGACAGCCTGAAGGACAAGATCGGTCAGAAAGCTACGGACATCGCGTGCAAGATCGGCATTCCAAAGATTCAGGATGCGAACTCATTCGAACGGCAGGAGCTGCGGAAAACATTTGAGCTAGGAATGTCCAAATGATTCAGACCCACCGCATACCACCGCAGGATGAAGCGGCAGAAAAGGCAGTTCTCGGTGCCATGATCCTGGACAACTCCAAGATCGATGAGGTGGAATTGTCGCCGGACGATTTTTATTCACTCGATGCTGGCAATATCTATCGGGCGATTCGAGATCTTCACGATCGTGGACATGGGGCATTAGATCCAGTCACGATCGGCGATGAACTGGCACAGCGTGACGAACTGAACGGCAGTTATTTGGGTGAGGTGATTGATTCGGTCCCACACGCTGCACACGCCCTGCATTACGCCCGAATTGTGTTATCGAAGGCGAAACCACGTCGCCTGATCAATGCTCTGCACAATCTGCTTGAGAGTGCCTACGAACCGACAGATCCAGACGCCCTCCTGGACAAGGCAGAACGCGAGATTCTGGCGATCAGAGATAACGACGTTTCATTTTCAGGTGGCCGCGAACTGCCCGACGTGTTGCGTGATGCTTTGGCGGAAATCGATCGTCGGATTCAGAATCCTGGCATCACAGGCGTCCGAACGGGATTCACCGAACTGGACGAAATGACCTCCGGTTTGCATGGCGGGAACCTGATCGTCCTTGCTGCCCGTCCAGCAATGGGAAAAACAGCATTCGTTGTTAACGTCGCCAACAACGTCGCTGCACGGGGCGAGGCGGTATTGTTCTTCAGCCTGGAACAAACTGACCGTGAGCTGGCAGAACGATTGATCAGCATCGAGGGTCGCGTCAACAGCCATGATATCCAGTCTGGCAACATCACTGAGGCTCAACAAAAACAGATCCTTGATGCAGCGAAGACACTGAAGACTAGACCTCTCACGATCGACGAAAAGCCCAGTCGCACGGTCGGACAGATCGCTGCGATATCTCGACGACATCACCGTCAGACGCCCTTGGCGCTGATCTGCATTGATTACCTTGGATTGATCCAGCCAGAAGACAGCCGCCCTCCACGGACCGAGCAGGTGGCACAGATAACACGATCGTTGAAGTGCCTGACAAAGGATCTGGACGTTCCGGTTCTGTTGTTGTGCCAACTCAATCGAAATCTTGAGGGACGTGAAGATAAACGTCCACGGCTCGCTGATCTCCGCGAAAGTGGTGCGATTGAACAAGACTCGGATCTTGTGCTGATGCTTCATCGTCCAGACGCATACGACTGCGAAAACCATCCAGGTAGGGCGGAGTTATGGCTGCGAAAAAACAGGAATGGTCCCACCGATATGGTGAGTCTGACGTGGCGGAAAGAATTGTTTCTGTTTGAAAACTACCAAGTGATGGCGGACGACGACTTCGATCACCTGTAACGGATTCACGAAGCATCAAGGAATCAACCGCCAGCGGCGGCTGGATTACCTGCGATTGTTTCAGTCTGTTCGGCTTCGCTGGTGACGAACGCCTACGGAAACAATTACAGCGGCACCTGCGGAAGCTGGTTGACGATGGCACACTCGAACGCGGCGGGCGGAGTCATTATCGATTCAGGATAGCGGAACATTCGGCAGTTTGAAAACTCGTTTTTTCACACGTGATATCACGAACGGGACACGAAACCTTGGAATTCCAAGGTTTAGGTTCAGACGTGGGAGGATTGGTGTTCGGACCAAAAACAGAGTCGGACTCTGTTTCCTGGCGAAACCGCAGCGGCGAAGGAACGACAAGGAACGGAAGCCAGCGGATTCTGTTCCGGAAACATTTCCTGAACAGAACGGTCAATCCCGTGACAAGGCGGGCGAAGCGGTTGGGTGTTACGCTCGGCAAGTTACGTCAGACCGTGTGATAGTGCGACTTCATGAGCGTAAGCGGACCTGACTTGAGTCAGAATCGAATAATGCCGATACTACGGATGATTAAACCAGTAGAACGACAATTTGACCATTCCCGATTCCGCAATTTTGCGGCGTCGGTGAAACGCTGTTTGCTATGTGTTGCAGATCCGGAAACGGCTGCACGGTTCTACTGACCGAATCGCACTAACGCAAACAGCGTTTTTTCGTGGAGTGAATTACGATGACGAAACGAGCGAAGAACGAAGGCAGCATCTTTCAGCGGAAATCTGATGGTCGATGGGTTGGGCGTGTCCAGATCGGCGTGGATGCGACGACGGGGCGGAAGAAAACGAAAACGGTATACGGCACCACCGAAACCGAGGTACTGGGAAAACTGACGGCACTGCGAATGCAGGCGGGTAAGAGTCTGGACTTCGAGCGGCAGAAGGGAACTCTGGCCGCATACTTGTTATGGTGGCTGGAAAACGAAATAAAGCCGAACCGTGCGGGCAAGACGTACC
>JBDONA010000717.1:0-2860 GCA_039831575.1 Fuerstiella sp. | reverse complement strand
CGGCGCACTTCTGAAGATGATAAAGGTCTATGCTCTCTGGTATCCGAAACTCTGGATCCCTGTTCTGTCAGCTGGAAAATTCGGCATGTCCGCTCCATTGAACAAACACATGAGAACCGTCGCGCGGCTGAGTAAGAAGATGTCTCGCAGGTTGTTTCATAAGATGGTGATCCACCAGAAGAAGATGGCGGAGAAGCAACTGCTGATCAACCGATTTGTCCAGATCGGAACGGAGCTGTTCATAATGTCAGCGGCCTGCTCATACGCGGACAGTTTGAAGAAGGACGGTACCGATGCGGCGAACGCTGTCGAGTTGGCCAGTTACTATTGCAACGAGGCGAAGATCCGCATCGCGAAGTTGTTCAGCGACATTCGCTCCAACAACGACAAAGCGACTCTGAGACTCAACCGGAATTTCATGCAGGGCGATTTCACCTGGCTTGAAGACGAAATTGCCCCGCCTTCGAATGCCGAATCCAGCTGACGATCTGCGATACATGATCCTTGGATTGGCCGCAGGGGCGTTAGCTGCTGTTCAGCCACTGCCAACAACCGGGGCTGGCGACCTGCGGCTGATACCTGACACATGACTGCTCACACCAAATGAACGAAGACTCAGAACAACCCGAGCCGTTGACTCAGGAAGACCTGGCCAAAGGCATCCCGAACAGTGCCTTCGCGTTTCGTGGCTACAACGTGACAAACCTGGGACGAACGCCGGAGCTGTTGCGGCACCCGACGTACGGGCCCATCGTAGAACAGCACCTCAGGGAGGCAAGTGAGATCTGCGCGGATGCGATGCAGATGCCGATCGATCTGGTTCAGCGTGTGCGTGAAGAAAAAGAAGCGACGCTGAAAGAGTACCACGAGGCAATCTCGCTGATCGTGGCGGTCGAGTTAGCGCAGATCGAAATCCTGAAGAAGATCTTCGACATTCGGCTGGCAAACGCCAACATGATGTACGGATTCAGTCTGGGTGAACTGACGGCGCTGAGTGCCGGAGGCGTACTCACGATGGCTGACGCTCTGCGGATTCCCCTGCTGATGTCAAAGGACGCGGCCGATCTGGCGAATGATGCGACGCTGTGCGTTCTGTTTTCCCGATCAGACAAGCTGATCCCACGGAGGAACGTCTTTCAACTGTGTGCGAAAATCAATGCCGAAGGCAAAGGCGTCATTGGTGTGTCGACATTTCTGGCACCCAATTCGATGCTGCTGATTGGTCAGGCAGATACGGTGCAACGGTTAAAGGCTCGGACGGGCGAACTCACAAGCGAGCGAGTCACCGTGAGACTGAATGACGACAAGTGGCCACCAATGCACACACCGATCGTCTGGCAGCGGAACATCACCAATCGCTCTCAGCTGCTGATGCATACGATCCAGGGAGGGTTCACTGAACCATCACCACCGCTGTTTTCTCTGGTGACGGGAGACTTCAGCTATGACGATGTGAACATGCGTGACATTGTTGGCGACTGGACTGACCACCCACAGTTACTTTGGGAAGCTGTTGATACGACTTTGGCGCGCGGTGTCGAGACCATTATTCATGTTGGCCCACAACCCAATATTATTCCGGCGACTTTTAGTCGGCTGGCAGCCAACGTCACATTGATGGCCAAAGACCGGCTGCACATGCAAACGCTTTCCTGGGTTGTTCACCACGGATGGCTTTCTGCTCTGCTGCCAAAACGCACCAACCTGCTGCGTGCTCCAAACATCGCGCAGGTGACGCTGGAGGACTGGCTTTTGGGACAGGAATTCGAATGAGCAAAACGTCGATTAGCCAGCGGATCATTGGTGGCTGGGACAAACTACACAGAAAGCCGTGCGGAAAGTTTCTGTTCAGCTTTCTGATTGGGCGTTTCGTACCGTACTCCGGCAGCATTGGAGCACGCGTTGAAGAGCTCCGACCTGGCTATGCCCGCCTGACGCTCAAGGACCGAAAGAAAGTACGCAATCATTTGGGTAGCTTCCACGCAATTGCCATGGCGAATCTGGGGGAACTCACAACGGGTCTCGCCGTGATTTTCGGAACGCCACCAGAATCACGCAGCATTCTGCGCAGTCTCGAAGTCTCTTACGAAAAGAAAGCACGCGGACTTTTGACGAGTACCTGCAGCTGCGAACTTGTCAGCCCGACGGAGAACACCGAGTACATAATAAAGGCCGAGATTCGTGAAGAGGCTGTCGACGTTGTCTCGGTGGTCTCCGCGGTGTGGGTGATCGGACCAGAGAAACGAGCATCATGAGCACCGAAGTGAACCCGCACGAAAACGACTTCACGCGGTTGCTGGGCATTGAATTTCCGGCGATCTGTGGCGCCATGTATCCGTGCTCCAATCCGGAACTCGTCGCAGCAGCTTCAGAAGCGGGCGGAATTGGCATCGTACAGCCCATCAGTCTGACCTATGTCTACGGCTACGAATATCGGAAGGGCCTGCAGCGAATCCGTGAACTCACCGGGAAGCCGATTGGTGTCAACATGCTCGTGGAAGGCAGCAATGCGACGTATCGCAAGCGGCTGAACGAATGGATGGATATCTCGCTGGAAGAGGGTGTTCGATTCTTTGTCACGGCGCTCGGTAATCCTCGCTGGGTTGTGGACAAGGCCAGCCAGGCTGGCGGGGTCGTTTTCCATGACGTGACTAACGCAAAGCACGCTCGGAAGGCACTCGATAACGGCGTGGAGGGATTTATCTGTGTGAACAACCGAGCTGGTGGCCACGCCGGCGAGCTTGATCCTCGCGACTTGTTCAATGAAATCGCACCACTCGGAAAACCGACGATCTGCGCAGGAGGTGTCGCTGACCACGAAGCCTTCGTTGAGGCATTGAGTCTCGGCTACCTCGGTGTG
>JBDONA010000591.1:0-2863 GCA_039831575.1 Fuerstiella sp. | reverse complement strand
CTGGCGGCAGCATCACGATCGTTCTTATCGTGCTGGATCAATCCAACAATCGCCATCGGATCGTGGGGGCAGAGCTGATGAGCGCGTTCCAGTTGCTGCAGACCAAACAGCATCGTTCCGTTGAGAGCCAGCCGCACGAGATCTGCGCTGTCAGCTTCATTTGTGGCAACCAGTCGACGCAGCAATGGCAGTGACTCGAAACGACAACCGCACCCGCTAAGCAGCCTGGCCAGACGACGACAGGCAATCGGATCATCCGGTACGTATTCCAGAATCGTCTCGTACGTTGTTCTGGCCGGCGTAAACTGACCGAGCCGTATCTGCAGATCGGCCAGTTTCAGCCACCCGATGTACACACCATGTTCCTGCACCGTTGGTGGCAGCCGCGCCAGAAAGTCCACGGCCCGTTGCAGATCACCATTTTTTTCGGCAGCTTCCGCACCGACAAGAATACTGCGAACGTCACCGGGACGAATTTGCCAGGCTTGATCGGCAAATGAGCAGGCGGCAGGAAAATCACCTTCTGCCAGGGCTTCGTTGGCCAGCTGGCCGAATTTCGTCTGACCGGATGGCGACGTCAGTACAGCGAACAGCCCAAGTCCCGCCAGGCCGGCACTCACAAATTTCAATCGTCGCATTGTTTCGTGAACTCGCTGCTCTATCCAGTTGACCTGCTCTCACTGACTTGGCCTTGAGAGACTTTTGCCCGCATTGCCTCAGACCCGTACTCTGAAAATCCAGTAAGGACAGAAAAATAGCAGCAGCGGCAGGATTCATCCACCCGAAGCCTAGCCGGCCACCCCCAGGCCACCCCCGGACTTTCTACTTTTCAACAAAGCGCCTTCGGGAAGGGACACCGTCACAGTCACGGATTGTGGTTTCGGACTGGTGGGTGGCCGGGACTGGACTGAGCTTGCGAAGGAAGCCCCGGTGTTTCACTCGTACTTCGATCCAATCCCGGACACACTCTTCAACGTTACAACCATTTGTCACTGCTCCTTCGGGGGAAACAGCAGAAGAGTTTGCCTCGCGTCATCTCCTTCTGAACTTTGCTGCGCTGATCTCAAAAATGCGTGCCAGGTGCAACGTTAACACGGTCGGGCAGTCGAAACACACTGGCATCAGGCGGCGTCAGAGAGTGTGTCGTAAAGTGCCAGCTTATTGCGGAGCGTTCGGGACGTGACGTCCAGAGTCGGCGCGGCATGTTCTTTGTTACCGGAGAAACGTCGCAGACGCGACTGTATGACCCGTCGTTCGATTTCCTTTAACGACATCGTCTCGAATTCACTCGGCAGCGGCACGGCCCCGGCGACAGCCGACAGAGCTCCGGGCTGGGGCAGTTCAAAGCTTTCAATGACGGTCGAATTCTGAGCCAGACATTCACGACGAATGACATTCTTCAGCTGCCGAGCATTGCCGGGCCAGTGGTAGGAAACCAGTTCTTTCATGGCATTGGAATCGATCTGTTCCACCTGGTGCGATGCCTCCTGGCGACACTCTTCAACAAACTGCCGGGCCAGAGCCGGAATTTCTTCCGGACGATCACGCAGAGGCAGGATGCTGAGCGTTAGTACATCCAATCGGTAGAAGAGATCTTCACGAAAGGGGCCTTTGATCACCTCGTGTTGCAGGTCACGATTGGTTGCCGTAACAATCCGCGCCCTGACGGGCAGTGATTCAAAGCTGCCCACACGCTGAAATTCACGTTCTTCCAGTACTCGCAGCAACTTCGCCTGGATCGGGACGGGAAGTTCGCCGATTTCGTCCAGAAACAGTGTGCCATCTGCGGCGGCTTCAAAGCAACTGATTCGACGCTGATCGGCTCCTGTAAATGCCGCGCGTTCATGCCCGAACAGCGCGCTGTCTACCAGGTTTTCGTTCAGGGCAGCGCAGTTAACACGGATGTACGGACTGCCGCAGCGCGGACTGTTTTCATGGATGAAGCGGGCCAGCAACTCTTTGCCGGTACCGCTTTCACCCTGGATAAGCACGGTAGCGCAGCTTTGGGCGTACCGCTTTGCCAGCTGCAGCAGACGCTGCATGCTGTCTGATTTGCAAACGATGTCGATCATACAGATCACTCGAAAATACCGTGCCAACCCCAGGCACGCCCCCCTGAGCGTGTCGATGATCTGCGGAACGCGTTAACCCGTTTTTATGGACCGTTGGTAGGCCTGTTGCATGGCCCGGCGGGTCACACCACCATCCAGTTGGGGTCGCATTCGATCGCGAACCCTTGAGAAAACGTCTGTCACGCTTTCTATCTGTTGCAGAAATGCCTGCAGATTTCGTGTCTGATGTTCCAGCGCTTCTGACAGCTGCGGCGACCGTGGCAGACCTTCCCGCTCATACACTTCCGTCGCCTGGGCCACCTTTTCGCCGAGTGATCTGATCTGAGCGAGAGACTTCTGCAGCGAAGCCATGCCGGACCGAGCACGGGCGGAACTGACATCCTGCAGTGTGCTCATCTTTAGAATTACTCTGGTCGCGGCGACATACTCCACCTCCTGCCGCTTCAGGCGATCGATCAAATTGACCTGCGCTACAGACAGATTATTGTTTAGTACTGTCATTTGATGACTCCTTCAGAGCGGCCAGCAATTTGTCATACTCTTCGACCTGCGTTTCCAGTTCCACCCGGGCATCAATCTGATCCAGCCACCACCGAGACATTTTCGCCAACCAGCCGGCATTCTCCTGCCCCGCCAGACGACGATAAACTGCCTGCGCCTCGGGTAAAGTCGACGCCCCGGACACGCTGTTCCGACTACAGACCATCCCTGGCGTTGGACGCATTCTGGCGATGACAATGCTCTACGAAATTCACGACATTAAGCGTTTCCCCAAAGTCGGTCAGTTCCTC
>JBDONA010000805.1:0-12746 GCA_039831575.1 Fuerstiella sp. | reverse complement strand
TCCCGACGAGCACGGGCAAGACGCGAGCGAACGGATTCGATAGTCCCCCCCCATTGCGCTGACAATCTCAGCCACGCTGAGACCGTCAAGATACTTCGCGGTAAGAATCGCGACCTGCTCCGAACTCAACTGTGCTAATAAATGTCGAATGGCCGCAACCGTTTCCAACCGAGTGAGCGTTTCAATCGGAGTGTTTTCTGATCCGTCGGTTAACAGGTCCGCATCGAAACTGGTTCCCTGGTCTCGGTATCGCTTTCGCCAATACAGCGAGGCCTGGTTGTGGCCGATCCTCGCCAGGCACGCCCATAGTCTGGTGTCCTCGGCAAGGCCTGGCAACGGCCAGCATGGTTTCCTGAAACACATCCGCCACCGCGTCCGCGTCATCGCCCACCAATCTTGCGACGTACCGCCAGACTCGACCGCTGTACTGTCGGCACAGCGCGTCCCAGGCATCCCGGTCTCCACTTCGAAGACCCTGGACGATTCCGGCCTCATTCAATCCATCACTCACAGAATTTCCTGCAATGCTGAGGGTGTCCCGTCGGTAGTTGAAACGTGAGTGACGGTATTGGCTTGAGAATTGATTTCAGCGAGACAGAGTTTATTTGTCAAGGAGTTCGCGGGAAAGCTTCGAGCCGCTTAGGGAGGTCCTTGTATCCTCGGATTCTGTGGAAGCCGTGTTCGGCTCGCAGCAGGCCGGTGACCGACGCGTAGTAGGCATGCTTCAGTAACCGTGCCTCTGCCTCAGTCAATCCGGCCACCGAAGGATGTTTAACGTGTTCGAAGTCGTAACATCCCGTCAATTCATAGGCCGAGTTCATAGCCATCACCGGCGCGTCTTTAGGCAGAAACGGGTTGCTTGCCATAGAGAGTTCATCTCGTTTGTACAGGTCCCAGTACTTGCTGGGCGCAACGAATGGCAGATGGGGTCGATAATATCCAAGCGCCAGAAAGAACGGTTGATCCTGTTCCTTCAGTCGTCGCATGGTTTCGATCGCCAACTCCGTTTGGGCCCCGTCATAGAATTCGTTGTCAGATCCATCACACGACTCCGTCGCACGACCATACGCCCAGCCATCGCCATAGGCTTTGGGGTTTTTCGCGAGGCGTCGTTGCCTGACCTGCGCCAACTCGGCATTCAACGCTTCATCGTGATAAAACGATTCCGGCTCACGATCAATCATTTCCGGCGTCATGTATTTTTCGGATCGCAGGTCCGGCTCGTCAAAGGACACCCGGTCCGGCATGAAATTATAAAAAAACTTGCCCATCGAAACGGTGTGGTAACCGTGCTGATGAAAATGCTGTGGGATTGTCACCACGTCCGGAAGATTGACCCTGAACTTACCCCTCAGATCCCACACGTGATTGGTGTCGGGCCGAAGCCCCGTCATCACACTGGCCCGCGACGGAGCGCACACAGCGGACTGACAATAGGCCCGCATGAACGTCGTTGCTTCTGTTGCAAACTGGTCAAAGTGCGGTGTGAATATTTCCGGGTTACCGTATCTGGAAGCCGGGGCCCGATCAAGCGTCTCTTCCAGCTGCGTCAGGCAACGTGGATGACACACTCTCTGTCCTATTCAGTTCCGGAGCGTATGTGATCAAGAAGATCCCTCGCCTGATTGTGCTCCGGGTCAAGTTGGACCGCCGTCTGCAGATGAGTCACCGCTCGAGCGGTTTCGCCCTGCAGCAACAACAACCTTCCCAGATGTCCATGTGCGATGCTTGAATTCGGATTGATTCGCAGCGCTATCCGATAATTCGACTCGGCCTCCTTGAATTGCTGCATGATCTCCATGCAGTTTCCCAGATTGGCGTGTGCCAGCTCATCATCCGGTGCATGAAAGATCGCCGCCTGAAAGTGGGAAATCGCCTCCGGGCAGCGATTGAGCGAGCCGAGAGTCATGCCCCAGTTGTTCTGAATTCTGGCAAACTCCGGCGCTTCTTTCAGACCACTCGTTCCAAGCTGCTGCCACGCAATCTGGTACTGCTGCAGTGAGGAATACAGTCGCCCTCGCTGGACATATTCGTCAGCCAGATTGGCGCGTGCCATCCAGCAGTCAGGATTTCTGCTGATCGTGTCCGTCCAGAGTTCTTCGATGTCGCGGTACACGTGGCAACGCTGCCAGCAAAGTGCGGCCATCGTCAGGAGGATCACGACGGCACTGATCGTTGCGAACTGCCTAAGTGCGCCTGAGGCAGCGACGATCGTTCGGCCGCCCGCCACCAGCAACACGATCAACCCAATGCTGGCCGAATATTGAAAGTGATCGGCAACGAAGGAATAGCGCATCGGAAATACATTGAAAATCCCAAGGGCCGGAAACAGAGTTCCCCCAAAGAACAACACGGCGACAATCGGCCCACGGCCGATACGCTTCCGACACAACCACAACACCATCAGCAACACGGCGACGCCACCGGGATACAGCCACTGAATCAGATTTCCGGAATCAAGCTGCCAGCGCGGGTAGATGAACGTCAGATTGCTCGGCCAGATCAACTTGAAGCAGTAGAACCAGGCAGCGCGTCCGGCAATCAGCAATCGTTCGGACGTAGAGTAATCCCAATCGGCGCCCAATGCGCCAACGTGATGCCGCTCAAGCCATGCCGTGGTCAGCCCCAGTGGCACGGCCAACACAAACATCGGCAGCACATGTGCGATATCCCGTGCGGTGATCCGTCCGCGTTTCCAGTACATCACCAGCAGCAGGGCGGCCGGCAGTGACCCGGCAACGGTCTTGCTCAGGATCGCACACAGGAACAGCAACAAAGACACACCGTACCAGACGTAGTTTTTTCGCTGCAGTGCGTTATCTTCCGACACTCCGTACCAGCGCAGAAATATGTTTGCTGATGCCAGATAGAAAAAGCACGACATCAAATTCTTTCGCTCGCTGATCCATGCAACCGATTCCACATGGACCGGATGGACGGCGAACACAGCAGCCACCAGCCACGCACCGGGGATTCGCAGCCAGCGCAGCAAACTCCAAAGCAGAAGTACCGACAGCGCATGGACGACGATATTCGTCACGTGGTAACGTTGAGCGTCCAACTGCCAGAACCCGTATTCGATTCGAAACACGGTGTGGACGAGCGGGTAATACTGTGGAATCGATGTGGGTTCACACCAGATTCGCCGCAGGCCGTCCGGTTCGTGCAGTGTCTTGTTTAATGTGATGTGGTCATCGTCGTCCCAGATAAATCCTGCCTGCATTGCGGGCGAATAGACACACAGCGTCCCCACGAACAGGACGATTCCCAGGGCCACGCGAACGGCGGCTGTGCGCGTTCGATCCGCTTCCACCATGTCACGTACCACAGGTCATTGGTTTCATAAAAGCACTGGCTGTGAAACAAAGTTATTCACGACAAGCCGCCCGTCAAGCGTCTCAAGAATCACTGCTTTTCAAACAGCGGAATGAGGTGTTCCATGGCGGCCTTGAGCGGAAGTCCGATCGCCTTCTTATTATCTGCGGTCGCGACCAACACGATATTCAGCTCCGGAAACGTCGCCATGTACTGACCGCCCGCTCCAATACCACTGATGAAGTTCACCTTTCCACGGGCGGCCCCCTTGCTGCGGTTGTGGAAGTAATAGAAGTACCCCGGCCCCTTGCTGGTGTCCATGACTTGCTGCACGTATTCGGCAGACAGCAGCTGTTCTCCGTTGTATTTGCCACCCTGGATGATAGCGGTTCCAATCTTCAGCAGCGCCCGCGATGTGAAGTTACTGCCCGCGCCACACTTGGGGATGCCACAGCCCTGATTATCCCAGCTGTAGACGGCACCAAACTTTGCAGCCAGTTCTTTCGCGATAAACTCCTGCACAGGATCGGCCGTCCTAATGTCCATGATCATCATAATCAGAGATGGGTCAGTGCCCGTGTATTTGTATGCTTTACTCTCAGGTGTCACCGGAGCTGTCCGCTGGAACAGTTTCTGGAAGTACATTTGCCCCCGATTGTCGGCCCCCAGAGTTGTCTGCAGGTTCTTTTCTGCAAACCGCAAACCGGACCTCATGTAGAGCGCGTCTCTGAGAGTGATCGTCTCAACGCCGGGCTGAATTTTCGACCGATCAATTTCCGGCATGAAGCTGATGACCGGTTTGTCCAGATCTTCCATGCTCAACAGGTCCAGCTGGATCGTTCGCGCCAGTGTGACCGAAGTCAGCGTCTTCGTGATCGACATCGCATAGTGCGGCCCGTTCACCCGCCCGCCACGGTTGTACATCTCGAACAGCAACTTCCCGTCCTTCCACAGAAGAAGACTGTCGAGATTCCCATATTTGCCCGCCTTGTCATCAGTGACCAGTGCCTGGACAGCTGACTTTGTACCCGGCACGTCCAGCGTGCCCACCTGCAGTCCGTCGCCCAGATCCTGCGGTGATGTACTGACATAGGACTCTGGCAGATCAGGAAGTTTCTTCTGCTCCGCGTAGCTTTGCTTGACCGGGTCAAGCTCCGGGGGCAAGCGTGGCAATTCATCCGCAGCGAGCTTCGCGCTCAGGGATGAGATTACCAGCAGTGGAATAACTGTTGTTCGTAGTTGCATATTGTTCGATGGCTTCGTGATCTGTGCTCATCCACGCAATCCGAATGCGATTGCCGGCATATACGATCGGGTTTTATTTCGCCTAACACGTTTAAACGGGATGGACTGTCAAGTCCGTCATGCACGGTCAGTCCGTTTTCCTGTCGGAGCCACACGGTGCAATCTAGTCGTTCCAAATTGACTTTAACTCGTGAGCTTCAAAGACAATCAGCTTCGCGTTGCCGCCGCGAGCGGTCACGGACACCTCGCCCCCGTCCTGCTTTGCAGGCCCGCCGCTGGTGATGAAGACTCTTCCGTCGTTGCCGACAATTTCGGTCAGTGAACGGTCTGCCAGTACCTGGATGCTGATCCTGCCGTTCACAGGCTGGAGCGGCGTATCATTCAGCTTTTGCGTTTTCACGTCGTACCTGATCGTTCGCCCCGGAAGCTTCAGGTCGATCGCCGAGGCGTCTCCGACTTCAACGACCAGGCGAACATCAAGCAAGTCACTTCCGACGCGCAGCCTCGATGACTTGTCTGCCGTAAGCGTACGCGCCTCAGCCTCGTTGCTGATTGTTCGCAGGTCTTCAATCTCCCTGATCGGGTTTACGAACATGCGAATGCCGTCGTCGGTCATTCGAAGTGTCAGCCGATGCGGAAAACTGAAGTGCTGATTGTACGGTCCCGGTGAGCCGATTCGGAGCCAGCCCATCTGAATTCTGCGACCGTGGGGCGCATTGTCGAATGTCTGAGACGCGTAGTACGGCCCCCAATGAACCTGATGTTTGCCTTCGTGTTCCGGAGTGAATGTTTTTCCGTCGAACGTGCCGACCGCGTATTTGGCGTCCGCTGCAAAGACGACCCAGCGGCTGCTCTTCCCATTGCCAACGACTGGTAGTTCGAACAGTTCGGTGCATTCAAAATAACCGGGCAGATGGCTCTGTTCAGTCCAGTCCTTAAGATTCGTCGACGTATAGAACGCTGCGTTTCTACCATGCTCTTTCTGCTCGTCGTAGACAACCATCACCCAGTGACCGCCGAGCGTCTTCGCAGCGTCATTCAGCGATTTGTCGTCTTCGTCGTATGCGTACCAGATGACCTTCGGGTCGCGACCTTTGTGTTTGACGACAGGATTCTTCTCGTACCACGTGAATGTCTTGCCGCCGTCCGTACTATAGGCGATGGATTCACCGGCACCCGTGTCGGTCAGGAAAGCAACGAATGTGTTCTTTCCCCAGCCTGCCGTGTTCTTCGTATCCACGGTCGCCCCACCAGAGAAGCAGGCTTTGACTGCCATTGTGTTCGGAAACAGCTTGTTGGGTTGCTGTTCCCAGTGCAGCAGGTCCTTGCTGATGGCATGGCCCCACGTCATATTGCCCCACGGCAGGGCCACCGGATTGTGCTGAAAGAAGAAGTGCCACAGGCCGTCGTGGTAGACCATTCCGTTGGGGTCGTTGTTCCAGCCGACCTTTTGCGTGAAGTGGAACTGCGGACGGTGCGGCTCCTGATAAAACATGTCTTCGCCGGGGATCGTGTTGGACTGTTGAACCAGAGCAAATCCTTCCTCGGTGACTTTGTTCGCCAGGATGCGTGCTTTCTGACCCTTGTAAGCGTCGATCGTGAAGAACGCATACCAGTCAGTTGTGTCGGCCGACGTGGCAATATTCAACCCGTAGTTGCGAACTTCCTGATCATCGACGAACAGCTGAATCCGACCGCTCGCTTTGCCCTTGTTCTGAATGGGTATGATCAGGAACCGATGCTCCACAGTGAAAGCCTTTTCCCGTCGCGCAAACGACGGTACTTTCGGTTTCCTGTCTGTCTGCACAATGTGGTCCACGTTAACGTGTCCCCAGCCTCCGGTCATGGCGTCCACGATCTGCAGCGTGATCGTCCTGTCCGCCAGGTCCTTGACGTTCCAGAACGCCGGAGTCAATTCCTCGCTACCGCCAGCCTGCGTATTATCGCCGGTGATCGTGTGCACGATCACATCAGCGACCAGCAGGTTCATGCACGTTTTCCCGGGATGCCCACCGCCACCCATCAGAAATGTCAGGTAATCCCGTTCCACCTTGATCGGCGGCGATGTCAACGTGCCGGTGGTGCGATCTCCTCTGAAGAACGAGTTGACCAGGCCATTGCCGTTGAACCCGCTGACCTGCATCTGCCGAGGCAGAGTTCCTTTGGCCGGACCCTCACCAAACGCTTCCCCTTCTGCTTTCCACTTGCCGTAGGTGTCGCCTTCAAAGTCGGCCACGACGATGTCGGGGCGAACGGCATCCTGAGCTGAGCTGACTCCGGCAAGCAGCCAGCAAAGACAGACGCATGGACTGCAGTAGGTTGCAAGTAATGAGTTCATATCGACGCTCCTGTATTTGCTTATCGACCCTTTGAATCATGTCGAACGAATTCTCGCGCAGAGGCGCCGAGACGCTGAGGAAAAGCCATCGTCGGACTCCTGGTCTCTGCGTCAGGCAATCTGTTTCGGCTTCATTCCGTCGGTAATGTTTCGGCTGTCTGTGACCCGGGAACGGCTCCGGAGTGGGCGCAGGCAGCGGCTGCGATCACACAGGATTTGTGCAGAATCCTCTCGTGGGATTCGCCGCGTAACAGACCCAGTAAAAATGCGGCCGTAAACGAGTCGCCGGCGCCGACGGTGTCACGGACGGTCGTTGAAATCCCCGGCTGCTCCACGATTTCATCGGCCGACGCGAGCACTGCTCCTTCCGCACCTCGCGTCATGACAACAAGATCCAGGTTATTCGCCCCCAGTAGCTGACGAAGCCGTGCGTCAGCTGGATCGCTGTCATCAATTCCACAGGCGGTGCAGACTTCGGACAATTCTTCGTCGCTGAGTTTTAGAATGCTGGCGTGCTGGACAGACTCGCGAATCAGTTCCGAGTCAAAGAATGGCGGGCGAAGATTGATGTCGACGACCCGAGGGATGCCCGCGGCGCGTGCGGCTTTCAGACAATGGCGAATCGTGAGACGCGACACTTCGGACCGTTGCCCCAGTGTCCCGAAGTAGACCGCGTCCGCTGCGGCGACCCGTGCCTCAAGTTGATCGCTCCAGCCGAGGCGATCCCATGCAGAATCTTCGTGAATCGTAAACGTTGGGCTGCCATCTGAATCGAGCTCAACCCCCACGGTGCCAGTGGCGGCATCGGGAACAAGTTGCATCAGACTCACGTCAATGCCGTAACCCTCAAGTATGTCCAGGGCGTGGCGTCCATGCCGGTCTTCACCCACTGCGCTGACCATCGTGACATCGGCCCCATGGATTGCTGCGTGACAGGCAAAATTTGCCGGCGCGCCGCCGAACTGTTCGCCTTCCGGGAACAGATCCCACAGCACTTCGCCAAGCGATAAAACGGCCGGTCGTTTCATTCGGCCATCCCGAGTTCGTGCTCGATCTGCTCCAGCGGTCGTCCTTTTGTTTCCGGCACCATGGCCTTTACCCAGACAAGCTGCAGAACCATCATGAAACAGAAGAATCCGAAGACGTAACCGGGCTCAAACAGCGTCACCATTGACGGAAAAAACAGCGTCAGCAGTGCGGCAAATATCCAGTGCGTGAAACAACCCAGCGACTGCCCCTGAGCGCGATGCCGATTCGGAAAGATCTCCGAAATGAACACCCAGATCACGGCCCCCTGTCCGACGGCGTGCGCGGCGATGAACGCGAAGATGCATCCGGGAACAATGGCAAAGTTTCCTGTAGAGAACGCCCATGCACAAAGTCCAAGCGATGCGATGTAGCCAAACGATCCAATATAGAGCAGCGTTCTGCGACCAAGCCGGTCGATCAGCCACAGACCGACAAACGTGAAGACCAGATTGGTCACGCCGATGCCGACCGACTGCAGCAAGGCCGCTTTCTCGCCCAGACCTGTCATTTCAAAGATTCGCGGCGCGAAATACAGGATCGCGTTGATGCCGGAGAGCTGATTGAAGAACGCAATCAGAAGCGCCAGCCGGATAGGCGTCTTCAGCCGAGTGCTCCAGAAGCCGCCCGTGCTGGACGCTTCGTGCGCGACAGCCGCAATCTCATCCGCTTTCGCTTCGATGTCCGTGTCCGTGGCATCCGGATGGATCAGACGCAGCACTGCGACGCCGGCAGTGCGATCGTCTTTTCGTCCGATCAGCCAACGCGGACTCTCCGGCAGTCCAAAACACAACACGCTGTAGATCAATGCTGGAATCGCCTCGATACCCAGCATCCACCGCCACCCGTTCTCACCGATTCCGCCAAGCAACGTGTTGGAAACAAAGGCGATCAAAATTCCAAACACAATGTTGAACTGAAACATTCCGGCCAATCGGCCTCGATACTTCGACGGAGCAATCTCGGAGATGTACAGCGGTGCCGCAACCGTCGAGATGCCGACACCCAATCCCCCGATAAACCGAGCGACCATGAACGAATTCACATCGTTCGCCAGACCGGACCAGACAGCAGAAACAAAGTACAAGACGCCGATCGACAGCAGGGTCCTGGTGCGCCCGAACCGATCCGTGGGCAGACTCCCCAGCAGCGACCCGACGACCGTGCCCCAGAGCGCCATGCTCATGGCCAGCCCGTGCTGAAAGTCGCCCAGTTTCCACAGCGACTGGATCGTCTTTTCCGCTCCCGAGATGACAACGGTATCGAACCCAAACAGGAATCCTGCGAGCGACGCCGTCAGGGACCAGATGAAAAGACGTTGATTCAAGATTCGTACTCCCTGATGAGGATCATGACTGCAGCCAATGGCATCTGCGTAATCCGCCTTGGAAACTGAATTGTGTTGTAGTTGTTTTGTGACAGATTGCGACACACGCTGGCAACTCTTTCGTGGCTGTGCCCGACTCCGTGCCGCCCACCGTGGCGTAAGAGCACTAACGAAACACTCACAGACTGCCAATAGGACAGCATACGCAAATGGTGTGCCCCGTCACCCTTTGTAGACAAACCTCGCGGGCCGACCCAACCGTACAGGGCGGCGCACTGGCGTCGAAATTGGGTTCTCCTGGTCGTCCTCAGGTCCGCCTCATCGACGGTACTTCGCACAAAGAGTCTGACCTGCTCCGTAGAGAACATGCTGTTTTCGGCCCATACAATGGCTATGTGACCTACTACAACTTCGAACGCAAACACTCACGGCTCGGGTATCTCACTCCAGCCACTTTCGAAAGTCATCTCAACCAGCCAGAGTAAGCCCGAGACCTGTACGTCAAACTGTGACCACCTCAGAGTCGGCCGGCATGTCAGTCGTGGACGTCTGCCGCAAGCTGATTAGAATCCCTCAGACGCTGTATCAGAGTTTTGTGTCATTCCACCACCACATAGATCGCCAGTCATTTGTTCGGCGGAGATAGTGCCCGCCGGGGAATATTTTCACGCTCTAAACATTCGAGACTTCAAATGTTACTGACCAAAGAAATCGCCAGAAGCTTTCTGGCGAATTCCACTTTCGTTTGGCTAAACGAGTTTCATTCGATTGAAGATGCAGCGGGGGAGGTCATTGGTGAGTTTTCTGGCTGGTCACTTGAACTCAACGGTTTGAAGAGCCTTGAGCAGGCCTGATTCTTTTTCCACTCGTTGATCTATTGGCTTCGTATCTCCGCTTCCACAACTTTGCATTTCCGTATTCAACTCTTGCAATTGCAGAGAGTGAATCACCGGGTTTTACCGGGGGTTCTGGTGGTCATGGCAACTAACATTCCCATCAACTTAATCAACAACGGTTTTCAGACCGCTTCCAGAAATCTAAAGCCCTTGTGGAGATCGCCTTGTAAAACGGACCCACCTCGGCGCGTAAAATGGACCCACCTGGTGAGTGTTGGACGACTGAGGGCGTAGTCGTCGTTCAGCCTTTCTGAGCTGCCGTCAGGCCTGTTGACCGGGCTGCTGTTTCTGTTTCATCGACTCTTTGAAACGAAAGCTCTCGCCGTTCATTTCAAATGATCTCAGAATGGTGAGTCAGTCGGTACATGCGTTTGTCGTTGAGCACTTCACCAGTTCGTCGAAGAAGCACGGCGATTCGGCGATAGCCAAATCGAGGTCGCTGTCGAACAAGTTTAAGAATCTTACAGGTTAAGGCTGCGTGCGATCAGCTGGTTGAGCAGGCACTGAACGGCGGTGCAAAGACAATATCACGCTTGTGCTCTGCGATGTGCTGGCAGCCGTATGACGGACGTCAACCGAATCTGCGTTCCCATCCGCCACGGAAAAATGATGGATTGGGGTGGCCCGGCTCTAAACTGCAATCCGATGGCGCGGCACCTTTTGCAAGCGTCCAATGTTGGCTATGCTGCCGCACGCTGGGCGTCTTTCCAGTGGAATCCTGTCATTTAGCCCGGTATCGCAAGCGACGGGGGCTGTGTCCGGGTTTCGAGCGTCGACTCGCATGCTCTGAGGTGATGTTTCGTTCGAGTTTTTGTTTTAACAGGGGCGGGGTTTTCGATGAAGGTTCTGGTTGTCGGTCAGGGTGGTCGTGAACACACATTGGTCTGGAAGCTGGCTCAGTCTCCGGCCGTCGAAAAAGTTTATTGCGCGCCGGGAAACGCCGGCACAGCCTTCGATGGCGAAAATGTCAATATCGCGGCGGACGATCTCGGCCGTTTGATGTCATTCGCCAAGCACAACGATATCGGCCTGACCGTGGTCGGCCCGGAAGTCCCGTTGGTGGCCGGGATTGTTGATGAATTCAAAGCGCATGGCCTGAAGATTTTTGGCCCCAGCAAGGCGGCCGCTCGCCTGGAAGGCAGCAAAGCGTTCTCGAAGAAAATCATGAAGAAGGCCGGCGTTCCGACAGCGGCGTCCAAAAGTTTTACGAGGCTGGAGGAGGCACACGCCTATCTGGACGCACTGGAGGAAGTTCCGGTCGTGATCAAGGCGGACGGATTGGCGGCGGGGAAAGGAGTGCATGTCTGTAAGGACTGCACGGAAGGAAAAGCTGCGGCTACGCAAATGTTGCAGGACGGTCTGTTCGGGCCGGCCGGACAGACGATCGTCATCGAGGAATGTCTTGTCGGGCAGGAAGCCAGTATCCTGGCGATTGTGGACGGCGATACGATCATTCCACTTGAGACATCTCAGGATCACAAACGTGCACATGATGGTGATCTGGGACCAAATACCGGCGGCATGGGAGCATACAGCCCGGCTCCGGTGGTCACTGAAGAGATCATGGACGACATCATTCGCCGCATTCTCGTTCCCACGATCCACACGATGCGCGTGGAAGGTCATCCGTTCTCCGGTGTGCTGTACGCGGGGCTGATGTTGACGCAACAGGGACCGAAAGTCATCGAATACAATGTTCGGTTTGGCGACCCGGAAGCTCAGGCCGTGCTGATGAGGTTGAAGACGGATCTCGCACAGATACTGTCGCTGGCCGCTTCCGGCCGACTGGCTGAACTTGAGGGACTGGAATGGGATGAGCGACCGGCCGTGTGCGTGGTGATGGCTTCCGATGGGTATCCTGGCAGCTATCCCAAAGGCAGCGCTATCACCGGAATCAACGAAGCCGACCGGCTTTCGGACACAAAGGTGTTTCACGCCGGAACTACGGCAAAAGACATGGACGTTTTGACGGACGGCGGTCGGGTTCTGGGTGTGACAGCGATGGGAGACAGCATCGCGGACGCGAAGCAGGCAGCTTACCAGGCCGTCGAGCGAATTCACTGGGACGGGGCGTGGAATCGGTCTGACATTTCTGACAAGGCCGAATGAGCGGCGGCACTTCTGATTCATGTTCCACGACGTTGCGGCGCGATGTCGTCGACTGGTGTGTAAGTCGCGGCCTCCGAACAGATGAAGATCGTCCCTTGTGCGCGTCCTGCTGATCGCACCGCCACCTCGCTCGCCGGGGTGGTTCACGGGCTTTTGCACTATTCCGTCTTCCTCGATGCCTGCAATACAGCGAATAACGCTGACTTGTGGCCGCGGCAAACATCATCCTCTTTGCGAGAGTCGCTTTCCCACGAGCCCAACGACCACATCTTTTTGAAAACTGTAATAGTAGTGCAGAAGCCTGCAAATCACCGGGACCAGCCCGGAGGCGGGGGTCATTTGTTCGTGTCAGCGGCACGGCGCTAGCCGCCGGTTGTTGGCAGTGTTTGCACTCAGGGCTAGTGCTGCATCCACATTAAGATTACTAATGCTAACCTAACTTCCCCAGTTCGGATTGTAAGTGCAGTGTTTTGTTTGGCCTGAGGCGAAA
>JBDONA010000896.1:0-2869 GCA_039831575.1 Fuerstiella sp. | reverse complement strand
CCTGAGGTCGCTTCGAAAAAATGGCGACCTTCATTTCACGCCAGCTTTCCGTGGTGTTTACGCACGTTCCGTCTGTCGTGAATTCAAGCTGTCCGCCCGCTTCACGATACTCGCGACATGCCTGTGGCTCGGAATTCTGCCACACGTTCATCGCCGCACCATGTTTCTGAGCAATCTGACGAATCGTATTGTCCGCCATCCGCAGACCGCACAGTTCTTCCAGTCGTGCGGACGACATGTCGTACGACCAGCTGACTGCTGCCAAACAGGCAAGTCGTTGAGTCCCCACGCTGTAGCGACCGTCAATGCCCAGACGATCATCGGCCGCGTACCCGCCGACGGCACACTGGACGCACTTCAGATAGATGCGGGACAGTCGAACATTACCAGCGGTCGACATCACATCTCGCGATCGGCGACCATGATGGCACTTCTTCAACCCACATTCGCAGACCCTGGCGGCACCACTTTTTTTTCGACGCTTTTCACCTGGACGTTAAGCGTTGCCTGCAGTGTTTTACGTGTCAATTCTCGTCCCTGCTCAACGGCCAGCTGTTCAGCGATGGCGAACACGGTTCCGTCGACCGCCGCATCCGCCGCACTGTTCAACGTTCGTAAATTCAGAACCGCCTGCTCAGCAATCAAGCGTTCTTCCGGACTCAGTTCTGCAAAGTTCATCGCGCACCTCCATGGCAAAATGTCAGTAACATCGCCACGTTAACCCATCTCTCCCATTCGCGCAACCGTCCGTTACTGCACCCGCCAACCAGATCGGGTTCAGCGGAAGAAAGTTTCTCGCGGCACTGGGCAATCGAACTGGTGCAACGTGTTCGGACGGAGCTGTCCAGTCCAATCGCGATCGCAGCGGCTGACATCCTGAAAGTTACCCGCATCAATCACGGGTAGTGCCCCGATATATGGCTGCGGACCGACCCCGACTACTGAGGGCAACGATGCCGTTGGGATATTTCGTCCGTCAAGAAAATCTTCAAGGCAGGGGATAGCAGAAATGGGAGCCTTGCAAATCGCTGCGAAATTCCTACCCGCTTTTTGGAACGCAGGATCGCCAACAGTTTCGAGTGTGCGAAATATCTTTGAAGACGAAGGCTCCGCAAAGTCATTCGCCAGTTGAAAACGTCCGGAATAAATCTGGGCGAAGCGTTATCGTCCAAAGTGATAAATCGATTACAAGAAACGAAAAACGATCAATGTTTTTTGAGAAGTGAGTTGCATCTCTTAAAGGGTGCTGGAAGTGTTTGTGTCCAAGTTCAGAACCGGCTCCCGATTGCATTCCCGGCACAAACATCCCGTCATAATCTACAAGGCGCAAATCTCCTTGTTGCGAGACTAGGACGTTTCCATTCTGTAGATCGCCGTGTGCGATTCCTCGATTTGTTAATTCCGTCTCTAGCTGCGCAAACGAACTTCTCAGTCGCCGTACTACACTTTGGTTCCCACAGTTGCGTTCGAGGAATTCGCCCAAGGGACCCACACGTAGGGACTTCTGTGGAGGCGAGTTCTTTGCCCTGTTGTCTTCATTGGGATTGAGAAGATGAAGAAGTCCCAGACGACTGCAACGAAGCAACTTCCGCAAACTTGATTGACTCATTTCTACGAAACTCAACAACGACACGGCCAGATCGGATCCTTGTAAGAATTAGAAACTGGCCGGGGGATGGAATCTGTTAGCGTTGATTTAAACTTCAGTTTGGCACGGCCAAAATGCAGACCGCTTGCATAACTGCAGTCTTAGATTCGGAACGTTTTCCAGGCTGTCGAAGCGGACGCACTGATATTTGTCGACCTTGCCGTCCTCACGAGTGCAGGCATCAAACGAATGCCTCGGCAGCGAACGGGCGTCTGTGTTTCGACGATTGGATCGCGGTCGGCGACTCTGGAGAGTCCTGGCGGCTGTTCGGTGCAGCCAGCGAGTAGGGTTAGGAATATGAGTGGAAGTTTCTTCACGACCTGCATTTGTTATTTGCCTACGTCACAATTAGGTAGTGCTGCCTTGAGTTCTGCCAGCCCTGCGTCTGTGATCTGCGTGTTTATGATGGCGAGAACTTCAAGGTGTGTCATGCCTTTCAGGTGAACCACCCCTGCGTCCATGACCCGTTTCGTTTTCAGGACCAGCGACCTGGTTAACGGCGCAACTTCGATCTGTGCCATGAACCTGATTCACACCGACTGATCATTGCTGCAACAAAGAAAGCAGACGTTCAACGTTTCCCTGAAATTCCGGGAGATAGCCGTAACCATTGGAAAGAGCTCCATCCAGAAGTCGCACCCTGTCGGGACTTCGAATGGACTCCACAAACTCCGCAAAGCTTACCGGTGGCAGCGAAAGCACATGCTTCGTCACTCTAGTGTTCCAGCGAAAATCGTTCCTGTTGATCATCTCAGTGACATAAGTCAAATCAGCCATCGCTGCACTGTTCATCCGATCTTCAATCGCGGGATCCAGGTTTGGAATCTGCATGCGTGCATAATGCAGCATCGCGATCTGACCACGAGCCAAGCCAAGCTCATCCGTCATTCGAAGTATGCGATTCTCATGTGCGCCTGTGATTCGGATATCATCAACAAACAACGCGTATGCCGATCTCAGCAACTCCGTGTCGGTCGTGAAGACTTCGTCCGCAAATACGTTTTCCCGTTCCGCTTTTGACAGCCTCGAGTAGTCTGTAAAATAGCTCTTTTCCCTCCACACTTTTCCGAGCAAAATCGGCGAACAGCCCACGGAAAAAAGCTGCCGATTCAGGGTGTTGAAAAACGAAAGTGTCAGGAAATACCCTGCCGTCGGGATATTAATGAACGGGGGCGGGTAGACGATAATTTTGGTACCATCAGCAGCGTGCTCAAGCAAAAT
>JBDONA010001027.1:0-2869 GCA_039831575.1 Fuerstiella sp. | reverse complement strand
AAAATTCTCCTTGAGAAACTGAGGCTCACGCTGCCCTCGAAAATAATCCAGAAGCAAATGTAGTGGAAACTTTTCGCCTCAGGCCAAACAAAACACTGCACATACAATCCGAACTGGGGAAGTTAGGCTAAGAATTGGAGTTGTTCCGTAGCCGAACTCGCCAGTGTTTGGAGGATTTTCTTTATGTCGTCCAAAGTCTGGCGACTTCGGCTATCCCAACATTAAGTCTGGACGAATCACTAGGCCTGCAGATTGCCGTTGCACAGCGCTTCAAGATCTTCAAAGTAGTTGGGATATGTTTTTGCCGTGCAGCCGGGATCCAGAATCCGGATACCGCTGGCGCGCAAACCGAGCAGCGAAAAACTCATCGCCATGCGATGATCGTCATAGGTCTGAATCTCGGCGGGTTGAGGTGTCCCTGGGTAAATGCGCAGACCATCGTCAAATTCCTCCGCCCGGATTCCGGCACGTCGAAGTTCGGTGACGACGGCTGTGATCCTGTCGGTTTCTTTGTGACGCATGTGCCCCACACTTCGAATTGTCGTTGGTGAATCAGCAAATACGGCTACTGTTGACAACGTCTGAGCTGTGTCGCTGATCGCATTCATGTCGATATCGACACCGTGCAATGGCCTGCCGGTGACCGTGACGCTGGCGCTATTCCATTTGACTTTGCAGCCCATCTGCTCCAGCGCCGAAGCGAAATGCACGTCGCCCTGTAATGCGTTCTTCGTTAGTCCCTGCACCGTCACACTGCCTCCCGTGACGGCCGCGGCTCCCAGGAAATAGCTGGCCGCCGATGCGTCGGGTTCGATTTCGTATGACTGTGGCTGGTAGTTTTGAGGTGCGATGAGAAACGATGAAAGGTCTTCCGGGTACTCAACGTGAACACCAAATGCCTCCATCATTTTCAGTGTCATTGTTACGTACGGATTTGACACCAACTCGCCCTCAACGTTCAACTGCACCGTGGTCTCAGCGGCCGGAGCGGTCATCAGCAGACTGCTGAGAAACTGGCTTGAGATATTGCCGGCGATGTTCGCGACACCACCTGTCAGACGATGTGACCTGCTGTTCACCGTAACCGGCGGACAGCCTGAAGTCTGGTCTTCACAGTGAACTTCGGCCCCCAGAGCACTGAGCGCATTGACCAGGTCTGCAATCGGGCGTTCGCGCATGCGTTCCACGCCGTCAAGTCGGTACTGCCCATCGCCGATCGTGCACAATGACGTGAGAAACCGAATGCTGGTCCCGCTGTTTTCCAGCCAAAGATCGGCATTGGATTGGGAAAAGCGGCCGGCACAACCGCCGACGGAACATCTGCTTTCGTGCAGATCATTTTCCACCAGAAGTCCCAGCCGCGAAAGACTGTCCAGCATGACTTGAGTGTCCTGGCTGTTCAATACGCCATTCAGCTCAGACCTGCCATCCGCAAGTGCTGCCAGGATCAACGCCCGGTTGGTAATGCTTTTGGAGCCAGGTGGACGGATGTCCCCTGAGACCGGTGCGTTTGCACAGATGATTTCTTTGACGTCAGGCATGTGAGGCAGGGTTAATGTCTTTCGGGAAAACAACGGACCGTCCCGCATAACTTCGCAACGACCGACCGTTGCGAAACATCCGGACCTTAACTTCGTATGAAACTATGTTGATGGCAACACGCTGTGACGGACAAGACGCTGGATACCTGCGGATCGAACAACTCATGGAAACCGATTCGATCCGGGCAACATAACGAAGTGTCTCCCATCACTCCCCACGATTGCAGACGGAATCGACAGAAATTCCCGGTGACGGGCATCCGCCGGCGCAATTGCTTCGCTTCGGACACAGGCCTTGATCCGTATCCGGCACAGTTGCCCGAGTCCTCAAGTGCTGTTTTTCAAAGCGATCTGACTGGCTTCTGCCACGGCGATTCGTCCCAGACGCCTGCAAGTTCCACAGGCTGACATCGGATAACACGGCTCTGGCGGCCTCTATTGGGTGGCCTTGACTGCCAACAGATGTCAATGCGTTTTGTCCCACTAAGGAAAAGAACACAAAACCCGTAAACTACCATGTCTGTCTGGTTTGAAGTTAGTGTGCGGATAGGTAGGATCTTCTGGTTGTGGAGTATGGCGGTAATGCGCCGAATAGGTTCAGGAAATCGCGGCGTTACCGAGTAGTAACGAAGGAGAGATTACAAATGAAACAACTGGTTTTTTCAGCAGCGACGATCGCGCTGACTGTATTCGGATTTGGCCTGCATGCTGATGCGGGCCACAGAAGTCATGGTTCGTACGGGTCTGCGGGTTCAACAGGATCAAGCGGCGGCTCGTACGGTAGCGAGATCGATAGCGCCAGCAGCGGCGGCTCATATGGTTCCACAGGTGGCTCGTCTGGCGGAATTTCTCGCCGCGAAGCACGGTTGATTCAGCGGTCAGAACGTCGCGCCGCATCAAACGGTTCCAGCGGCTCCCTGGGGTCGACCGACAGCTCGGGCGGATCTTACGGCTCTCACGGATCAACGGGTGGAAGTACAGGGTCTTACGGCTCAACCGGCCACGGACATCGCGGTTTGTTGCACGGACTGTTCCATGGTTCCAGTGGGTCCACCGGTGGTGCTTCCAGCGGATCATATGGTTCCGCCTCCAGTGGCGGTGCCTCCAGTGGCGGTGCCTCCAGCGGCGGTGCCTCCAGCGGTGGCGCATCGTCCGGCAGTTACCTTCAGTCGGCGTATTCGGCTCAGGCCGCTCAATACTATGCCGCGCGAAGGTCACCGGGTTTCACCGTGCGACCGAACACGGTACCCGCGATGACAATGCCAGCTGTTGAGTTCGCGTATATCGTTGTGCAGTTGCCTGAGGATGCTACGCTGATTCTTGGCGGC